>NZ_JBKVCH010000018.1:0-55897 GCF_046966505.1 Zhenhengia sp.
TTAAGAATGTGCCAGCACTTATTAGTAAGATAGGTGTTAGGTTATTTGATGTAAGTACTTATGATGCTGCAGTAGCTAAGATGGTAGAGGCTAAGATTATTAATAGCCCTAGTATTTGGAGCGATAAGAATTATACAGAACAGAATGTAAGAGATTTAATAGTTAAGGTTAGTAGTTATTTGGGGTAAGCTTCGGCTTACCCTTTATTTTTTTGCTTGAAAATACTATTTGAGATTAGTCATAATAAGACTATACTTTATTTTAAAAAAATAATGATTTAAATATAAAAATGTGATAAGTTTAAAATAAGAAAAAATAGTTATAGTAATATATTAAAATAAGGAGGCAAATAATGAGAAAACTTATAAGTAGAGTTGTAGTGGTTGGATTGATAGGTATTTTGGGATGGAATACTTATTCTTTAAGTCAACTTAAAGAACAGGTTAAAAGTCAAAGTATTGCTAAGTTAAAAGAACAAGACTATAAAGAACCTATTATAGTAGAAGAGGAAAGTCATAGTAGTGGTGATAAAAAAGAAAAAACATATTTATTATTTTTAGATAACTAGAAGATAAAAACATTATTTGAGGATAGGTCCTGATGGGCTTATCCTTTATTTTTTTGCTCAAATACTGATTTTATTAGACAAATGTGATAATATTTAGAAGAGATATTTTATTCAATAAGTAAATTATTGTTATAACCAAGTAAAGGGGAGATATCGATGAAAAAAATTTTACAAATACTTACAGGAGTACTATCAGTAACATTACTTTATACTGTACCTTTATATGCAACAGAAACTGTTGAAATGTACATGGATGACCATAAAGTTGCTACAGAAAGTTATAATGTATTTAATCGTGAAGGTAAGTACTACATGGATGTGTTACCACAAGTAATAAATGAGAGAACTTATGTTCCAATCAGTACAATAACAAAATTTTTAGGGGTTAGTATTAATTGGCAAGACCCCCATATAACTATAAACTATAATAATACTGAACTTATTTTGACTATTGGAGAAAATGAAGCCATTAAAAACGGACAGACTATTAAGTTAGATGCTTCACCTTATGTGAGAAATGGCAGAACTATGGTGCCTTTACGTTTCATCTCAGAAGAATTAGGTTTAGGTATAAATTATCAAGATGCTAAAGTGGGTATAACTTTTCCTAAATTAAAAATAAACGATATACAGATAGCCACTATTCAAAGTGAATTTGGAATGACTATGGGAAGTGTTATTTCAGAAAGCAAGACTAATATTTGTATAAGTAGAATGTACAATGAATTTGAGATTAAGAAAACTAAAGAAATGGAGATACCTAGTAGTTTTGGTAGTCACAATGATATAGATTCTCCTGACTACTATTATGAATTAAAGGAATATAAGTTTAATGATAGTTCAAATAACACAATAGCACAGTATAAAATATATTCTCATCAATCATTTGGAAACAGTACAGGACTTTATGCAATAGAAGATGTTACAAATAGCAAATGGTATAGTTGTACAGAAGAAAACTACTTAAATATCTTAGACCTAGAAAACATAGGAAAGTGGGTTGAGATATCTAATACAGTTGTATAAGTAGTATAAATTAGATGCTCTACTAGGAACATGACATCTAGCAGAGCGTTTTTACAGAAAATTGACAAGGAGAGGTAATTTTTAACTGACCAAATAGTTATTTAATAAGCAAATAAAAATATCATTTTAGATAGGGCTAAGTGAAAGCTTGGTTCTATTTTTCTGCATAAAATGACAAATCCCTATTTATAAATACGAACATTTGTTCTGTAATAATCATGCAAACTCCCCCCCTTACAGGAGTTATCTATTGTATTACACATATGGTAGGAGTATCTTTTGTTTTTAGATCATGGCAACATGGACTTCTTTTTTTGCTTAGAATATCATTTATTTTAGACTTACTACTTTAAATCTATTATTTACAAATAAGTAATAAACAGATATACTTAAGAGTATATACAAAGCCAGTGTAAGTTCTTAATTATCGCAAGAAATTGTAAGCTACATGTGCTGTAGTCGACTTAAGGCAGGGTTTTATTTTTTTATTATTTGTAAACAACGCCATTTAGTGGCATAAAGAAGACCGTTTTATAAATAAAGAGATACTTTCTTAATTGAAGGTACTTTTTGTTTATAATATAAAAAATAAGGCTAGATCTTCGGTTCTAGCCTTATTTTTTATATAGGAATATTTTTTTGCAAAGTACATAAGTTATAACTAGGTACAGCCATCTAGGAGGTGGCGTTACAATCAAATCATTATTACACACTTTACATAGTAGCAATAATAAATGAAAGTGTAAAATAAATTTTTTGTGTTATCATATTTATCTTTTTAAAATACAACTAACTAGCACAATAAGTTATTATAATAAATGAGAAGTTAATGTTTAAAAGACAGGTTAAAAACTAGAAACAAATGAGGTAGAGAACTATGAATAAATTTATGGAACAAGCTAGATTAATACAAGAGGATATGATGGTTTATAGACGAACTCTTCATAGTCACCCAGAGGTTGGAGCTGACTTACCTAAAACAAAAACTTATGTAATGGATAAGTTAAGGGAGTTTGGGTATGAACCTAAAGAGATATGTGAAAGTGGTATAGTAGCAATAATTGAAGGAAATAAACCAGGAAAAACATTTTTATTACGAGCGGATATGGATGCATTACCAATGAAGGAAGCTACTACATGTGATTTCAAAGCAACTAATGGCTGTATGCATTCTTGTGGACATGATATGCATACAGCTATGCTTTTAGGAGCAGCAAAGTTGCTCAAACAAAATCAAGATCAAATAGAGGGCACTATTAAATTAGTATTCCAACCAGATGAAGAAGGATTTACAGGTGCTAAGAAGATGATACAAGCAGGGGTGCTTGAAAATCCTAAAGTTGATGCAGCTCTGGCAATGCATGTGCATTCTGGTACACCCTCAAACACTATATTATGTGGTTTAGGAACAAGTATAGCAGGATGTAATAGATTTAGAATCGTTGTAAGAGGAGCTGGATGTCATGGAGCAATGCCGGAAACAGGAATAGATCCCATAAATATAGCTGCACATATCTATTTATCTTTACAAGAAATAATAAGTCGAGAAATAGCAGCTTTACAGCCTGCTGTTGTTACAATAGGTAAATTTGTTGGAGGAGATGCACCGAATATAATACCAGAAGAGGTTATTATGGAAGGAACTATCAGAAGCTTAGACAAAGAAATAGGAGCATTTATATTTAATAGGATGAATGATATAGTGATAGCAACTGCAAAAATGTTTAGAGGGGAAGCACAGTTAATAGAATTATCTTCAGTACCACCTTTAATCAACGATAATCACTTAGCATATGAAATAACGAATTATATGAAAGATTTGGTAGGTGAACAGTCAGTAATTTTATTTGAATCTGGAGGCATGGGGTCAGAAGATTTTGCTTCCTATTCATATGAAGTTCCAAGTTTATATATTATGCTAGGTGCAGGTTCAAAACAAGAAAATCCTTTATTCGGAGCGCCAATGCATAGTGAAAAAGTTGTGTTTAATGAAGCTATACTAGCTACAGGAGCAGCTATACATGCATATAGTGCTATCATGTGGCTGAAAAATAATAAGTAAGCATAATAATAAGTCGTTTTGATTAAGTGTATATTTGCTGATGCTAATTCGCTAGTATTACTTGCGTTAAGTAATGTACTAAGTCTTAGTAGAGGACTAGCTACTGCATTACTACCTCTTAAAAAAGTTGCAAATAAACTGAAAAAAGAATTAGATTAGTCTTAAGGTAAGGTACAAAAAAATAGTTATTTCAATAAAAATATCATTTAGCTAGGGCTATGCTCTAGCTTTATTTTTTAGTTGTATACAGTTGAATAATGGATGAACTTAAGTATAATAATTATTGAGGAATAAGACAGATATTATTCTTTAATAATTATTATGGAGAGTGATGGGATGGGAAGCATACAAGAGATGATTAAGAACGACTTAAACAGTAGTGAGCTTATTGAAAAATTTAAGCAGCTAGGTTCAGAAAAAGGATTCAAATATAGAAGTATAGAGTTTCAGGATGTAGAAATTGAAGAAGATAAAATTACTATAAAAATTAAGACTACATAAAAATATTATTTGTTAAGTAGTTACATACAGCGGAAAATTATAAAGGGCAGAGCTTCGGCTCTGCTCTTTTTGTCCTAGAGTTTTAAGCACTTCTTAAACTTCTCTAAAATAGATGCAGAAGGGATAGTTTGCCCCTGTTCGTATCTTCGTAAAGTGTTTTTAGCAATACCTACTGATTGGCAAACATATTTACTACTAAGCCTAAGCTCTTTTCTTCTCATGTAAATCTTATATCCAATAGAATTCTCATCATGGTTATAAAGTGTATTCTCATAGGTTAGAGTATGCGATATAGTGCCATACGCATTTTTGTATCCATTGCATTAAGAATAGCTACTTCATCCATTTCCATTAAATCAATATAGTGAAGATTATATTTTTCAAAAAGTTTTTTCATATCTTCTTTGATAACAGAAAGACATAAGTAAGCATGGCTTACATTTTCAATGAACATTTCTATAGAGATACTTGTATTACCAAGTGGGGTAAATAGATTTTTTCCATCGCGTGTAAAAGGAATAGGACCTACTACATATTGACATACTTTTAAGTCTTCAAGAGAAGTAGCAATATGTGCGCCTTTGGGGATATCTGGATGCGTAATACCAAATACCCAGGTATCAAAGCCTTTATCGCATAAAATCTTACACAGTCTTACAAAACGTAAATCACCACCAACAACGGCAACTGAAATATTATTCAAAGCTTTCTCCTCCTAGCCTATATAAATGTCAGTACTATAAATTATGAAGGACTAAAGAGGAAAGTGCATGTATAAAAGGAAATGCTTATAAAAGAAGAAAATAGGCTATAAAAAACTCTAGAAAGAGATGATAGAAGTCTTTCTAGAGCGAAAGGAAAAAAGAGGTTATTTAAGAGTATTATAATCTGTGAGAATTTGTTCAAGCATGTTATCTCATTTGAAGTAAATTGGCAAAACATTAAAATTAGATGGAGGATTATTTTGTTCTGCATAATTAAGTAAGAAAGCAGTCATATATTTAAATAAGTCCATAGAAGATACTAAGGTTTTAACGCGAGAAGACTTAATAAGAGTACAAGAATAATTTCCTTCCAGTACATTTAAAGAATCTGCAAGTTAATCGATATTTTTCCTTGCAAAATTAAGAACTTGTATAATTTGACTTGAAGATTTACCTTCAACCTTATTGGTATACAGTGTTTGAGTAATGAAATCTAGTTACTTTTCATATATGTTATGCTGGCTTATAATAGGCATCAAGGGACTGGATGCTCGAAGGAGAGCTGTTTGAAGCATAAAGCGTAAGAGCTGGCTTCATACAAGATAAAAGCAAAAGGTTAAATAGCATAAATACAAAAAAGAGGCTTAAATAGAGCCTCTTTTAATAGGGAGGTTAGTACTCATTGCCTACAAACTTATGGGCTTCTTCTACAATACGTTCCATGGCATTTAAAATATTGTGATACCCTGTGCAGCGGCAAAGATGACCTGAAATAAGTTTTCTCAGTTCATCTCGAGAATAGTGTTTCCCACTTCCCACGATTTCAACCGCAGTTATAATGAGTCCAGGGGTACAAAAACCACATTGTACAGCTGCTTCATCCACAAAGGCTTGCTGAATAGGTGTTAAAAGGGAAGTATGCTGCTGAAGGCCTTCTACAGTAATAATTTTTTTACCGTCTGCCCATAGTGCAAGATAAATACAAGAATCGATAGCTTCATCATCAACAAGAACTGTACAGGCGCCACATTCACCTACTTCACAGCCTTTTTTAACACTGGTTAAGCAGAGTCTATTCCGAAGCATATCGGCTAGAGACTCTCGTATATCAACTGGAATTTCTTCTTCTTTACCGTTTACTATACAATGAATGACTTTAATCATCTAAATGCCCTCCTCCTAATAAAATAGCCTGTTTAAGTGTACGTTTACTCAGTTCTTTAACAAGCTGAAGACGAAAATCACGAGAAGCACGCCAAGATGTTCTAGGATTGACTTCAGTAAGAGCTACTTCACTAAAAGTCTTAAAGAGAGAAGGAGAAATTGTTTGACCTATAACAGCAGCTTCGGCTTTGTTACAGCGCATAGGTGTTGGACCTGCCACACCAAAGGCAAGACGAACATCTTCTAATTGATCTAAGGAAGCATTTAGTTTACAGTTAACTGCACACCCTAATGTAGCAATATCCATAGCTTCTCGCATAGCATATTTAATATAATGACCATGGAATCCTTCATAATTTTCTTTTGTAATACATATGCCTGTAAGCAGTTCACCTTGTTGTAAATGGACACGTCCGGGGCCTTTATAAAAGGCTGTAATAGGTATATTTCTTATGGCAGTGGGCCCTGTAATTTCTAAAAGGGCATTATAGGTAAAAAGAGTAGATGCACTGTCGGCACTGGTTACACCATTACATATATTGCCGCCAATGGTCCCCATATTGCGAATTTGAGGACCACCTACTTGGTCGACTGCCTCACCTAGCATAGGAAGGTACGTCTTAATAAGAGGGTGATAAGTAATGTGAGAAAAAGTGGTGAGTGGCCTAATCATAATATTTCCTTGTTCATCTCGTGTAATGCCTTTTAAACTATCTACATGATGTAAGCTGATAAAAGATTTTCCAGCTAATTTACCTTCCCTAATTTTAATCAGTATATCTGTCCCACCTGCAAGTGGTATAGCAGATGGATTTTCTACTAAAGCCTTTATAGCATCTTGTATATCTACGGCTTCATAAATATTTTCAATATCATACATAGCATTTCCCCCTTAAATTAAGCCGTTTTCTTTAAATTTTTCAATCATTTTATGTGGTGTAATAGGCAAACTGTTAAAAGCAATACCTGTTGCCTGAAGCAAAGCGTTTCTTATAGCAGGTGCAACAGGAATAGCAGGTGGTTCGCCTAAGGATTTATTGCCATAAGGTCCACTTGGGTCCACAGTTTCTACGAAGTCTACAGCAAGGTCTGGTGTATCCATGCTCGTAGGAAGCTTGTAATCTAGTAAATTAGGATTAAGCGGCTTACCTTTGGCATCAAAGAGTAACTGTTCACTTAAAGCATAGCCTAGTCCCATACTCATACCACCATGGACCTGGGCTTTTGCAAGCTGAGGATTAATGAGTACACCACTATCATGCACATTAATCATATCGAGTACTTTGATACGTCCAAGAGCAAGATCTACTTCGATTTCAGCAAAGCAAACACCAAAGGAAATGGTGTTATTTTTACACTGTACACTACTTTCAGCAGTAATATGAGAAGCATAATCTAAGTTATAAAAAGCTTCGAGTGCTAGAGCTGGCAAAGTGATTAGACAGTCTTTGGTAACAGAATTAATGATCTCATTATTTTGAATATCTAAAGTAGATTCAGGAGCTTTTAAAAGATAAGCAGCATAAGAGAGAAGGCGCTCTTTAAAGAGTGTTGCTGTCTTTTTCACGGCCATTCCACTGACATAAGTTTGTCTAGAAGCATAAGCCCCTGTATCAAAAGGACTAATATCTGTATCTTGTGTAGAAACAATATGAATTTGATCCAAAGTAAAGCCAATTGTCTCGGCGGCCATTTGACTAAAAACAGTATCTGCACCTTGCCCAATTTCTGTAGCACCCATTTGAAGCTGTGCGGAACCATCTTGATTTAGAATAAGACGTGCACTGGCTGTTTCAAGAGAAATAGGATAAACCCCTGTCTTATAGCTAAAAATACCCATTCCAAGCCCTTTACGGATAGGGCCTGTTTGATTCTGATAAGCTGGATATTTTTCATGCCAGTGGATATACTCCATCCCTTTTTCTAAGCATTCTTTAAGACCTGAAGAGTAGCAGGTGATACCTAAAAATGGATCTTTATAACCTAGCTGCATAGCGTTTTGTATACGAAAAGCAATAGGATCTAAATGAAGGGCCTCGGCGATATCCTGCATATGAGATTCACAAGCGAAAGTAACTTGAGGAATGCCATAACCACGCATAGCACCACCACAAGGTAGATTTGTGAAGACAGTATAAGCATCAGCTTTTACAGCTTTTTCTTGCTGATAAATATGCCTGAATCCTGTTATAGCATTGGAAACAATAGCGTGACCATGAGAAGCATAAGCACCTTGATTAGCTAATGCTTCAATTTTACGTGTTACAATACGCCCATCAGCTCGTACGCCTGTTTTAAGCTTAATTTGAATGCTATGACGTGTACGGGTACAGGTAAAAACTTCTTCACGGCTTAGTTCAAGTTTGACGCATTTACCACCTACTTGCTTACTTAAAAAGGCATTAAGGGGTTCATAGAGTACATCTTGTTTATTGCCAAATCCGCCTCCAATATAAGGTTTAATAACACGTACTTGACCAAAAGGTACACCTAATGCCTGTGCAATGACACGCCTCATAATATGAGGAATTTGAGTAGAAGAAACAACTATCATACGATGATTGTCTTCATAGGCGAAAGAAACAGCAGGCTCAATATGACAATGCTGAACAATTTGGGTATCGTACTCACCCTCAAACCATATAAGGTCGGGATCTTTAATTGCTTCTTCATAATGACCTATTTCAAAATCAGAATGACACAAAATATTGTCTGGATAATTTTCATGAATAGGAGGAGCAGAAGTAGCATGCATAGCCTCGTTAGGTTTAAGAAGAGGTGTAAAGGCTTCGTACTCAACTTTAATGAGATGTAGCGCACGGGAGGCTGCCACTTCATCTTCAGCAATAACAGCAGCAATATCATCACCATAATAACGTATATGTGTATTAAGCAAACGCCTATCTGCTACGTCCTGATGGCTAGAATCTGTAGACCAGGGATGCCCAGCCGTTGGAAAGGTATGAGAAGGCACATCAAAACAAGTTACAATTTTGACAACTCCTTTTACTTTTAACGCTTCTTCTGTCTCAATGGATTTGACATAACCACTTGCAATGGTGCTATGCAGGACTTTAGCCACTAAAGCAGTACGTGGACATAAATCATCTGTATATTTTGCACGTCCTGTTACTTTTTCATAAGCATCCACACGTTTTACACTTTCACCAACACTCATTTTATCCCTCCTTTTTTGAGTAGCTGGCTAACTTCCATACGTGCCATACTACTGATTTTTTCTTCATCTATACCTAAAAGTTTTCCGTTTTGAGAGACTATTTTACCTGCAATGATTGTATAGTCTACAGGCTGTTTAAGACCTACTGTAGCTAGTGCAGATTGCGGATCATAAGTAGCTCCAACAAGTTCAAGCTTTTCATAATCAACCATGAAAAGGTCACAGGTCTTGTAAGGTGCTAAAGTGCCAATATCCGTGCGGCCTAGTAGCCCTGCGCTACCTTTGGTAGCCATTTTTAAGAGTTCATAGCCTGTGGGTGCTTCAGAGCTTGAATGAAGACGATGTAATAAGTAAGCCATACGCAACTCTTCAAGTAAATTAGATCCGTCATTGCTTGCACTACCATCTACAGCAAGCCCTACAGGTACCCCAAGTTTAAGCATTTCTGGAATACGTGCAACACCTGAGGAAAGCTTCATATTAGAAATAGGGCAATGGGCCACACCTGTTTGTGTTTGAGCTAGTATATGGAGTTCTTCATCATTAAAATGAATACCATGTGCAAACCATACATCTTGCCCGATCCAGCCTAGGCTTGCCATGTATTCTAATGGACGCATACCTGTTCTTTCTAAAGTAAAGCGTTCTTCATCTAAAGTTTCTGCTAAATGAGTATGTAATCTAACGCCAAGTTTTCTAGCAAGTTTGGCAGAGTCACGTAGCAGTTCCTTTGTTACACTAAAAGGCGAGCAAGGTGCAAAAACTATTTGGTGCATAGCATAAGGGGAAGGGTCATGATACTTTTTAACAAGTCTTTCGCAATCAGCTAAAATCTCATCTACTGTTTGAACCACACTATCAGGTGGAAGACCACCATCTTTTTGACTAAGAGACATGCTACCACGAGAAGCATGCATGCGTATACCTAGCGTATCTGCAGCTTCAAATTGTCTATCAATAAAGTTATGGCTCATTGAATGAGGGAAGACATAATGATGGTCAAAACAGGTCGTACACCCATTTTTAATGAGTTCTCCCATGCCTACTAGACTACTTAAATAAATAGCATCAGGGGTAAGTTCTTTCCAAATTTCATAGAGGGCCCTAAGCCAGTCAAAGAGTTCTAAATTTTGAACTTGAGGTAAATTCCTTGTAAAAGCTTGATAAAGGTGATGATGTGTATTAATAAGACCTGGGTAAACAAAATAATGACTGCCATCAATCACTTGATCAGCCTCAAAAGATTGAGGACCGATGGAATGAATGACACCATTTTCTGCATAAAGGTTAACATGATGATAGATAGTATCTTGATCATCGCAACTTATAAGGGTATGAATGTTTTTAATTAATAAACGACTCATTTATTTTTTCTCCTTTCTTTAAAATAAGGAGTATGGATAAGAGGGAGACTAGTTCGAAATTCGCCATCATATTGCCAGTAAGCGAGTGCTACAGCAGGAGCTGTAGGAATAGAGCAGATTTCTCCAATACCTTTAGCTCCATAAGCAAGATCAGAGTGATTCTTTTCTATAATAATGGTTTCAATTTCAGGAACGTCTGGTGCTTTAAATAAGCCAAGTGTACCAAACTTAGCAGTAGGTGTGCAGTTTGTAAGCGGGTAATTTTCTGTAAGCGCATAGCCTAGACTCATCGTGACACCACCTTCTATTTGCCCTTCTACATTTTTAGGGTTAATAGCACGGCCTACATCATGAGCAGCAATGACTTTTTCAATCTTACCTGCTTCATTTAGAATGACAAGGTGAGTGGCATAGCCATAGGAAATATGGCTCACAGGGTTTTCTTTAGGAGAGCCCATTTTATCTGTAATACCGCTATATTCGCCGTCATACTCCTTGCCATTTAGGATATCTAAAGAAGCGACTTGCAAATCTTTAGCAAGCTTTAGTGCAGCAAGATGAGTGGCTTCACCTGTAAAAAGTGTCTGGCGGGAAGCTGTTGTATTACCAGCATTAGGGGTAAGTTTCGTATCTGGAGCTTCATGGATGATATCACTTGGTTGAAGATGAGTCGTTTCACATATAATCTGAGTCATAACGGTTCCAAGCCCCTGTCCAATACAGGCAGCACTTGTACGAATATGCACTTTACCATCTATAATCACCAGTTTACAACGTCCGGTATCTGGAATCCCTACACCAAGACCAGCATTTTTAATAGCGCAGGCAATCCCTACATAAGGATGGGAATCATAATAAGGTTTCACGGCTTCAAGTGTTTCGACGAGAGCTGTATCATCACTTGCAATCTGGCCATTTGGTAATACCTGCCCAGGACGTATAGCATTACGCAGACGTATTTCATAAGGAGAGATGCCAACCATTTCTGCTAAGAGGTTAAGATTAGATTCCATAGCAAAACAGCTTTGGGTAACACCGAAGCCTCTAAAGGCACCTGCAGGAGGATTATTGGTATAGACAGCTTTGCCTAAAATATCAATATCTTGATAACTGTAAGGACCAGCTGCATGGGTACAAGCACGCTGTAGAACGGGACCACCAAGAGAAGCATAAGCGCCTGTATCTGAAATAATCGTGGCTTTTAGTGCAAGGAGGTACCCATTTTCGTCACAAGCTGTTGTAAAATCCATTTCCATGGCATGGCGTTTAGGATGGACAATAAGACTTTCTTTTCGGGATAAGGATACTTTTACAGGGCATTTAAGGAGATAGGCAAGGAGAGCTGCATGATGTTGTACACTCATATCTTCTTTACCGCCAAAACCACCTCCCACAGTTTTAGCAATGACTCTAACTTGCTCTGGCTCAAGTCCTAGCATAGCAGCACATTCTGTACGGGTTTGATAAATACCTTGATCTGCAGAGTAAATGAGGATACCATCTTCGTTTGGCAAGGCAATAGCGGATTCGGGTTCTAAAAAAGCATGTTCTGTAAACGGCGTACTATAGTGACGCGTTACAACATATTTAGCTTGTTTAATCTTTTCATCTGCTTGACCTCTTACAAGATGTTCAATCTGAAGGACATTTCCGTTTTCGTGGATGAGAGGTGCATCATTTTTTAAAGCTTCTATAGGACTTGTAATAGGTGTTAGTGGTGTATAGTCTACCCGAATAAGTTTCTTGGCAGCTTCTACAATCTCTGGTGAACGTGCAGCGATAAGTGCAATAGCATCCCCCAAGTACCTCGTTGTACCACCTTCCTCAATGAGTACATCCCAGTCCTTTTTGAGATGGCCTATTTTATGTGCCCCAGGAATATCTTTAGATGTAATAATACCGAGTACACCATCAAGCTTTAATGCTTCATCAGTAGAAATATGATTCACAATAGCGCGTGGATAGGCACTTCTTAAAGCAGATCCGTAAATCATGCCGTCTATGCGCATATCATCTACATATTCGGACTGCCCAAGAACTTTTTTCATAGCATCAATACGTCCGAGGGGATCACCTACTTGACCAGATGAAGTAGCAGAAGGAAGTGGTATGTGATTCCTTAAAAGTGAGGCAGCTAGTAAGATAGCTTTTTCGATTTTTTTATAGCCAGTACAACGGCAAATATTGTTTTTAATAGCTTCTTTAACTTGTTCAGGTGTAGGGTCTAGAACTTGGTCTAAAAGTCCTTTGGCGCTTATAACCATGCCAGGAATACAGAAGCCGCATTGTACGGCTCCTGCTTCACAAAAGGCATAGGCATACACGTCTTTCTCACGTTGAGTTAACCCTTCTACAGTTATAATATGTTTTCCATCTAATCTGTCAGTCTGAGGAATACAAGCTTTAGTGGCTTTGCCATTAATGAGTACCATACAAGTGCCACAGGCTCCTTCAGAGCAACCATTCTTAACAGAGACAAGATTTAGGTCTTCACGCAAAAAGGTAAGAAGTTTTTGATTACGACGGGGTGTAACTTGCTCGCCGTTAACAAAGAATGTAGACATGTGTACCTCCTATTTAGATTTAAATAAGATAAGCATACTCATTAAAGAGTGCTAAAATGAAAGGCTTAAGTGTAAAGCGATCATCTAGTTCATGAGCATGTAAAACGCTTATTTTTTTATCTATACGTAACTTAATAGCTTTTGTAGTAAAATCCGCAACAAATAGGCCTGAATTTGTACTACTGTTAAATGCTTCTAATGTATGGAATAGGGTAAATTTATCTCGGTATGGTGCACTATTGTAAGGACAGAAAATCGTACAGTTACCACATTCATTACACATACAATCAATGTGAAGAATTTGTTTTTTGCCTTCTACATCTAATGTCACATTAGCACGATTTGGACAGACATCTACGCAGCATTCACAGATTTTATCGCATTCTAAGCAGCGAATAGATTCATCCTCTACTGAACCATTAGTTTTTAATATACCTTTCTTGCTATAGACTTCATCCGTTCTAAGCGAGTGAGTAGAAGTTGGTATAGAAGAAAATATTAAGTTTTCACGGTTTAAAATAGTTTTAGCAGCAAGGGTTGCATCATGAATAGCAGATACAACTGTAGAAGGTCCACTACGTGCATCGCCTATAACAAAGGTGTTAGACAGTAGCTCTGTGGTGAAAGGGTCATGAATTATAAAGCCTTTAGTATCAATAGGAAGTCCATTCATTTTAAAGAAATCTGTATCCACTTTTTCGCCTACGGCACTAATGAGTGTATCAATAGGAAGATTTACTTTTTCTTCAGTTGGAATAGGCTGTAGTCTGCCAGAGGCATCAGGATGACCTAAGTTCATTTTGATGCAGGTGAGCATACCTTCCTTAAATTGCTGTGGGCTAAGCAATTCTTTAAACAATACGCCGTCTTTAAGTGCCAGTTCAAGTTCTTCTGTGTCAGCAGGCATATAACATTTTGTCCTTCTATAAACTAAGTACACATTCTCTACACCAGGTACACGCTTAGCAGCTCTAGCAGCATCCATAGCTGTATTACCACCGCCTATAATAGCAACATTCTTTCCCAGGTTAAGAACGCTAGGGTCTGATTTAAATTGTTCTAAGAAATGGATGACATTAAGTGGTACATCACCTTCTAAATTGAGATGTCCTGGTTGCCATGCACCTGTTGCAATAAGTATATATTGGAAACCTTCTGATTTAAGTGCGTCAAGAGAGGTAATTTCACGACCAAGTTCAAATTTAACCCCGTACTGGCAAATAAGGCGAATATCTTTATAAAGTGCCTGATTAGTTATTCTAAAATCTGGAATAACAAAACGTACAATACCACCAAGTGCCTTACGTTTTTCAAATACTGTAACATCCATACCACTACGTGCTAAGAAGTAAGCAGCTGCAAGCCCAGCAGGACCACTTCCAATAATAGCTACTTTATGAGGGCTTTGAATAGAAGGAGGAGTAAGAGTCTCTAGAAGGGCATCAAAACCTTGAGTCGCTGCTTCTAGCTTTACCTGACGAATAGAGATTTCCTCTTCATAAAAGTTACGTCTACATTTAGTAGTACAAGTATGATTGCAGATAGTACCTGTCACAAAAGGTAGTGGATTTTTTAAAGTAATCACTTTAAGAGCTTCTAAATATTGTCCTTCACCTACAAGACGTATATATTCAGGAATGTCTTGCTCAATAGGGCAACCTTTTTGACAAGGGGCAAAAGTACAGTTTAGCAGTGGAACAGAACTTTCTATTTTACGAGCAGGCAAAGGTTTAATGGCTTTCGTATAGTGTGTATCTGTATAAGTTGTCTGTAAGAAGGTGTAGAGTCTAGAAAGAGCTATAGGTTTATGAGGCACCTCTTTAGAAGTATTAAGAAGAGAGGCAATTTGATAAAATCGGTTATAGCCACCAGGTTTAAGCAGTGTAGTTGCAAAGGTGATAGGATAAATACCCAGTTCAAATAGCTCTTTAATATTGTAGGCATCTACACCACCAGAGAAAGAAATATTAAGGTTACCTTTAAAAGTATGAGCAAGTTTGTAAGCAAGTGAAAGAGTCAGTGGGAAAAGTGCACGTCCAGACATATACATCTCTTTACCAGGAAGTTCAGAACGTGTGATTTGAACAGGGAATGTATTTGTCAATTTAACACCAAAGGTAAGTGACAGTTTATTCGAAAGGGCGATTAATCTTTCAAGCATAGGAACAGCCTGATCAAACTGAAGATCATGTTCAAAATGATGAGTATCAAAAACAAGATAGTCGTAGCCCATTTGATTAAGAATGGTGCGTGTGAAATCATAGCCTAGAAGTGTAGGATTGCATTTAATATAAGTATGCAGTCCTTTTTCTTTTAAAAGATAAGTAGCAATGCGTTCAATTTCATCAGGTGGACAGCCATGTAGTGTAGAAAGGGTAACAGAAGAGGAAATATGAGAAGAGATGCCTAAAAGATAGGTTTCATCAATACATTGAAATGCTTGAAGATGAGACTTAGCCCACTCTATACAGGCATGCCATATAGGCGTAGAAGAAGCATCTTTAAGCCCTTCAATAAAGGTATTAATTTTAGTAGAACGAATCCCTTCTAAGTCATAGCCTACACTCATGTTGAAAATAAAGCCGTTAGGGTCACCTAAGTCAAATTCTTTACTCATAAGTTTTAAAGCAAACCAAGCTTTAATATATTCTTCTAAAGCCTCAGGTACAGTAAGCTCAGTAGACCATTCTACATTGTAGCACTCATCCTCTGCCCTTATGCAGGGCTTATCAACAGGTAAGTCTTCTCCATCTAAAGTCTGTACAGTTTTGAGCTCAAAGAATCTAGCACCAGCTAGATAGGCAGCAATAATATTTTGAGCAAGCTGTGTATGGGGGCCAGCAGCAGGTCCGCAAGGTATTTCAAGTTTTTCGTTAAATAAATTTAAATATTTATGAGATGTTGTTTTAAAAATCTGTTTAATACCAAAGACATGTTCTTTTTCTATTAGAATCCATTCCATTAACTTGGGAAAAGGAATAGGTGTCATACGATCATTCATTTTATTAACTCCCCTCTTTTAAACACGATTCCAAAGTGCCTGCGCGAGCTGGCGAGATTTAGCCATAAGACGCTCCTCATCGGCTATAAGAATTTGCCTATCCTTCATAAGGACTTTGCCATTTGCTATAGTTGTCGTTACACACCTGCCATTTAATCCAAATAAAAGATGTCCGTTTAAGGTATGCGTATTAAGTGGTGTTTGAGGGATATAGTCAGCTACAATCACATCAGCTGCATAGCCAGGTTTTAAGACACCTACAGATTTTGTAAAGAAACGGCTAACTATTTTAGGGTTGTATTCAAAGAGCATGGTGGGAATCTCCTCCCAAGCTACAGCTGGATTACATGTATGGTGTTTTTGAAGGATATTTGCTACTTTTAAAGATTCAAATAGATCATTGGTATAACCGTCTGTACCAAGTCCTATTAAAATGCCTCTTTTAAAAAGTTCTAATACAGGTGGCGCCCCTACAGCATTACCCATATTACTTTCTGGATTATGGACCACTACAGTATCTGTTTCTTTAAGAAGGTCCATTTCATCTGGAGTAATATGAATACAATGTCCGGCAATCGTATGAGGACCTAATATATCTTGGTCAAACAGACGATGAAGTACACGTTTACCATATTTTTTAAGGCTATCATAGACATCCTCTATACCTTCAGCTACATGAATGTGGTAACCACTACCTTTTGGAAGGTGGCTACGACAGTAGTCGAGGGTAGCATCTGAAAGTGTAAAGGAGGCATGAAGCCCCATCAATCCTTTTTGCATAGGATGGTTTTGAGAAGCTTTTATAAAAGCTTCATTCTCTTTAACAGCTCGTTTCATTTTATCCTGTCCATCACGGTCAGAAACTTCATAGCAAAGACATGTACGTAGGCCTAATTCATTAGCCACATCAGAAATAGCAAATAGACTATCTGTAATTTCACCATAGCTTGCATGATGGTCAAAGATAGTTGTCACACCATTTTTAATACAATCTAGATAAGTCCAATAAGCGCTATATCTAGTATCTTCTAAAGTTAAGTGGCGATCCAGTTTCCACCAGGTGTGCTCTAAAATATCTAGGAAGTTACGAGGTGGTGGACCACCTAAGGAAGCACCTCGTGCAAAAGCACTATAAATATGATTATGCGTATTAATAAGCCCTGGCATAATGAGCCCCTTTTTAGCATCGATAAAAGTAGCAGAAGGGTGCTGCGTCTTAAGGTGCGCTGTAGGACCTATAGCCATAATGGTATCTTTTTCTATGGCAACACAGCCATCTTGTAAAAACGGTTGTTTTTCATCTCTTGAAACTAAATAACCATTTCCAATGAGTAACATTTCCTACCCCTCTCTTGAAAATTAGAAAAACATTTAAGTCTCTGTTTATGTTTATGATGGAATGAGACAGAACTGAACCATATACCAAAATTTTTTAGCATACCTAAAATTTTTTTATAAAAAGTGTATATAATTTTTCTATTCTGAAAAAGTGCGCATATACTCTTATTAGAAGTTCACTGAAATGGAGAGAAAGGTTGATGCAAAATAAGATACCTATAGAATTTATAAGCAGGTTAGCAGAAGCGCTAGGTAAACAATTTGGGTTAGAGTGTGAAGTAACTATACATGATTTGACACTTGATGATAAAGAACATACTATTGTACAAATTGAAAATGGTCATGTTACACATCGTCAAGTAGGAGATGGTGCTTCTGAAGTGGTGCTTGAAACGCTAAGACATCATAAGGGAGAGGACCAGATTGGTTATTGTGTTAGTACAGAAGATGGGAGATTGTTACGATCTAGTACCATATACATTAAGAATGAAAAAGGCGAGGTTGAGGGTATTTTCTCTATTAACTATGATATAACAAAGCTCATGCTAGCTGAAAATGTACTGAGTCAGTTAATTAGGGATACGAAGCAGCTTTCTGCCCCTGCAGCTAAAATTACCACGAAAGTTGAGGACTTACTAGAAGATCTTATAGAAAGAGCCACCCAGCTTATAGGAAAACCCGTCGCACTTATGAATAAAGAAGATAAAATAAGAGCCATACAATTTTTAGAAGAAGCAGGAGCTTTTTTAATTACTAAATCAGGTGATAAGGTATCTGAGTACTTCGGTATTTCAAAATACACACTTTATAATTATATGGAAAAGAAAGCAACTAAAAATGGCAAGTAGGAGGATCTTTTAATGGAACAAATTAAATGGATAGAGAACAAGATGGTACATACAAATGGTGATCATCTTTCTATTATGTCTGTAGATGAGGTACAAAAAGCAAAACATTTTCATGAGAGTTTTCCAATGTATAATGAAACACCTTTAGTAGCCCTTAATCATCTTGCAGACTTTTACCATTTAGGAGGCATTTATGTTAAAGACGAATCGTATCGTTTTGGATTAAATGCTTTTAAAGTTTTAGGTGGCTCCTTTGCAATGGCTAAACATATTGCTAAACAGCTTGGAAAAGATGTGGGTGAATTAGATTATCAAACCTTTACTTCAAAAGATCTTAAGAAGCAGCTTGGAGAAGTTACTTTCTTTACAGCAACAGATGGTAATCATGGAAGAGGGGTAGCTTGGGCTGCACGTCAACTGGGTCAAAAAGCTGTAGTTTATATGCCTAAAGGTACTCAGCAAATTAGACTTGAGAATATCCAAAAAGAGGGTGCTACAGCAACTATTGAAGAGGTTAACTATGATGAATGTGTACGTCTTGCAAGTGCCCATGCTAATCGCACACCAGGTGGTGTAATGGTTCAAGATACAGCTTGGGAAGGCTATGAGGAGATTCCGGCATGGATTATGCAAGGCTATGGCACAATGGCTATGGAAGCAGCTAGCCAGCTGGGAAAGAAGCCTACTCATATTTTTGTGCAAGCAGGAGTAGGTTCATTAGCAGGAGCAGTTCAAGGCTATTTTTCTAATCTTTACCCAAATGAAGAAATTACAACGGTTATTGTTGAATCTTCTAAGGCAGACTGCCTTTATAAATCTGCAAAGGCGGGAGATGGCAATATACGTATAGTAACAGGAGATATGCCAACGATTATGGCAGGGCTTGCATGTGGAGAACCGAATACCATTTCCTGGGAAATTCTAAAAAATAATAGTAGTTTCTTTGTATCTTGCCCTGATTGGGTAGCTGCAAAAGGCATGTGTATGTTAGGGGCTCCTTTAAAAGATGATACAAGAGTTATATCAGGTGAATCAGGTGCAGTGAGTATGGGACTTCTAGCAAGTATTATGGAAATAGAAGAGATGAAATCACTTAAACAAGCCCTTAATTTAGACGAACATTCTGTTATCTTAATGTTTTCAACAGAGGGGGATACAGATCCCGAGCATTATAGAGATGTTGTTTGGAATCATAAAATGAAATTATCATTTTAAGGGGGAAATAAAGATGGGTTTTATGGAAGTAAAGGAAGCTGCAAAAAATTATGAAGGTGCTATGACAAAATTTTTAAGAGATTTGATTGCTATTCCAGGAGAAAGTTGTAGGGAAGAAGGCGTTATAAAGCGTATTACAAAGGAAATGATAGAACTGGGATTTGATAGGGTAGATATTGACCCTATGGGTAATGTGTTAGGCTATATAGGAAAAGGTGAGAAGTTAATTGCTTATGATGCACATATTGACACTGTTGGTATTGGAGAAAGAAGTAACTGGACTTTTGATCCTTATGAAGGATATGAAACAGAAGAAGAAATTGGAGGGCGTGGTGCATCTGACCAATTAGGTGGTATTGTCTCAGCCGTTTACGGTGCAAAAATTATGAAAGATTTAGGACTTCTCCCAGAGCAATATAGCATACTTGTAACAGGAACAGTACAAGAGGAAGACTGTGATGGGCTATGCTGGCAGTACATTATTCAAGAAAGTCAGATTAAACCCGAATTTGTAGTGATTACAGAGCCTACTGATGGTAATATCTATAGAGGTCAAAGAGGTCGTATGGAAATTCGTGTAGAAGTAAAAGGTATTTCTTGTCACGGTTCCGCACCAGAAAGAGGAGATAATGCTATTTATAAAATGGCAGAAATTATTAATGAGGTAAGAGCACTGAATGATAAGTTACATGTAGATCCATTCTTAGGTAAAGGTACCTTAACTGTTTCTCAATCTTTTTATAATTCTCCATCACGTTGTGCAGTAGCAGATATGAGTGCTATTTCTATAGATAGAAGGCTAACAGCAGGAGAAACTTATGAAATGGCACTAGAGGAGATTCGTAAGCTTCCTTCCGTTCAAAAATATCAAGCAGAAGTCACTATGTATAAATATGACAGGCCGAGTTGGACAGAGCTTATTTATCCAACAGATTGCTATTTCCCAGCCTGGGTCCTTCCCGAGGAGCACCCAGCGGCGCAGGCAGCAGTAGCTTCTTATAAAGGTATGTATGGAGAGCCTTTAGTAGATAAATGGACATTCTCTACAAATGGTGTTTCTATAATGGGACGCTTTGGTATTCCTTGTATTGGATTTGGTCCAGGAAAAGAATGTGAAGCTCATGCACCAAATGAAAAAACATGGAAAGCTGACCTTGTAAAATGTGCAGCAGTCTATGCAATGATGCCAACGCTTTACTACCAAAATCTTTAAATAAAAAGGAGAGAAAACATGAATACATTTGAAGCTGTACTTAAAAAATTAGAACAGTTACATTTTAGAAATATGTATCAAAATGATTTCTTTTTAACTTGGGAAAAAAGCTTTGAAGAATTAGAAGCTGTTTTTACAGTAGCAGACAGCTTACGTTATTTAAGAAGTCAAAATATCTCTACACGCCTGTTTGATAGCGGACTAGGTATTTCATTATTTAGAGATAATTCAACACGTACACGTTTTAGTTTTGCCTCTGCTTGTAACCTATTAGGGCTTGAAGTACAGGATTTAGATGAAGGTAAATCCCAGATTGCACATGGTGAAACAGTACGTGAAACAGCTAATATGATTTCTTTTATGGCAGATGTTATAGGTATTCGTGATGATATGTACATTGGTAAGGGTAATGCCTATATGCATGAAGTAGCTGATGCTGTTGAAGAAGGATTTAGAAAAGGTGTTCTAGAACAACGCCCAACGCTTGTAAACCTACAATGTGATATTGATCATCCTACACAGGCTATGGCAGACATGCTTCATATTATTCATGAATTTGGTGGCATTGAAAACTTAAAAGGTAAAAAGATTGCCATGACATGGGCGTATTCTCCTTCTTATGGTAAGCCATTATCTGTACCACAAGGTATTATAGGGCTTATGACACGTATGGGTATGGATGTAGTGCTTGCTCATCCAGAGGGTTATGAGATCATGAGTGACGTAGAGGAGTTAGCTAAAAAACAGGCTAAAGAGTCAGGTGGTTCTTTTACTAAGACCCATTCTATGGCAGAAGCTTTTAAAGATGCAGATATTGTTTATCCAAAGAGCTGGGCACCTTACCAGGCTATGGAAGTACGTACAGACTTATATGGTAAAGGTGATATGGAAGGCATTTATAAGCTTGAGCAAGAGCTCCTTATGCAAAATGCACAGCATAAGGATTGGGAATGTACAGAAGAGCTTATGGCAACTACAAAGAATGGCAAAGCACTTTATATGCATTGCTTACCGGCTGATATCTCAGGTGTAAGTTGCAAAGAAGGAGAAGTAGCTGCAAGTGTCTTTGATCGTTATCGTGATGAACTTTATAAAGAAGCATCTTTTAAGCCTTATATTATTGCAGCCATGATTTTTCTTGCCAAAGTAGGGGATCCAGTAGCTGTACTTAGAAAACTTGAAAAAGAAAGAAAAGACCGTTTGTATAAATAGAAAGCTTTGTTAGGGAGGGATGCATATGGCAAAAAGAATCGTTATTGCCTTAGGGGGAAATGCTTTAGGTAACAATTTAGCAGAGCAGATGATAGCTGTTAAGCATACAGCAAAAGCCATTGCAGACTTAGTAGAGGAGGGCTATGAGATTATTTTATCTCATGGCAATGGTCCACAAGTTGGAATGATTAATCTAGCAATGGGAGAAGTGCATAAATCTAATCCAGATACTTGCGTGATTCCTATGTCTGTTTGTGTAGCTATGAGTCAAGGTTATATTGGTTATGATCTTCAAAATGCTGTAAGAGAAGAGTTACTTAATAGAGGTATACAAAAATCAGTTGTTACACTTATTACACAAGTAGAAGTAGATGAAAAAGACCCAGCCTTCTTACATCCTACTAAACCTATTGGTAGATTTATGACCAAGGAAGAAGCAGATCTTTTGGTGAAAAAAGGATACAGTGTGATGGAAGATGCAGGTAGAGGTTATAGAAGAGTGATTGCTTCTCCTAAACCTATACGTATTGTAGAAATAGAAACAGTTAAGGCACTAGCAGATGCAGGGCAAGTTGTTATTGCATCAGGAGGTGGGGGTATACCTGTAGTAGCACATGGTAATCATTTATCCGGTGTAGGCGCTGTCATTGATAAAGATTTTGCAAGCTGTGAAATGGCTAAAGCTGTTCATGCAGATTGCCTTATTATTTTAACAGCAGTGGAGAAAGTAGCTGTTAACTTTGGGAAATCTAATGAAAAATGGCTTGATACACTCTCAGTAGCTGAGGCTGAAAAGTACATTGCAGAAAACCAGTTCGCTCCTGGATCTATGCTACCTAAGGTAGAGGCAGCTACTAATTTTGCAAGATCAAAGGAAGGAAGATATACACTTATTACTTTACTTGAAAAAGCAAAAGCAGGCATAAGAGGAGAAACTGGAACAAGGATTAAACTTTAGAGGCTTAGCCTGGGGAGGGGAAGTATGCACTTAAAACGTAGTAGTGATCAAGAACTTATTTACCAGTTAGATGGAAGACCAAGTTTAGGGGTAGCTGTGCCACTAGGACTTCAGCATGTTCTGGCCATGTTTACGGGTAACTTAGCACCTATTTTAATTGTCGCAGGCATTGCTGGGGTTCCTATGGAGGAACGTGTACTGATGATTCAATGTGCTATGCTAGTATCTGGATTTACCACATTTGTTCAACTTTATCCTATTAAATTTGGAAATAAGTTTCAAATTGGAGCAGGCCTTCCTATTGTAATGGGAACAGCATTTGCTTTTGTACCAACCTTATCTACCATTGCAGCAGCTTATGGATTGCCGGCTGTTTTTGGTGGTATTTTGGTAGGTGCCATTGTTGCTTTTGCTGCTGTTTATATTGTATCAGGACTCGAAACATTAGGTAATACAAGTGGTATTACAATGGCTGCTTTTAATAGAGAAGCAACAGCCTCAGAAAATTCAGGAGCACTTTTAGCAGATGCGATTGGTTCACAGTTAGCAGGACTTTTTAATTGTATGCCTAATACAGCTTTTGGGCAAAATGCAGGGATTATTGCGATGACAAAAGTAGTTAACAAATTCTGTATTGCTACAGGGGCAGCTGTTCTGGTCTTAGCAAGTGTTATGCCTAAAGTAGGTGCTATTTTTGCAGCACTTCCTTCTAGTGTGCTAGGAGGTGCTGTTATAACGGTATTTGGTATGATTTTAGTAAATGGCTTTAAAATGATTGCACAAGCTGGTTTTTCTGAGGGGAATGTAAAAGTGCTTTCTATTACTTTTGCAGTAGGGTATGGTTTGACAGCTGTGACAGAAATTATTGGTAAATTCCCAACATTTTTACAGTTTGTATTTGGTGATGCAGTAGCAAGTGTATGTATTGTAGGAATGGTTACAAATATTGCCTTCAATCTAATAGGAAAGAAAAAACAAACGAGGTGATGCTATGTCTTACTTGATTAAAGGCGGTATTATCGCAGAGCAAAACCGATATACACCTGTAGATATACTTGTTGAAGGAAACGTTATAAAAAAAATAGGTAAGATTGATAAGGCAGACCACATACTTGATGCAAGTGGCATGATTCTGTTTCCAGGCTTTATAGATGCACATACGCATTTAGATATGGATACTGGAATGGCCCATACAGCTGATGACTTTGAATCGGGCACAAAAGCAGCACTCATACAAGGGACAACAAGCATTATAGACTTTGCTACCCAAAATAAAGGTGAAACCCTTATAAATGCTTTAGAAAATTGGCGTCATAAAACAGATGAAAAGTGCAGTTGTGACTATGGTTTTCATATGGCTATTACAGAGTGGAATAATGAAATAAAAAGTGAGCTACTTACTATGCGAGAATCAGGCATTACATCTTTTAAACTGTATATGGCGTATGATGCTTTAAGATTAGATGATGGGGCTATTTATGAAATTCTAAAGAGTGCTAAAAACTTAGGAGGATTAGTGGGCGTACATTGTGAAAATGGAGATCTCATTAAGGCATATACAAAAATGCTACTTGAGCAAGAGCAAAGGACCCCTTTAGCACATCCCTTATCTAGGCCAGATATGATAGAAGCTGAAGCAATCAGTCGATTTTTAGATATTGCTTATATGGTAGATGTTCCAGTGCATATTGTACATTTGAGTACACAAAAAGGATTGGAATGTATAAGAAGAGCTAGAAAAAGGGGGCAAAGAGTTTATGTAGAAACATGTCCACAGTATCTACTTTTAGATGAAAAACTGTATCACTTAAAGCAGTTTGAAAGCGCCAAGTATGTATTATCACCACCTCTTAGAAGTAAACAAGATCAAGAAGCCTTATGGGAAGGTATTCAAGAAGGAGAAATCCAGACAATCAGTACAGATCATTGTGCTTTTAACTTTGAAAGTCAGAAAAAAATAGGGATTGATGATTTCACTCAAATTCCAAATGGTATACCTGGGATTGAACATAGGCCACAACTTATTTATAGCTATGGTGTAACAAAAGGACGTTTAAGTTTGCAGGAAATGGCATATTTACTCAGTACTCATGTAGCACAACTTTTTGGCATGTATCCTCAAAAAGGTACTTTAGCTGTAGGTAGCGATGCAGATATTGTTGTATGGAATCCGGGTTATAGGGGGGTGATTTCTGCTAAAACGCAGTTACAGCATGTAGATTATACACCATATGAAGGATTTAAAGTTATTGGCCGAGCCGAACACGTCTTCTTAAGAGGTATGCACGTGGTAGAAGAAGGTAGAATAGTTGAGGAAAAGAAAGGTCGCTATATTTTCAGAAAACCACCTTTAAATATGAAATAAAGCATAAGCAGCTGTTGAAAAAGAACACAGCTGCTTATTTTTTAGAAAATATAAAAAAATAGCAGGTAGCTGTATAAAATCAAGGGGTTAGGCCATACTTTAGAAAAAATATAAGGAGGTTAGTATGAATCAAGTTACTTTATTAGGCAATTTAACAAAGGATCCTGAACTAAAAAAATCTAAGGATACAGATGTTTCTTACACACAGTTTACTCTAGCAGTACATGAACGTACGAGTAGAAAAGAGAAGAAAACGTATTTTATCGAGGTTGTAGCTTTTCATAAGCAGGCTGTTTTAATTACTCGTAGTGTTACAAAAGGTCAACAGATCTTAGTGCAAGGCAAAATCGTAACAGATTCCTATATAAATAAAGAAGGTGAAAAGGTTTATACAACAAAAGTAGTACTAGAAGATTTTTCTCTTACAGGACGTAAGCCAGTACAGAAAGAAGCAAGTGAAGAAGCTGTTTCATAACTTTTTTAGAAGAGTATAAAGTAGAAGTTGCAGGAAATACTAACGGTAGTAAGCATTATTAAAAAGGAGATGAACAAATGAAAAAGTACGTATGTGTCATTTGTGGTTATATTCATGAAGGTGACATGCCACCGGATGAATGTCCAATTTGTAAAGCACCTGCTAGTAAATTTAACCTAATGGATGATCAGCTCACATGGGCAGATGAACATCGTATTGGCGTAGCAGATGGTGTAGATCCAGAAATTATTGAAGCCTTAAGAGCTAATTTCTTAGGTGAATGTAGTGAAGTAGGAATGTACTTAGCTATGAGTCGTCAAGCAGATAGAGAAGGCTACCCAGAGGTGGCAGAAGCTTATAAGCGTATTGCTTATGAGGAAGCAGACCATGCAGCTAAATTTGCAGAACTTTTAGGTGAAGTTGTTAAAGCAGATACCAAAGCAAACTTGCAAGTACGTGTAGATGCAGAGTTTGGTGCATGTGAGGGTAAGAAGAAACTTGCTACACTTGCTAAACAGCAAAACTTAGATGCTATTCATGATACCGTGCATGAAATGGCTAAAGATGAAGCAAGACATGGTTGTGCCTTTAAAGGCTTACTAGATAGGTATTTTAGCTAGGAGGACATAAGATGACAAAAGTACATTGTAGTGTAACAAATTGTTCTTATAATAATGATCGCGTATGCTATGCTCAGCGTGTGGCTATTGGTGGGCAAGGAGCAGTAGAAGATGAAGCAACTTGCTGCGGCACTTTTTTAAACCAAGATGTGTATAGTAACTTAGCAGAGCACACAGAATATAAATCCCCTTGTTTAAGTGTAACCTGCAGTGTTGCAACTTGCACCTATCATGCAGACCATCAATGTACACTTAATAGTATTGATGTAGATGGTTCAGGTCATGCTGCTATTTATATAGAAACATGCTGTTCAAGCTTTAAACCTCAATAAGTAATCCCCGAAAAGTTATTAAGATAATGGTAAACTTTTCGGGGATTTTTATATTTTATTCATAGATTGCGCGTAAGCTAGCATTAAAGCGCGGACTATTGAATATATATGAAGGGAAGTTATGTACAAATGAAAGATAAAATAACTTTGAAAGAAGCTTGTAGTATTCCTAATCTTTTATGCTATGTAAGAATATTACTTATCCCACTTTTTATATGGTGTTATATGACAGCAGTAAGACCCGAAGATTATTATAGAGCAGCAGGTATTATTATTGCATCTGGATTGACAGATTTTCTAGATGGCTTTATTGCAAGGAAATTTAATCAAGTTACAGAACTTGGCAAGGTTATTGATCCTATCGCAGATAAATTGACCCAAGCAGCTATTGCATTTGTGCTAGTGTTTCGATTTGAGTGGATGTGGATGTTACTTATAGTATTTGTTATTAAAGAAATTACAATGGCTATTAGCTGTCTGGTGCTTTTAAGAGAAGGTAAAAAGCTAGATGGTGCTCTGTGGTATGGTAAAGTGTGTACAGCAGTATTTTATTTTACCATGATTATTCTTATTGCCATTCCATCTCTAAACCTTACCAGTGTAAATATTTTTATAGCAGTGGCCACAATCATGCTTCTATTTGCCTTTTTAATGTATATGCTTATCTTTATTCATATGAAGAAACAGTAGTACATACTTGACAATTCATACAACTTATGTCATGATAAGGCACGACAATCGAAAACAGACAAGAATATAAGGTGCTTTTAAAAAGCTTAATAGGGAAAGTTAAAAGCTGCAGCCCCCGCTACTGTTGATAGGGACAAAGGTGAAAGATGCCACTGTAACAAAGTTATGGTAAGGCTCACCGGAGGATGAACTATTAGCCAGGAGACCTGCCTTATAGGATAAACGTATTCTTTCGGTGGGAAAGACGTATGGGTAAAATGAGGCACAAATCTGTACGTATATTTTCAGTTAGCAAGGAGGATACTTGCTAACTTTTTTTATTGTAGCCATTTATAAGGAGGTTTTTATGAGAAAGCCTAATTTAATGTTTCAAGGAACAGCATCTTCAGTAGGTAAGAGTGTACTTGTTGCAGGATTATGCCGTATTTTATACGAAGAAGGGCATAAGGTAGCACCTTTTAAATCTCAGAATATGAGTTTAAACTCTTTTATTACAGAAGATGGGAAGGAAATGGGAAGAGCTCAAGTTATGCAGGCAGAAGCTGCAGGTGTTAAGCCTTCTGTTTTGATGAATCCGGTACTTATTAAGCCCACAGGTGAAATGAAAGCACAATATATTATTGAGGGCGAAGTGTACAAGGATATGACAGCCATGGATTATCATCAGTTTAAACCTAAGCTCAAACATAAAGTCAAAGAAGTCTATGAAAAGCTTGAAGCTTCCTTTGATACGATTATTTTAGAAGGAGCAGGTAGTCCGGCAGAAATCAATTTAAGAGAAGGCGATATTGTTAATATGGGAATGGCAGAGCTAGTAGATGCACCAGTTATTCTTATTGGCGATATTGATCGAGGTGGAGTATTCGCATCATTAGCAGGAACCCTGTTACTTCTTTCAGAGGAAGAACGGGCGCGCGTTAAAGGTGTGGTTATCAATAAGTTCCGCGGAGATGTAGAGATTTTAAAACCAGGACTTAAAATGCTAGAGGATATTATTAAAATACCCGTATTAGGGGTGGTGCCATATTTTAAGCTAGCACTTGATGATGAAGATAGTGTAAGTGATATTTTTTATGCACAAAAAGCAAAAAATGAAAATGATTTAGTTATTAAAATCATTCGCCTGCCGTATATGTCTAACTTTACAGATTTTAATATTCTGTATTCATTAGATGGTGTCCATGTAAGTTATGCACATGCTAAAGAAGAATTAAAAGAAGCTGATCTTGTTATTATACCAGGTTCTAAAAATACCATTAAGGATCTTAATTATTTGAAACAGAATGGCTATGACGAATGCTTGCAGGAACTTAAAGAAGCAGGAGTGGCTATCTTTGGTATATGTGGAGGCTATCAGATGCTAGGACGTATGCTCTATAATCCGTATTATATTGAAAATAATATTGAGCATATGGAAGGACTTAATCTATTAGAAATCGATACACAGTTTGAATGTGAAAAGACAACAACACAAGTAAGTGGATGTATTGTAAATAAAACAGGTTTACTTAAAAACTGTAAAGATACTTATATAGAAGGCTATGAAATCCATATGGGACAGACTATTTGGCAAGGTGAAGGCGTGGTGCCTTTTGTAGAAATTCAGACTTGTTTAGGTGAGAAAGCTTCTAGAATAGAAGGTTATAAAGCAAGAGAGGCAGATGTTTATGGGACTTATATACATGGTATCTTTGATCAAGTGCATTTTACACTAGCTTTTCTTAAGGAATTGGCTCAAAAAAGAGGAAAAATGGAAGGGCCTATTAAAATTAGGAATGGTTACGAAGAGGATTATGCACGTTTTAAAGATCATGAGTACACCAAGCTTGCTAATATTTTAAGAGACCATCTTGACTTAGAAGCTATTAAACATATTTTATATGAAAATGAGTAGATAATGGAGGAAAAACATGAAGAAATTTTTAAAACAACTTACATTACTTGGCCTAGCAGGCGCTATGCTATTTGGGACAGTAGGATGTAGCCAACAACCAAAAGAAGTAACAGGAGAAGAAAGTGCGCAGGGACAAACTGAGCAGGTGGAAAAGGCTTTCCCCGTTACGATTACAGATTCTACAGGTACAGAAATTACTATGACACAAGCACCTGAACGTATTGTTTCTTTAGCACCAAGTACAACAGAGATTTTAGGTGCATTAGGAGTAACAGATAAACTAGTAGGAAGAACAAGATATTGTGATTTCCCAACAGAAGCTTTAGCAGCAGAAGAAGTAGGTGGGACTTCTGATCCTAATATTGAAACAATTGTAGCTTTAAATCCAGATTTAGTTGTAGCTTCTACGCATGTATCTGATGAAGTCATTAATAAATTAAGAGAAGTCAATATTCCAGTAGCTTTTTTAAATGAACAAGAGGACTTTGACGGCACATATTCTGCAATTGAGAATATTGGTCTTTTAGTAGGACGTTCTAAAGAGGCTGAAGCTGTTGTAAGTAAAATGAAAGCAACAGTTGAAAGCGTTGTAGAACGTATTAACAATTTAGATGAGGATGAAGTAAAACCTCGTGTTTATTATGCAGTATGGGCAGGAGATAGTGATTCAACAGCAGGCGGTGATACTTTCATCGGTCAGATGATTGAGCTTGCAGGTGGAGATAATATTGCTAAAGACGTAGAAGGTTGGAGTATTTCTAAAGAAAAAATTGTTGAAGGTGATCCAGATATGATTATTATACCTGCTGGAAAAGGGTTAAAAGAAACGCTTATGACAACAGATTTTTATAAAGATTTACGTGCTGTTCAGGAAGGGCATATTTATGAGATTGATGATGCTATGATTTCAAGACAAGGTCCACGTTTGGCACAAGCTTTTGAAGCTCTTGCTCAAATAATTCACCCTGAAACAAAGTAAGCAATGAAAAGGATAAGGGAGAATTATAAAGTAGGCAATATAGGTTTTCTATATTGCCTACTTATTATAAGTATTATTCTATTAGGTCTCTATTCCGTAACAATAGGTGTTTCCAAAATAGGGACCTTAGATGTTTTTAAAATTATAAGTCAGCAGCTTTTGGGATTTCCGAAGAATCTAGCAGTAGGTGAGGGCCAGATAACGGTTATTATGAACCTGCGTATTCCACGTATTTTAATGGCTCTTTTAACAGGGCTTAATTTAGCTGTAACAGGAGCTATTTATCAGGCACTTTTTAAAAATGATATGGCAGATCCCTTTATGTTGGGTATTTCCTCAGGGGCTTCATTAGGTGCTGGAATTGGGTTTATGTTAGGAGGGTTTACACCTTTTTATGCTTTTTTAGGTGCACTTGTAGCCAATGTACTTGTAGGCATGCTATCAGGGCTTAAAGGTAAAACTTCAACCATACGTCTTCTTTTATCAGGTATTGCTATTAATTACTTCTTTTCAGCAATTCTTTCCTTTATAAGGCTTTATTCAGATGATAAAAACCTTACCTTATTCTCATGGGGGATGGGTTCTTTAGCAAGTGCGTCTTATAAACGTGTCATTATTTTGGCCTGTGTAACTTTCCCAATTCTTTTTATTTTTCTTCTTCATCGAAAAGAGCTTAATCTTTTACTTATGGGTGAACAAGCTGCAAAGGCAATGGGGCTTGATGTAAATAGGCTAAGAAAAATATTTCTGATTTTAAGCAGTATCCTTATTGCTACAACAGTATGTTTTACAGGAACAATTGGTTTTGTAGGGCTTATTATTCCTCATATGGTGCGTTTACTATTTGGATCTAACTATTCTAAAACCCTTCCAATCAGTGGGTTTTTAGGTATGATTTTTGTCTTGCTATGTGATAATCTTTCAAGAAGTCTTCTTTCATCTTCTGAGATACCATTAGGCATTATTACATCTTTATTTGGAGCACCTTATTTTATGTATTTAATTTATAGAGAGCGCAAAAGGAGTCTAACATGATTAGAGTCGAGCATCTCCATTATACAATAGGAGAAAAACAGATTTTAAAGGATATTAACTTACAGTTTGAAAAGAATAAAATATATGGTATGATTGGCCCTAATGGTGCAGGTAAAAGTACACTGCTTAAACATATAATGCGTATTATTGAGCCGGCAAAACAGACTATTTTCTTTGAGGGACAGGATGTTATTAAAATTAGAACAAAAGATTATGCTAAAAAGTGTAGCTTCGTTTTTCAAGAAAATGCAAGAGACGTAGATTTTACAGTAGAAGAAATGATTGCTATGGGACGTTATCCTTATTTAGATTTATTAGGAAGTCAAAATAAAGAAGATCAAAATATCGTAGAACAGATTATAGAAGAGTTATCACTTTGCCCCTTTAAAGAACGCTCTATTATGAGCTTAAGTGGTGGAGAAGCGCAAAAAGTCTTTATAGGACGTGCACTCGCTCAAAAGACACCTCTTCTGCTCTTAGATGAACCCATTTCTATGTTAGATGTCCATAACAGTATAGAGCTTTTAAGTCGCTTACAGGCTATTAAAGAAAAGTATGGATTGACAGTTATAATGGTACTGCATGATTTGAATTTGGCTTTTCAGTATTGTGATCATATCGTTTTGCTTGAAAAAGGTGAAGTTGTACTGGCAGGAGAAAAAGAAAAGGTACTTAAGAGTGAAAAACTTCACGATGTTTATAAACATAAGTTGAAAATTATTGAAGATTTTCCGCATACTTATATTGTTCCTAAAATCGATTAAAAGTAAAGGAGGTATCATTATGCTATTTATTTTAGGTGGAGCACGCAGTGGTAAGAGTACTTATGCAGAACAGAAAGCACATGAGTTATCTGATAAAATGAGTGCCCATGTACTTTATATTGCAACAGCTATAGCTTTTGATGAAGATATGAAAGACCGCATTAAAAAGCATCAGGCAGCTAGACCTAACCATTGGCATACTATAGAACAGTTTAAGGATTTTAATTTACTTGAAGTAAAAGAAGACTTTAAACAAAGTTCTATTATCTTACTAGATTGTATGACTCTTATGGTGACTAATCTATTACTGCAGTATGAAGTGGACTTTGACCATGTCAAAAGAACAGTTATTGATGAAATTGAGCAAGATATTTTAAAAGAAGTTGAGGATTTATTAAGTATATGTAAGCAACATGGCAAAGAGCTTATTATTGTTTCAAATGAGGTAGGCTTAGGGGTAGTGCCAGCCTATCGTTTGGGTAATATCTTTAGAGATATTGCAGGGCGTATTAATCAACGTCTTGCAAAAGAAGCTGATGAAGTATTCTTCTTAGCTTCAGGGTTACCTTTAAAACTTAAATAAAAAATAAGGAATAGATTTAAATGCCCCCACATAAAGTAGGAAGAGGGAGGTGGGGGATTAAATGGCAGTACAAGTTAAAGAAATGACTTGTTATACGTGTAAACATTTTAAAGAGGGTTATTATAAATATTATACACATGATAATCGAATGGTGGAATGCTATAGAAGTGGTTGCCAAAAGCAGTTTAATTGCCCAAATCACAATATAGATTCAGAATGCATACATTGGGAATCAAGAAAAGGGGCTTTAGGATAAAGACTAAAGCCTTTTTTCTTTACATTTTATAGGACATCCTTATATAATAGAAACGAAAATAAGAAGTAACATGGTGATACAATGATAAAAATAGCAATTTGTGATGAGAATATTCAAGATAGGCAGACTTTAAAGTGCTATATTAAAAATTTTAATCAAAAATATGAGATACCTGCTCAGATATATGAATATGAAAGTGGGAAATCCTTTTTAGAACAGCTCAAAGAAGATCCTTATCATATTGTTTTTTTAGATGTAGATATGAAAGAGTGCTCAGGAATAGAATTGGCAAGGCAGGTTAGAGTATGTAATAGGCAGGCAACACTTATATTTGTAACACACACCACGGAGTATGCTTTAATGGGTTATAAAGTACATGTCTATGATTATCTTTTAAAACCACTTGATGCTGAAACTTTTAATCTAAATCTAAAAGATATTTATAAACATTTAGAAACACATTATTCAAAGAATAATATATACATTTTCCCTACAACTCAAGGGAGTGTTAAACTGGATCTTAGTCATATTCTTTATGTAGAAAGTAACCATCGTAAAACAACGATACACTTGGAAGATCATGATTACATCTGCCACTACAATATTAATAAATTAGAAGAAATGCTTGCTTTTGAGGGGTTTATACGTACCCACCGAAGTTTTATTGTAAATAGTAAAAAAGTAAAAGAAATTAAAAACTCTGAAGTCATTTTAGAAGATGGCACTTCAGTCTTTTTGAGTAAATATAAACAAAAGGCAGTAAGAGAAAGATTATCTAAGAGTTTAGAGATTAGAATGTAAGTAAAAGGGAAATGTCCAATTATGTTATATTTTTGTCCAGTTATGTTTAGAATCTTGAAGAAGATGGATAAGAATGATATATTCAAATTACGGATATCCAAACAAAAAGGGAAACAGCAGATTGTTGAACGGAAATTTTAAATTGCTATTTGAGTCCACAATGAACGTATAAAATAAGGGGTAAGCAGCTATAAGTTTATATTTATAGCTGTTTTTTATTTCGTTCTCTCCGTAAATATGATATACTACTAAAGTCAAAATGATTACATATAAGGAGTGTTGAAGATGGAAAAGTATACAACATCAGGTGTCTGTTCAAGTGAAATTTTATTTGAGGTAGAAGATAACATTGTTAAGGAAGTAACTTTTGTTAGAGGATGCCCTGGGAATACTTTAGGTGTAGCATCTTTAATCCAAGGGATGGAAGTACATGAAGCTATCAAAAGATTAAAAGGTATTGATTGCCGTGGTCGTGGTACTTCTTGTCCAGATCAACTTGCAAAAGCTTTAGAAGAATACATACAAGCATAAAAAGTAGATTTAGTCTACTTTTTTTATGTTTATAATATATATATAAGTGAGCTTAGATGTTTCGAAAGGATTAAGCATATGAAAATAATTATTCAAAAATTTGGAGGAACCTCCGTTGCAACAAGCGGGGCAAGAAAAGAAGTTTTAAATAAAATTATTGAGGCAAAAAGTCAAGGAGAGGCACCCGTGGTGGTGGTATCTGCTATGGGTAGAATGCCTTCACCTTATGCAACAGATACACTTCTTCAATTTGTCAAAGAAGAAGCAGGAGAGATAGAAGATAGGGAGTATGATCTTTTATTATCTTGTGGAGAAATTATATCAGCTGTTACTATTGCCACTATGCTTCAAAATGAAGGTTACCCTGCTGTAGCACTTACTGGAGGGCAAAGTGGTATTATTACAGATAATGCACATAAGAAAGCTGATTTGCTATATGGTAAAACAGAAGCTGTTAAACGTTATTTAGAAAAAGAGATTATTCCTGTTGTAGCAGGATTTCAAGGGATGACTATAGAGGGAGAGGTTACAACACTTGGGAGAGGTGGTAGCGATACAACAGCAGCTATGTTAGGTGGACTGTTAGAAGCTGATCGTATTGAAATTTTTACAGATGTAGATGGTATTATGACAGCTGACCCACGTGTATGTGAGCAAGCACATATTATTCCAGCTATTAGTTATAATGAGGTATTCCAAATGGCAGATAGTGGTGCTAAGGTTATTCATCCACGAGCTGTAGAGTATGCTATGCGTGCTAATATTCCTCTTGTTATTAAAAATACCTTCTCAAATGCAGAAGGTACGTATATTGTTCAAAGTGTAAAAGGGCTTACAAGCAGTGAAAAAGATACAAAAGTTATTACAGGTGTAGCACATCGATTAGGTCGTATACAGTTTACGATTATGGAAAATGATCAAGAAGAAAAAGATTTATTAGAATGTGTTGCAGAAGAGCAAATTAGCATAGACCTTATTAATATTTTCCCAACTTATAAAGTGTTTACCATTGATCAAGAAGATAAGGAAAAACTTGAAAGGCTCCTTCAAATGTATCATTATGAATATACGCTTCTTGAAGGATGCTGTAAAGTTACTGCTATTGGTGAACGTATGACAGGTGTACCAGGTGTTATGTCTCGTATTATGAAGGCTTTCCATAAAGCAGGTGTAGAAGTTCTCCAAACAGCAGATTCTCTTACAACTATTGGATGTCTTATAAGTGAAGTGCATGTTTCAAAAGCCATTACAGCACTTCATCAAGAATTTAATCTTTAATAGGTATAAGCCTCACTTTTTTTTGCATACTAAATTTAAAAGCAAATTAAAGTGAGGCTTAAAATGACTAATTTAAAACAATCTGTACAAAATAACGATAATCCTAATAAGGAAGAGGCACCAAAGAATCCAATGCCGTCAGAAAATGAAAAAAATAATCAAATTAAAGAGTTTGGACAAGTACCTGTAAATACAGAAGAAGGAAGTGGCATACATTGTATTACTATTATTGGCCAAGTAGAAGGTCATGTAAGTATGCCACCTCAAAATAAAACAACTAAATACGAACATATTATTCCGCAACTTGTAGCCTTATCAGATGATCCTAAAATTAAGGGCTTACTTGTTATCTTAAATACAGTAGGAGGGGACGTAGAAGCAGGACTAGCACTTGCAGAGCTTATTGCATCTTTTGAGAAACCTGTTGTATCCTTAGTATTAGGTGGTGCACATTCTATAGGTGTACCTATTGCTGTATCTAGTGACTATTCATTTATTACACCAAGTGCAACTATGACGATTCATCCTGTTAGAATGAATGGAACAGTATTAGGTGTCGTCCAAACTTTTGAATATTTTGATCAAATGCAAGAACGTATTGTAGAGTTTGTTTCAAGTAATTCAGGTATTTCCCCAGAACGTTTTAGAGAACTTATGTTAGATACAGGTAAACTTGCTAAAGATATGGGAACTATTCTTGTAGGTAAACAAGCTGTAGAAGAAAAAATTATTCATGAAGTAGGAGGGCTTAAGGAAGCACTTCATAAGCTTCATGAAATGATTCTAGCTAAAGAAGGTGAAGTATAGATGGCATACTATTCTATATTGCCTATTTACATGCCTGATGAGCAGGCACCAGAATATGAAATGCTTGATTATAACGGGCTACAAGTGCTAGCTTGTAAGACGGAAAATGGTTATATATTAGATAGAATTTATTCTAGTAATCCAAGTGATTTTCTGATTGATACCTTACAACCAGGAACTTTATTGCAAAATAATCTTATCAATAAAATTATTCGATGATATAATAATAGATGTATGCTTCATGCATACGTCTATTGTCTTTTAAAAAGCATTATCATGAGAACGATTGAGGTGAAATAATAAAGGGGTTTTCTACATATGAAAAAAAATACAACAAAAAATAAAAGTACAAAAAATAAGAAGACACAGACTAGAAGTAAAAAAACTTCTAAAATGGGAGTAGACCTAATAAGCGAAATGATTGGTATAAGCATGATTGGAATAAGCTTACTCATTCTTGTCAGCCTTTTTACGGATCAAGCAGGATTAGTAGGTACAGGTATTAAAACTTTATTTGTAGGTTGCTTTGGAATGGCAGGATATTTATTACCTTTTGCTATTATTATAATAGGGTACTATTACCTTAAAAATGCTATCAATGAGCTCTATAGATTTTTAGCGTATAGCATTCCGTTCCTATTAATCTTGATGAGTTTTGGTCATTTGCTGATATTTGGGAAAGATGAATTTTTTACTTTGTGGCGATTAGATTTTTTCAAAGAACCTTCATTTTTAAATGGTGGCCTAATAGGAGCCTTGGTAGGAGAATTACTTTTAACGCTACTAGGCTTATATGGAAGCTATATTATACTAGTTGTTTTAGCAGGTATATGGATTTTGGCAGTTACTAAATTTCCTATATTTGCATGGTTAAGTGACATAGGCATAAGGTTTTTAGAACACTTAAAAGAAGCTTTTGCGCAATTTAATAGTCAACGTAAGGAAAAAGTACATAGACCTAAAAAATTAGAAGTGGAAAGTATAAACCAAGAAAAACTTATTGCTAGGGAACTTCTTGAAGAAGTAGCTGTAACAAGTGAGCAAGTAGAAACATTCTATGAACATCCACCTATTGTTTTAGACGAACAAGTTCCTGTAGAAGTAGAGGCAGCTCAAGGTGCACAAGAAACACATACAAAAAATCAGCCTGTAGCAGCTGAAATGAATGTTTTTGAAGCAGAGGAAGAACTAGATGTAGCCATACATCAAGATGATACTTACATATTCCCTTCTATTCAATTACTTAAAAAAGGTGAAGGTAGTTCTCAAAAGACAAGCTCACGTGCTTCATTAAGCAATGCTAAAAAATTAGAAGATACACTTTTAAGCTTTGGTGTAGAAGCTAAGGTGACTCAAATTAATAAAGGGCCTACAGTAACCAGATATGAATTGCAACCTAAGCAAGGTGTTAAAGTAAGTAAAATTGTTAATTTAGCAGATGATATTGCTTTAAATTTAGCAGCGTCAGGTATTCGTATTGAAGCGCCTATTCCAGGAAAAGCTGCTGTAGGTATTGAAGTGCCTAATGATACAAGTGAAATGGTTTATTTAAGAGATGTGATTGAATCTGACCAATTTGCTGCATTTCCTTCTAAACTTGCTTTTGCATTAGGAAAAGATATTGCAGGTAAACCTATTGTAGCTGATATTGGAAAGATGCCACATATACTTATAGCTGGGGCAACTGGCTCAGGGAAAAGTGTTTGCATCAATACTTTGATTACAAGTATTTTATATAAAGCAAGTCCAAAAGAAGTTAAACTGATTATGATAGACCCTAAAGTAGTAGAATTAAATGTGTATAATGGTATTCCACATCTTATGATTCCAGTTGTAACAGATCCTAAAAAAGCAGCAGGAGCTCTATGCTGGGCTGTTAATGAAATGACGAAACGTTATCAGCTATTTGCTGATAATAATGTAAGAGATATGAAAGGTTATAATAATAAAGTAACCGATGAAAATCTTAAAATGCCAAGTATTATCATTATTATAGACGAGCTTGCAGACCTTATGATGACAGCTGCAAAAGAAGTAGAGGATGCAATTTGTCGTCTTGCTCAGATGGCAAGGGCAGCAGGGATTCACCTTGTTATTGCAACCCAAAGACCATCTGTAGATGTTATTACAGGGGTTATTAAGGCTAATATTCCATCAAGACTTGCTTTTGCTGTTTCTTCTGGTATTGACTCAAGAACCATTTTAGATTCAAATGGTGCAGAAAAACTACTTGGAAAAGGAGATATGCTTTTCTGTCCAATAGGGGAATCTAAACCTTTACGTATTCAAGGAGCCTTTGTTTCAGATCAGGAAGTAGAAGCTATTGTAGAAGCTGTTAAAATGAGTGGTGAAGTGCAATATGAAGAAACGGTCATGGAAAGTATCCATGCTCCGGCCATTGCCATTGAGGGTGATGGTGAAGATGAATTATTAACACAAGCGATTCAATTAGCAAGTGGCAAAGAGAAACTCTCTATATCTATGTTACAAAGATATTTTAGAATAGGCTTTAATAGAGCATCAAGACTAATGGAAATGTTGGAAGCAAGGGGCATTGTAGGTCCTGATGAAGGGAGTAAACCACGTAAAGTATTACAACAAAATCAACTTAGTAAGGGAGAAGAACTATGATTAAGTCAGACATCCAAATTGCACAAGAGGCAAAAATGTTACCTATTATGGAGGTAGCTAAAAAGGCAGGAATACCTGAAGAGAGCGTAGAGCTCTATGGTAATTACAAAGCAAAATTAACACATGAACTTTTTGAAACAGTTAAAGATAAAAAAAATGGTAAACTTGTTCTTGTAACAGCAACTAACCCAACACCAGCAGGTGAAGGAAAAACAACTATTACTGTAGGACTTGGACAAGCACTTTGTAAACTTGGACAAAATGCTATTATTGCACTTCGCGAGCCTTCTTTAGGACCATGTATGGGGATTAAAGGTGGTGCAGCTGGTGGTGGCTATGCACAAGTTGTTCCAATGGAAGATATTAACCTACACTTTACAGGTGATATTCATGCTATTGGAGTAGCGAACAACCTTTTAGCTTCTATGATTGATAATCATATTCATCAAGGTAATGCACTTAATATTGATGCTAGAACATTAACATGGAAACGTTGTGTAGACCTTAATGACCGCGCGCTTCGTGATATTGTAGTAGGACTTGGTGGGGTGCTTAATGGTGTGCCAAGAGAAGATGGTTTTATGATTACAGTTGCATCTGAAATTATGGCCATTTTATGTTTAGCAACTGATCTTGTAGATTTAAAAGAAAGAATTGGAAATATTATTGTTGGTTATACTTATGAAGGAAATCCTGTGACAGCAAGAGATTTAAATGCTCAAGGTGCTATGGCAGCTATGCTTAAAGACGCTATTAAGCCAAACCTTGTTCAAACGCTTGAAAATACACCAGTTGTAATGCATGGTGGGCCATTTGCTAATATTGCACATGGTTGCAACAGTGTACGAGCTACTAACCTAGCACTTAAACTTGGAGATGTAGTTGTAACAGAAGCTGGATTTGGAGCAGATCTTGGTGCTGAAAAATTCTTTGATATTAAATGCCGTAAAGCAGGTTTAAAGCCAGACGCAGTTGTTCTTGTAACAACAATCCGTGCACTTAAATACAACGGTGGTGTAGCAAAAGAAGACTTAAAAGAAGAAAATGTAGAAGCCCTTACAAAAGGTATTGCAAATCTTCAAAAACACATCGAGAACGTACATAAATTCGGTGTGCCAGTTATTGTAACACTTAATCAGTTCATTACAGATACAGATGCAGAGATTGCTTATGTAAAAGAAAGCTGTGAAGCATTAGGATGTGATTTTGCACCTGCTACAGTATGGGAGCATGGCGGTGAAGGCGGCCTTCAGCTTGCTGAAAAAGTAATGGATGTTTTAGAAAATAAAACAAGTAATTTCCATTATCTCTATGAAGATGAACTTAGCATTGAAGAAAAAATCCGCACAATTGCAACTGAAATTTATGGTGCAGCAAATATTCATATCGAACCAAATGCTAAAAAAGCTATTGCTAAAATTAATAGTTTAGGACTTAGCCATTTACCAGTATGTATGGCTAAAAACCAATACTCTCTTTCTGATGATCCAAAAGCTTTAGGTAGACCAGAGGGCTTTACAACAACAATAAGAGAAATTAGAATATCAGCAGGAGCAGGATTTATTGTAGCCCTTACAGGCAGTGTTATGACTATGCCAGGTCTACCTAAAAAACCTGCAGCGGAAGCTATTGATATTGATGCAAAAGGCACAATTACAGGCTTATTCTAATAAAGAAAAGGGGAGAGTATATGCAAACTAAAATTATTGATGGAGCAATGATCGCATCTGAAATTAAAGAGGATCTTAAAAAGCAAGTAGAAGACCTTAAAGAAAAGGGACTTACACCTGGACTTGCAGTTGTCTTAGTTGGAGATAATAGTGCTTCAAAAGTTTATGTAGGTAATAAGAAAAAAGCTTGTGAATACGTAGGGATTAAATCTTTTTCATATGAACTCCCTGAAAATACAAGCGAAGATAGTTTGCTTGAACTCATAGATACTTTAAATCAAGATGAAAAAGTTCATGGCATTCTTGTTCAAATGCCACTTCCAAGACATATGGATGAGCAAAAAGTTATTAAAGCCATTGCACCTCATAAAGACGTTGATGGTTTCCATATAGAAAATGCTGGAGCGCTTTTAGTAGGTGCTCCAGGTTTTATAAGCTGTACACCAGCAGGAATTATAGAACTTTTAAGACGTTATGAGGTAGTTTTAGAAGGTAAAAAGTGTGTTGTAGTAGGAAGAAGTAATATCGTTGGTAAACCAATTAGTTTGCTTTTATTACGAGAAAATGCTACAGTAACTATATGTCATTCAAAGACGACAAATCTAGAAGAAGAAATTAAACAAGCTGATGTGGTTGTAGTTGCAGTTGGAAAAGCAAAATTTGTTAAAGGACATATGCTTAAAGAGGGAGCCGTTGTCATAGATGTTGGAATGAACAGAGATGAAAATGGCAAACTTTGTGGAGATGTAGATTTTGATTCTGCTCAAGGTATAGCGAGTCTGATTACACCAGTACCTAAAGGTGTAGGGCCTATGACCATTGCTATGCTGATGTACAACTGTGTACTTGCAGCAACACATTAGGAAGGAGAATTATTTTGACAAATACAATAGCCTTTGTATCCTTAGGATGTGACAAAAACTTAGTAGACAGCGAACATATGTTAGGCCTTTTACATGAAGCAGGCTTTACACTTATAGGAGATGAATCTGAGGCAGAGGTTCTCGTAGTAAACACATGCTGTTTTATTGAAGATGCTAAAAGAGAAAGTATTGAGCAGATTTTAGAAGTTGCTAAATATAAAGAAATTGGTAAGTGTAAAGCACTTATTGTAACAGGATGTATGGCGCAACGCTATAAAGAAGAGATTTTAGAAGAGATGCCAGAAGTAGATGCTGTAGTTGGAACAACTTCTTATGATAAAATTGTAGAAACAGTAACAGAAGCTTTAGAAGCTAAAGGCGTGAGAGTTTCTAAATTTGATACCATTGACCGTGAGCACTTAGAAAATATGCCTCGTATCTTAACAACAGCAGGATACTTCGCTTATATGAAAATAGCAGAAGGCTGCGATAACAAATGTACTTATTGTATCATTCCATCATTACGTGGTAAATATAGAAGTAGACCAATTGAACAGCTTAAAAAAGAAGCTGAAAAATTAGCAAAAGATGGTGTAAGTGAACTTATTTTAGTTGCACAGGATACAACATTATATGGAACAGACCTTGAAGGTGATATTACACTTGTTACTCTGTTAAGAGAGCTCTCAAGTGTAGAAGGTATTGAGTGGATTCGTATTCTTTATTGCTATCCAGAAAATATTACTGATGAACTTATTGAAGAAATTAAGACAAATGATAAAGTATGTAAGTATTTAGATATTCCAATTCAACATGCGGCAGACCCAGTTCTTAAACGCATGGCAAGAAAGAGTACACATGCTGAACTTATTGAAAAAATGAATAAATTAAGAGCTGAAGTACCAGGTATTGCAATTCGTACAACACTTATTGTAGGATTCCCAGGTGAGACAGAAGAGGACTTTGAAGTACTTTGCAACTTTGTAAAAGAAATGCGTTTTGATCGTTTAGGTGTATTTACTTATTCACAAGAAGAAGGTACACCTGCAGCAAGACTTAAAGATCAAATTGATGAAGAAGTTAAAATGCAGCGTAAAGAAATTATTATGAGCATGCAACATGATATTTCAGAAGTCTTAACACATGAGAAAATTGGTCGTACAATGCGTGTACTTATTGAAGGTAAACTTGCAAATGAACCAGTTTATCTTGCACGTACTTACCAAGATGCACCAGATATCGATGGACAAGTATTTGTTCAATATGAAGGTGAATTAATTTCAGGTGATTATGTAGATGTTAAAATTACAGGTGCAAGCGACTATGACCTTATAGGTGAATTAGTATAAGCGCTATTTAGGAAATGGGGATATAAGGTATGAATATTGCTAATCAATTAACTGTAGGGAGAGTTCTTCTAGTATTTGTATTTATGGGTATTATATGGAATCCGTGGCTTCCTTTAGAAACAACACTATGGATTGCACTTGCTATTTTTGTTATTGCAAGTTTGACAGATTTTTTAGATGGTTATTTAGCTAGAAAATATAAATTGGTTACAAATCTAGGAAAGTTTATGGATCCTTTAGCAGACAAAATGCTTGTAACAGCAGCAATGATTGCACTTGTAGATTTATCACATGTATTACCTGCAGGTGTTTTACCAGCATGGATTGTTGTTGTTATTTTATTAAGAGAGTTTGCTGTATCAGGTATAAGACTTTTAGCAGCGAATAATCAGGTTGTTATTGCAGCCAATCCACTAGGTAAATGGAAGACAACTATACAAATGCTCATGATTATTGTTTATTTAACACCTGTTTCACATATAGTATGGCAATATTTAGGGCTAATTCTTGCTTATGTTGCATTAGTTTTAACTATTATTTCAGGCATTCAATATCTATGGCAGAATAAGCAAGTTTTCAAAGAGCAATAATAAGAAGAACCTATTTTAGAATCCAGGCATTAGCCTGGATTTTTTTACAAAAATATAAGTTGCAATTCTAGAACAATCTTGCTATTATATAAAAGTTACTGATTTATAAGGAGGTTACTATGCATTATCATACAATCATTATTGGTGCGGGTCCAGCAGGACTATTTGCTGCACAGGAGCTAGGGAAACAGAATCAAAAAGTACTTGTTCTTGAGAAGAATCAAGAAGCAGGCAGAAAATTGCTTGTTTCAGGAGGTGCACAGTGCAACTTTACACATAGTGGCTCAGTTACAGATTTCTTTGATCGTTATGGTGAGCATGGTAAATTTATTAAAAAAGCTTTATTGACTTTTACTAATGAAGATACTATTCACTTCTTTGAAAATGAAGGTGTTGCAACCTATGTAAGAGAAGAAAATAATAAGGTTTTTCCTAAAAGTCATAAAAGTGCAGATATAAGAGGTGCTTTGCTTCAATCATGTAAAAAGCATAATGTTTTAATTAAATATAATCAAACAGTTAAAATGATTAAAGTGTATGATGGTATTTTTACTCTAGAAACAGAGGCCGGAGATCGCTACTTTAGTGATAATGTGATTATTGCTACTGGAGGCAAATCTTTTCCTCATCTCGGTTGTACAGGAGATGGTTATGTTCTAGCAAGTAGTTTTGGACATACTATTGTGGAACCTAGACCAGCATTAACCTATGTAACGACACATGAAAGAAACTTTTGTGAGTTATCAGGGATATCCTTTAAAAATGCTCAAATTACATTATGGCATGAGAAAAAGAAGATTACAGAACGTATAGGAAGCTTACTCTTTACACATAAGGGCCTATCAGGTCCGGTTATTCTTGATGCCACTAGATGGATTGTACCAGGTGATCAAATTACTGTTAATTATCTTTATCCTTTAAGCTACGAAGAAGCTAGAAAGCGTTTTGCTGAGGAAATTCCAGTACGTGGTAAGGAATCTGTTGTAAATTATCTTAAAAATTATAATTTACCAAGAAGTTTTTGTGAAGTTGTTTGTGAGTCTATAGGGGTGTTACCTGAACAAAGTTGTGCACGTCTTTCAAAGAAAGAGAGAGAAGATTTAGTTTCAAAACTTACTAAATGTGAATTTAATTTATCAGGGACAGGTGGTATGAACTCAGCTATGGTTACAGCAGGTGGTATTACTCTTAAAGAAGTTAATCCTACAACTATGGAAAGTCGTAAACAAAAAGGCCTTTATTTTGCTGGAGAAGTACTAGATATTGATGGAGATACAGGTGGTTATAATATACAGGCTGCTTTTTCTATGGGGTATTTATGTGCCAAAAGTATTACAAAAAATAAGAAGTAATGATAAAAAATCATTACTTCTTATTTTTTTATCTTTTTTTAAAAAATAGCTTGCTATATATTTCTACATAAAGTATAATTGTATACAATTATACCGAAAGAGGAGAATGACAGATGAAAAACAAATTAGGATTATCAAGTAAAATTTTTATCGGCCTAATATTAGGGGTATTTTTAGGAATGGTTATTCAATTTATGCAGTTAAATGCACTACTTACATATATCATTCAACCTACAGGTACTATATTCTTAAATTTAATGAAAATGGTTATTGTACCACTTATTTTATGTACATTAGTATCTAGTATGACCCATGTAGGAGATATGAACAGACTAGGCGTTATAGGTAAAAAGACATTGCTCTATTATATGGGGACGACATTAATGGCGGCATTTATTGGAATGAGTTTAGCACTCTTTATTAAACCAGGTATGGGGATTACGCTTGAAATAGGACAAGCCAATATTCCAGAAGCTACACCTTTAATGCAAATGCTAGTAGATATTGTACCAACAAATCCTTTTAAAGCTTTAGTAGAAGGTAATACACTTCAAGTTATTATTTTTGGTGCCTTTACGGGGATAGCTATTAATAGTTTAGGAAATAAAGCTCAATATGCAAAAGCGGTTTTTAATGATTTTGCAGATGTAATGTATAAAATTGTAGAAATGATTATGAAAATAACACCTATTGCAGTATGTGCTTTAATTGCAGATGTTGTAGCAACAAATGGATGGGGAATTCTTATTTCACTTATCAAACTTATTGTTGTGATTCTTGTAGCAAGTCTTATTCAATGTCTAGTGGTTTATGTAGGAAGTGCAAAAATATTTGCAGGTATGAATCCTATGCAATTTATTAAGAGTGTACTACCAGCTCAAATGATTTCCTTCTCTACAGCAAGTAGTGCTGCAGCTTTACCAGTATCACTTAAATGCGCTAAAGAAAATTTAGGTATTAAACAAGAAATTGCTCAATTTGTACTTAATATTGGTTCTACAATTAATATGGATGGCGGTGCTATTTATCAATCAGCATGTGCTGTATTTATTGCTCAACTTTATGGTATTGAACTTTCGTTCACACAGCTTATTATTTTACTTATTACAGCTTCGCTTGCTTCTGTAGGGGCTGCTGCTATTCCAGGAACAGTTATTGTCATGATGACAATGGTACTTACTTCTATTGGCTTACCATTAGAAGCCATTGCTTTAATTGCTGGGGTGGATCGTATCTTAGATATGATTACAACTTCTGTTAATGTAACAGGTGATTTATCAGCTTGCGTATTCGTTTCGAGTTGTGATGCACAAGTAACAGAAGAGAATTACTTAAGTGGTGCTTTAGAAATAGAATAAAAGGTTAAAAAGGATAATGCTACATTTTTAGTAGGCACGGTAAAAGAAAACCGTGTCTATTTTTTGTTGTTATTTTACTCTTTTTATAGAATAGTTTTCTAACCAATTTTGAGTCAGTGATTTATATTCAGCTTATAACTACGAGGTGATTCTTATTTAAGTGAGCTATGGAAACTCTCTATAGATCTATTACCTAAAAAATTTTTAACAAATTTGATATTCTTTCTATTACCTATAGCATAGGCTACTATACCTCTTGTGTAGGAATCTATAGTGGTTGAAAGGTGTATATACTGTAAAATCACCATTTTAATCTATGATAATCATAGATGCAAACAGTATCCTTAAATATATTTTTGATAGATAGATATGCTTCAGCTTCATATCTATCTATTTACTGCTTTTTAACGCTTGAATCAAATCTTAAGACAAGTTTATGTAACAAACTAGTAATTATTTTAGTAGATACTCTATTTTCCCTCTACAGAGTATAGGGGCGATATGTATCTTTTTTTGTTTGAAATCATCTATAAATTTTATTAGTATATAAGCTATTTAATAATATGGATTTTGGGATAATCTAAGTATATATTAACTTATTTATAATCTATGCAGCTTTCTGCACACTACATTAAAAGTTGATTTCAGAAAACTTTTACCACTACTGAAAAATACTCTTAATTTATCCCCATTTTACTTTTGGTTCTTTTTTAATACTTTTCTATATATTTACCTCTTACTGATTCATAACCTACCACAGATAATACATAATTATCTGTGGTGGGTTGCTTAGTTTGTGGAATTAGTGTTAACATATATTAAAGGTTAACTAAGGTTAACATGCAAGTAAAATAAAGAAGTTAACCGTAATATAAAAGGTTAACCTTACAGGAGGAAATATAATGGCAGATGTAACATTTGGTGTAAAAGTTCCAGAAGAAATGAAAAATGAATTAGCAGAGATCATGAAAAGCACCCAATTAACAGGAAAAGAGTTTATGGGGCTATTATTAACTACATATAAATTAGAGCAAAAGAAACAAGCTGAAGATTTATTAGTAAAGGATATAGATGAATTGCAAAGATTGCTCCAGCGTATTCAAACAATGTATTTAAATGTAAGTGAGCGTGTCGGTCTCATAGTAGAAGAGCGTATAGGAGAAGTAGAGGCAGTTGTTGTACAGAAAGAAGAAGAAAAAGAAGCATTAATTAAGGAAAAGTCCTTATTAGAAGAAAAAATAGATAACTTATTAAAAGAAAAAGAGGAGGCTAAAGATCGATATGAGGCTTTAGAAAAAGCATATAGTGAATTGGAAGAGCAAATCAGTGAGCAGAAAATACAAATTAAACAACATCATACGCTATGCGAGAAATATGAAGAACAAATTGTAGGACTTAAAGAGGAAAATAGTAAGTGGGAACGCCTAGAAGTTGAAATAGAAGAACGTAATGAGGAAAATGAACGTCTTAAAGTTAGAAATGATGAAGTATCTTCTGAATTATGGTTTGCACAAAGAGAGGTTGAAAAGCTTAAAGAATCATTGAAACAAGAGGAAGATGGGAAGAATAAAGAATTAACTGCGCTTAAAGAAAAATATGATTTAGAACTTCAAAATAGCTTATTAGAGCAGAAGCTCATTTTTACGAATAAAATTGAAGTGTTAAAAGAAGAACAACATAAAGAGCAACAGGAATTAAATAACAAGATACAAAATTTGCTTCTAGGTATAAAAATGGAAAATAAATAGTGTTGAAAAACTTGTCATATAATGATATACTCTGTCCTTGGAAAAGGAGTGTATATTCATGGCGAAAAATTATTTAGCACCAAATGAGATTTTAGATTACACAATCGAAGGCGGTCAGGCAAAAGTTAACCGTACAGCAATGGCAGTATTCCTTATGGCTGTTATGGCTGGTATGTATGTTGCTTTAGGAGGGCTTGCTTCATCAACTGCAGCACATGCAATTGCAGATAAAGGTGTAGCAAAATTAGTAACAGGTGCAGTATTCCCTATTGGTCTTATGTTTGTAGTACTTAACGGGGGAGACCTTTTTACAGGAAACTGTTTAATTGTTTTATCAACTCTTGAAAAACGTAATAAAGTAAGTGAATTCTTTAAGAATTTAGCAATTGTTCTTGCAGGAAACTGTGTAGGTGCATTTTTCATTGCTTTCCTACAAGCTAATACAGGTCTTTTTAGAATGAGTGATGGTGGTTTTGCTGCTTATGCTTTAAAAACAGCTATTTCAAAAGCAAATCTTCCTTTCACAGAAGCTTTATGTCTTGCAATTATTTGTAATATCTTTGTATGTGCAGGTATTTGGATGATGTACTCTGCAAAAGATGTAACAGGAAAAATCCTTGCTGGATTCTTCTCAATCTTTGCATTTGCTATTAGTGGTGCAGAGCATATCGTAGCAAATATGTACTATGTGCCAGTTGGTATGTTTATTAAAAACAACCCTGAACTTGTACAATTATCAGGTGTTGCTGCAGATAAGTTAGATACTTTAACATGGGGTAACTTCTTTACAAACAATGTTATTCCAGTAACACTTGGTAACTTTATTGGTGGTGTTATCATTGGTGTAATGTATTATCTTATCTTTAAAAAATTTACTAAACCTGCACAATAAAATTGAGTATAATAGAGGCATGGGAGATGATCCCATGCCTTATTTTATTGAATCTAGAAAAGGTAGGAACCCTTATGACTATACAAAAGAGTATTCATTATTTTAAAGCATCTTTAGAAAGTATGCAGCTTTCGTCTCATACCATCAAAGCTTATTTGCAGGATTTAGCGCAGTGGCAAGCCTTTGTAAATGTAGAATCATTAGAAGACTTAAGTTTTGAAGTCTTGCAAGAGTATTTAATGCATTTACAATCTACAGGGCTTAAGCCTACAAGTTTAAGACGTAAACGTGTTGTTTTACATCGTTTTCTTACTTTTTGCTATGAAAAAAGGCTCTGTGATGAAAAGTTTTATGATTATATTGATCCAATCAAAATGAGAAAGCATAAGGCACCTAAAGAAGTCTTGTCTACGGAAGAGATTGAAGAACTTTTTGATTACATAGATGGACAGATTGCTATAAATGAAGCACTTTTAGGAACAAGTAACCATTATGATTATTTATATTACTGCTGGATCCGTAACAAACTTATAGTAGGTATCTTGCTTTATACAGGCTGTCGTGCTAATGAAGCTGTAAGCTTAAAAAAGGCAGATATTAATATGAAAAATAATACCATACTATTACTGGCAAAGGGCTTTAAATATAATGTGGTGCCTATTCATCCAGAACTTTTAACCTTGCTAAAAGGCTATGATGAACAAATACAATTATTAAAGAATGTTGATATTCTTAAAGTAATAGATGAGTCTATTTATATGTTCCCAAGTAGACAGGATAGTGGTGCGCATTTAGCAACGCGTACGCTTCATGATTTAATGCTAAAACTCTCAGGCGTATTAGGTAGACATATACATGCCCATTTGTTTAGACATACCTTTGCTTCGTACTGTATTGCAGCTAATATGGATATTACCACTTTATCATCTCTGATTTCGCATAGTAATCCATCTATTACCTTATCCATTTATACACATGAAATCGAGTCTACTCAAAAACAAAATGAAATTAAAAAGTTAAATTTTGATAAACGTTCATAGGTATGAAATCTCCTTAAAAGTGTTATGATAAATATAATACTAAAGGAGGTTTTTTTATGTACGAAAACTTCAAACAGCTTAGTGATAAATATGAGGAAGGGTATAGATGCATACACAAGGATACGACTAAAGGATGTACTTATACTTTAAGAAATTTTGATAAAGGAAAAATTTATACCATAAGTAGTAATGATAGGATGGAAATAGGGGAGATGGAGCACTTCTTAGATAATCTTGAAGAGGTGAAAAGAAAGACCGGTTGTGATTGTATTTGTACAGGGTATGAAACAGATGATTAAAAAACAGCTATTCCTTGAAAAAACTGAAGGAATAGCTGTTTTAACTTATCTAAATCGCATAGCAATATAGCGCTTAATAAATTCAAGCTTTTTATCATAGGGTGGGTAACGAAGAGGAAGTTCTACTCTAGAGCTATAGCATACGGTCTTGTAGTGGCTAAATGTATCAAAAGAATATTTTCCGTGATAGGCACCCATACCACTATAACCTACACCACCAAAAGGTGCTTTAGGATGAGTAAGATGCATAATAGTATCATTAATGCACCCACCACCAAATGAGAGATGTTTAAGCAGATGTTTTATACGCTTTTTATCATGACTGAATATATAACAAGCAAGTGGTTTTGGAAAACGTTGAACTGTTTCGATAGCTAAAGCAAGTTTGGAAAAGGGGATAACAGGAAGTATAGGTCCAAAAATCTCTTGCTGCATACATTCATCTTTTAACTTGACTGGATAAAGAATAGTAGGTTCGATATAAAGGTCTTCATGGTCAAAATGACCGCCATAATAAATTTTATCTTCATCAATATATTTTAATACTTGAACATAATGTTTTTCATGAATCAGTCTAGAAGATTGGCTAGGATTTTCAAACATTTTAGCTGTTTCTTTAGCGAGTAACCCTAAGAAGTGTTTCGCAACATCTTCATGTACAAGCACATAATCTGGTGCTACACATGTTTGGCCTGAATTCATAAATTTCCCCCAGGCAATACGTTTAGCTGCTAACTGAAGGTCACATTTGGCATCAACAATGGCTGGGTTTTTTCCTCCTAATTCTAAAGTGATAGGGATAAGATTTTTTGAAGCCTCTGCCATAACCTTTTTGCCGGTCTCAATACTTCCTGTAAAGAAGATGTAGTCAATAGGTTGTTTAAGTAGGGATTGGCAAATTTCTGGACCGCCATCAATAACCCATACTAAGTGCGTAGGGAAAACTTCTCTTAGTAAGCATTTAAGAGCTTTTGAGGTATAGGGTGTATATTCGGACGGCTTTAAAACAACACAGTTCCCAGCAGAAATGGCTCCAATTAAAGGAGAAAGCGCAAGTTGGATAGGATAATTATAAGGAGCGAAAATAAGGCTTATACCATAAGGTTCAGGTATAACCTTAGTTGATCCAGCTAATATAGGGAAGGGGGCACTATAAGTTTTAGGTTTTGTCCAATATTTAAGGTTGTGAATGGCAGTCTCTATTTCGGTAAGAACCATATAAATTTCAGTTGTATAAGTTTCAAAATAAGGCTTTTTAAAATCTTTATAAAGTGCCTGAACAAGGAGGTCTTGGTGAGCTAAAAGATTTTTTTTAAGTTTTTTTAAAAAGTATAATCTGAAATGAACATCATAAGTTTTATATGTTTTAAAAAAGCGATGCATAGATTGGATTTGTTCTGTCATATCTTTCATGAATTACACCTCGAATAGTTTAATTATTCTATCTTTCATAGTATACTACCAAAACATTCTTTATCCAAGTTTATAACGTTAAACCTTAGAAAGTGGCTATACAAAGAAATACAAGTCAGTTCTGCAAAAGTTTACTTATTATAAACCTGCTTTCATAAGTACATACTAAAAATGTAACTTCATTGATAATAGGGGGATAAAATAATGATAAAAAAAATAATGGCATATTTTCTTATGAGTACACTTTTTATCACACCTTGTTTTACTTATGCTAATACTAAACAAGAAACAAAAGAAACACCAGGTACAGCTATATTTGTTATGGCCGTACCTACTGAAATTCATATAGAAGATCAGCATTATAAAAGTACAGGAAATTATCTTAATATAGAGACTCATTATCCGCAATTAGAAGGATTACTAGATAAAAAATTTCAAAAGAAGATGAATCATTATTTTGAAAATCATGTTATACAGTTACAAAAAGAGATTAAAAAAGAAGCAAAGAAACAGTATAAGGAACAAGCCTCTGATACACCCTTATATAAATATGAATTAATTAGTAATTATAAAACTAAAGAAAGTCTTAAACAATATTTAGTTATTGGCTTATTTGATTATATTTATACAGGTGGTGCACATGGCTTACCTCAACAAAGCTATATAACCCTAGACTTAAGTCAGAATGAAGTCCTCACACTTAATCAATTGTTCGATGAAAAAATGGATTATAAAACAGAGCTTAAAGAACTCATTACTAATCAAATTGAGAAGAGAACGGATAAAAAAGAGAAATTTTTTGATGATTTCTATGATCTAATTCATATTGAAGAAAATCAGAACTTTTATATAACACCTGCAGGGGATCTTGTACTTGTCTTTAATGTATATGAAATTGCACCTTATTCAACAGGCGTTGTAGAGTTCACTATTAAAAAAGAAGACTTAAAGGGATATAGAGTGGATTATAATTAAAGCCTAATGCTTATAATTAGGCTTTTTTCATAGATTAAGTACATTGAAAAATACAGTAATTTATAGTATAATTTGAAATACTTCAAAGGGGGAAAAAGAATGACAACGTATAAAAGAAATAAAAAATCGCCCAAATCGTTAAGCCGTATGATTATAGGTACACTTTTATTAATAGGGGTTGGTACATGTAGTTTATATACAGTAGAACAATACAATAATCCAGAATTGCATGGAAAATGGATTTCTACAGAGACGCTTGAAGAAATTGTTTTTAATGAAGATGGCACAGTAACGCTTAATGAAGCAATTTATATACCTAAATTTCAGGTTACTGCACCTAATAAAATGCTTTATACAGTAGAAGATAAGGAATTTGAAACCTATTATGAATTAGATGGACGCTCTTTATATTGGGGGATATCTAAAGAGCAAGCAGAAATATTTAAACGCAAATAAAGTTCTTTACATAAATTAAATAGAAATCCTTATACTTGTTTATTATTTTGTATTAATATAAAATAATATTGATTAATAGGATTAAAGAGGTGTATACATGAATCAATTAGAACTTGAAGGAATTTATGAACAGGCTCAAAAAAGTGCTAAACAATCTTGGAATACAATGACGAGCAAAGGTGAAATGGGCTATCTGCCTTCGTTAGATGGAATTGTCCAGCCTAGTGAAATTCTTTCAGAGGTTTCATTAGGACTAGTAGAAATTCCTATTCAAAAAATTATAGGTACTTATACCCATTCACGTAGTATCTCTTTTGCACATAATTTTATGCCACTTATGAGTAAAGATACGGAATTTGCAAATAAATGGATGAATTTATATAATGCGCATGTACAAGAAGGCATTAGAGAACCTCTTAAAGTCTATGAATATTTAAATCGTTTCTTTGTAATAGAAGGTAATAAAAGAGCAAGTGTACTAAAATATGTTGGAGCAATATCTTTTAATGCTTATGTTATTCGAATGGTACCTAAAAAAGATCCGACGAGTAAAACAAATACCATCTATTATGAATTTATGGATTTTTATAAGAAGACACAGATTAATACAATTTGGTTCTCTCAATCAGGACGATTTAAAGAATTATATGAGTTTATTGAAAAATATAAATTTGACAAGCCTTTTTATAATACAAAAGAAAAGCAATTTACAGCAGAGGTTTATAGACCATTTCGTACACTCTATTTAAAAGAAGGAGGAAGTCACCTAAAGCTTACAACAGGTGATGCTTTCCTTAACTTCCTTAAAATTTATGGTTTGCCTCAGACTATTTCTCCTCAGACACATAAAGAATATATTCAAAAACTTATTTCTGAACTAGATGTGATTGAGCAAGATGAGGTTAATGTAGAAACAGATACAATAGAAGCACCAAGTAGAAGAAAACGTGTTTTTAGTTCCCTTGCTGACCGTTTAAGTGGAAAACGAACACTTAAAATTGCTTTTGTCTATGCTAAAGCACCTGAAACATCTGGATGGGCTTATAGCCATGAATTAGGTAGATTGCATATAAATAATGTTTTTAAAGATCAAATTCATACAGAAAAAATCGTTAATGTACCGGAAAGTGCAGAAGCTTATAATATATTAGAACGTTTAGCAAAAGAAAAATATGATATTATTTTTACAACAAGCCCAACTTTTGTAGCACCAGCTTTAAAAGCAGCTATGCAGTACCCAGATGTTAAATTTTTTAACTGTGCAGGAACACATTCTTACAAATCACTTACTTTATACTTTGGACGTATACATGAACCAAGATATTTACTTGGAATGATAGCAGGTGCTATGACAAAAACCAATATTATAGGTTATGTTGCGCCTTATCCTATTTCTGAAGTTATTTCAAGTATTAATGCCTTTACACTAGGTGTACGAGCGGTTAACCCTTATGCAACAGTTAAAGCGATGTGGACTTATAGATGGGATAATCCTGAACAGGGAAAAGACATTGCTAAACATCTTATGGAAGCAGGAGTAGATATTATTTCAAATGAAGACTTGCCTGTACCTGAAGATATGTCTAAAGAATATGGAGTTTATTGTGTAGGAAAAGATGAATTAGAAAAGAAACATTATGCCATGGCGATTTGGAACTGGGGTGTATTTTACGAAAAAGTTATTCGCAATATTTTAAGTGGAACATGGAAAACCCTTTCTGATATTTCATCAGGAGATCAAAGTCCTCTTAATTTCTGGTTAGGTATGAATACAGGTATTGTCGATATTCTTTATTCTAATAGAAATGTGAATAGCCAAATGAAATATTTAATCGAAGGCATTAAAAGTGCTATCATACGCAATGAATTTGATATTTTCACAGGTCCTATCTATGATCAAAATAAAGTTTTACGTGTTAAAACAGGTGAGAAATGTGATTATGAAGATATTATCAATATGGATTGGTTAGTAGATGGTGTAGAAGGAGAGCTTCCTAATAATGAGGACTTAAAACCTACAGATCCTTTCTCTTATATGAAAAATATTGTAAAAGCAGATATTTAAAAAGGTGTCAGACGTTTTCAGAGCGGCTGACACCTTTTTAGAATTAAGATTCTTTTGGCGTATAGTCTAATATGTAATAAGAAAAACCATTAATAACAGTTGTTTCTTGCGCAGTTAAAATGCGTTTCTGATTTACACCATAGTTAAGATGCTGATGTCCATGCAGATGGTATGATGGAGCAAGTGTTTTATAAACATCATGAAAACATTCAAAGCCTTTGTGTGCCCAATCATCTCCATCACCTACGCCTAAGGAAGGAGCATGGGTGACAAAAATATCTAAACCACCTTTGCGCTGACAACTACGTATAAGTTTCTTAGTGCGCTTGCGCATAGCATTTTCTGTATACTGGAAAGGTCCTCCTGTATATTCAATACAGCCACCAAGACCAGCAATTTTTATATTTTTATAGGTTATAATCTGATTGTCAATATCAATACAGCCTTCTGGCGGAGCTTGTAAATATTTAATATCATGATTACCAGGTACATATAAAAGAGGAACTGGAATCATCGTTACAAGGAAAGATAAATATGAAGCTTTTAGATCACCACAAGAAATGATGAGTTCTATATCTTTAAATTTTTCCTTATCGAAGTGGTCCCATATATATGTATTTTCTTGATCTGAAACTATTAATATCTTCATTCTACTCATCCTTTGTTTTAAGAGTGCAGTCTTAATTATACTATAAAAAGATGAAATATTAAAGTGCAAAAAATTGAAAATATGAAAAAGAGTGTTGACATTAGAAAGTTATCTTGCTAATATATACGAGTACTTGTTTGATAAGTATACTTACAATTAAATAATATAACCATTAAACCAGTCGATTCATAAAGTCACATTATGTGACAAGTCAGTACTAC
>NZ_JBKVCH010000019.1:0-51022 GCF_046966505.1 Zhenhengia sp.
GTGACTTATGAATCGACTGGTTTAATGGTTACTATTTTATTTTCAAAGTTCATTTTTCTTTATTTATCAAGGCTTTATGCCTTGTGTCTCAGTGGCGCTGTGCCCTGCTGACTTGTATTAGTATACGGTATCCCTTGCTATAAGTCAACACTTTTTCTAAAGTTTTTTAGGACTTTTTTATTATACTCCTTTTTCCCTTGCAAATACTAGGTTCTCCCCCTGCATTTATTTATTAATAATTTCTCCTATATTCTTAAGTACAATAGAAATAGTTCCATTAGGTTCATTAATAAACTCAATAAAGTCTATATCATGAATCATTTGTGTAGGTAATTTAATCTCTACTCCTGTATTCGTTTTAAGTTTATGTGAAATATACTTCTTAGCTTCTTTAGGATTAGTCAGCACGATTTGTTCATCTTTGAACCCACACTGCTCCATTTTTTGCATGCACTCTTCTTCTACTTCTTTATAATCTTTAAAAGTCTCTTTAATAACTTCTGCTACTGGTACGCTACTATTTTCAAAAATATGTTCTGCTATATTACTTTTAAGTGTTGTAATAACTTCTACAGGATTTGTAAAATGTTCTTCTATTACTTCATTGGTGATATGCTCCACTACTACCAGCTTCTCTTTAATAGAAAGATGATTCTCTATCTCTAACAACTGTGCAAGATACTTTTCTTTAGATTTATCTAGTAGCCATACTTCATAACTATCTTTATTAATAAGAAGCGCTTCATCTATTTTATTAGGGGAAAAGATACTTCGCTGTTTAATAAGACTTGTAGCAACGCCATCTCCATCCTCATCCATCTGATGGGTGAAAGCTTCTCTATAGTTTAGCTTGATAATGCCTAAAAAGTTTTCTTGGTTTCTTGTGAAACTACTTACTACTACATCACCACTTTTGATGTAACTGTCATTTAACATATATTGAAAGAATCTATCTGCCACCTTACAAGAGAGTTGATAAAAGTCCTCTTCTTTATAAGACTTTATCATTTTAAATAATTCTCCTTCTTCATTAAAAACTGCACGTGCAACTTCATTACTTTCAAATAGATGCCCAATATGTTTTGTTATAAAAGCTTCTATTTCATCTTCTAAGGCTAGATTTTTTGAAGATAGTATATAGTGCCCTATTGAAGTATCTAATACATGTACAATTGTATTGTGAAATGTAATACTCATGTCCTCAACCCCTTTATCCATTTTCTTATTCTATGCCATTATATCTAGAATGGATAGGAGAACCCCCTCCTTAAAAAAGTTTAGGGCACTTTTATATAAAACTACTACTTATAATCTTTATTCCTAAGGATATTTAAACTTATTAAGTAAGATATTACATAAGCTAGTATTCCTATTGTAAGTATACATCCTCCCATTAAGGAAAAATTAATCTCCCCACTTACTTGCGGTATAACTTCTTTCAATATATTTGTAACACTAAAAGAAATACCAAAGACTACTCCATAAGTAAGTACCATGATCATTCTCATCTTAATACACCCAAACTTATAAATAATAGGTATAATAAGTGCCGTATAAGTTAACGCTGCCCCTATTAAGATATAAAGAACATTAAATATCCCTAATACACGGAAAACCTCATAGTACGTTGGAGCTAACTGCATACCTATGGCTAATATTCCTAATACCCCTATTGCTACAACTAATGTATAAATCATACCAAGTAAATATTTACTTCTACATAATTCTATCCTTGAAACAGGTAAAGTATAATTAAGAACATCACTATGACTTTGCTCTTCGTGTGCCATTACACCATATACCAACATGTAAGGTCCAATAATACAAGCAACCAAATTGGCTCCTGGATATGCAACTGCAAATACTAAAACAAGTATAAGTGTGGTAATCCATGTAAACTTTAAATTTCTAAAGAGATACATCAATTCTTTTCTTATTAATAATGCTGTTGTACTCATTTTCTTCCTCCCCTTTGTGTGAAAATCATAATATCCTCAATATTAGCTTTCTCACATATAAGTTCATTTCCCAAAGTTTTCGCCATATTTTCAGATAGCCTTGCTAAACCTTCAAATCCAAATGCATTTTTTTGAATACCTATCAGTTCTTTTTCTAATGCGCTACTAAGTGCTTTCTTTGACCCCTTAATAATAAGATATTTACTATCCAAGGTCTCTTTATCTTCATAAAGTACTACTTCCCCATTATTCATCATTACCACATAATCACTAGCCTTATCTAAATCACTCGTAATATGTGTTGAATAAAATACAGATACTTCTTCACTTTGCATATGTTCCATAAGAATATCCAGTATCTGTGCCCTTATTACAGGATCTAGGTTAGCCGTTGCTTCATCTAATAAAATCAACTTTGGTCTATGACTAAGTGCCATAATAAGCGCAGCCTGTTTATTTTGTCCTTGTGAAAGCTCTTTAATTTTTTTTGATGTATCAAGCTGAAAAGCTTTTACATACTTATTAAATAAGGCATCATCCCAGTTTTTATAAAAAGGTGCTATCATCTGTTTATTCTGTTCTATTGTTGCCTCTGTCATATACCCTGTTGGTTCTCCTACAAAGCCTATCTGTTCATGAATTTGTTTACTCTCGGTAGCAACATCTTTTCCAAATACCTTAATCTGTCCCCCATCTAGTTTTAAGAGATTCATAATCAGTTTAAGCGTAGTTGTCTTACCTGATCCATTTTGTCCTATAAATCCAGTAATATAACCTTCCTTAATCGCAAGATGTGGTATATCTAAAGTAAAGTTACCTAATGTCTTTTTTACATTGTCCATTTCTATTACATTCATAGCTATTCCTCCTCATATAAAAGCTCTATTCTCTCTTTTAATTCTTCTTTTGAAAGCCCTATTTTTTTTGCACTTTCTATAATGTCATGCAAACTTTCTTCAATCTTACTAATCTGTGCTTCTTTTAGGATGTCTAAGTTAACTGTTGATACATAACTTCCCTTCCCTGGCAAAGTTTCTATAAACCCACCTGCTTCTAATTCTTCGTAAGCCTTTTTAGTCGTAATAATACTCACTTTAAGATCTTTAGCCAATCCTCTTATAGACGGCAGCATATCTCCTGCGGTGAGTTCGCCTGTTACAATCAAGTGCTTCATCTGCTCACTAATTTGTAAATATAACGGTGTAGCACTTTGATTACTAATAATAATATCCATAGTACACCCTTTCTCTTTTCTCTATCTCAAACTGTTTATAACTGTATATATATATTATACACACATATTACACTTCCACTATGTAGTAGTCAATACTTTTAAAAATTTTTTTTGACAAAACAAAAAGTCTACTTAAACCTACACCGTAGTACAGTTCTAAGTAGACTTTTATGTGTTATAAAACCTGCCTCCTACCCAAATTCACTTTAGGTAATTTAAGTAGAAGGCTTAAGTTCCTTTTGGCTCATCTCCAGCAGAATTGTCTGCTAAGGCCTCAGAATCTTGAATGCTTCGGTGCGTAGAACTTTTCATTTTACTTACCTCCTACATTCTTGAATTGGTTTTACGTAGTTAGTTTATCCGATTATTTTGGTTTTATACTAAAAAATTAATTTTGTTTATGCTTTTGTAAGGGCCGCATATTCAGCTTTTACTAGATTCATTAAATCTTCTGGTTTAAGTTCTACTTGAACCCCCACTTTACCGGCACTAAATGTCATCTTCTCAAGATTAGCTGCACTTTCATCTATAAAAGTTCTAAAGGCTTTTTTCATGCCAATTGGTGAACAACCTCCCCTGATATAACCCGTTGTTTTCATTAGGTCATTTACAGGAAGCATTTCTATATTTTTCTCCCCTGTTAACTCACTTATCTTTTTCATATCTAATTCTTTTTCTACAGGGATGACACATACATAACACGTTTTAGATTTACCTTGAACTAGAAGTGTCTTAAATACCTCTTCTGTAGGTTTACCAATTTTATGTGCTACTGCTACACCATCTATCTTTCCATCTTTTACTTCATACGAAGCACAAGTATACTGTATCTTTTCTTTATCTAAGATTCTAATTACATTTGTTTTTACTGCTGCCATTTTACAAATTCCTTTCTTACTCTTTTTTCTTATTATAAATCTTTCTATAATTTTTATATAGTTATCTATAGGAAAGTAATGCTACGGGATACAAAAGTAGAACTTTCCTACTCTCTAAAAAGAGAGTATCTATAAAATTAAATTTTTACAGATACTCTCCCAAATTTATTATTCAATTCCTTATTCAGGCATGGTAGCTTTAACACGTTGTTCCTGTGTCATGTCAGCTAATTCTTTGACTCTATTAAAATCTAATCCTAGCCGTTCAGCTATCATTTTTCCTAATGTCTTATCACATTTGTAGAATAAAGCGGTCTGTCTATATTGTAAGCTCTTATTGGCTTTTTTTAGGCTATTACATACGTTATAAATCAGATGGCCTCTTTCTTCAGGGTCTAAATGATCTCTAAAAAACTCCCCTGGTTGTACGAAATCACCATCTTCAGTCTCAATAGTATGCCTTTCAATCGTACCTTCAATAGGTATTGGAGGTGGTGCCACTTCTGGATCGACCTTTACATCTGCAAAAGTTGTTGGATAGTAGTTAGGTGCATCCCCCATATTGCCATCCACACTCATAAACCCATCTCTTTGAGTGGTATAAATCTTAGCATATTTAGGTGCATTAATAGGAATTTGTCTACTATTTACGCCCACTCTATAACGTTGTGCATCTTGATAAGCAAGTAATCTTCCTTGTAATAACTTATCTGGAGAAGTCCATATACCTGGGACAAACGCCTGTGGCGTAAATGCGGCCTGCTCCACCTCTGCAAAGAAATTTTCTGGATTACGATTAAGTACCATCTTACCAAGTGGAATGAGTGGATGATCTTCTTCATACCAAGTTCTTGTTACATCAAAAGGATTAACTCTATAATGTTTAGCCTCCTCTGGCGTCATAATCTGTACATATACGCTCCAAGAAGGATAATCTCCTCTTTCAATAGCATCAAATAAGTCCTCTGTAGAGTAATCAGGGTTGATTCCTGCCATCTGCTCTGCTTCTGCTCCTGTGAAGTTCTGTATACCTTGGTCTGTTAGGAAGTGATATTTAACCCATACATATTCGCCATCTTCGTTATACCACATAAACGTATGACTTCCGAATCCATCCATAAAACGCGGGCTTTTTGGTGTTCCTAAGTTAGAGAAAAGCCTCATTACTTGATGTAAAGATTCTGGCGTTAATGAAAGAAAGTCCCAGAACATATTCGCATCTTTTAAGTTAGTTTGAGGATTTCGTTTTTGTGTATGAATAAAATCTGGAAATTTAAGTGCATCCCTTACGAAAAAAACAGGAGTATTATTCCCTACCAAGTCATAATTTCCATCTTCTGTGTAGAATTTCAGAGCAAAACCCCTAGGGTCTCTGGCTGTATCAGCAGAACCTTTTTCCCCACCTACTGTCGAGAACCTTGCAAACATTGGCGTACGTTTACCTACTTTATTAAGAAACTTTGCCATAGTGTATTTTGATAAATCATTAGTGACTTCAAAATAACCATGTGCGCCCATTCCTTTTGCATGAACTACTCTTTCAGGTATCCTTTCTCTATTAAAATGTGCAAGTTTTTCATTTAAATAAGAATCTGCAAAGAGTGTATAACCAACTTTTTTACCTGTTGTTAGTGACGCTAAGTCATTTGCTACTGGTGTTGCGACTTCTGTTGTAAGCTGATGGGTATCCATCATCTTGTTCTCATTATTCACCGCTATAGCCTCCACCTTATTTTATATCACTTAAATAATATGAAGACCTACTCGTACAGTATGCTAACTAAGTGAATCTAATTCTTCTTCTGTATAGACTTTAATGCCATTTTCCTTAAGCAGTCTTGCTGTTAAGCCATCCCCTTCTATTAAAGTACGGTTAAACTCCCCATTATAAATTTTGCCACATCCACAAGAAGGACTTTTGGCTTTTAAAATAGCTTCTTTTGCTCCTAATACTTTTGCAATTTCTAATGTTTTTATAGCCCCCATCTTAAAAGCCTCTGTACAATCTTTACCTTCTTTAGTAAGAACCCTTTCATTTCCTTCTTCGTCTTTGACAATTTCACATGGCTTTCTCGGTATAGGTAATTCTCCAAATACTTCAGGGCATACAATAATTGCCTTCCCCTCTTCAACTAATACTTTAACCTTTTCACAAGTATTGTCCTTGCCATCATATCTACATTTCACACCAGCTAAACATGCACTTACAATATACATTCTTTATCCTCCTTATATTTCCTGGGCAAACTACTTACGCAGCTCTTCTATACCATACTTTCTAATCTTCTTAAGCGTTTTCTTAGAGCCACGCTCAATGTCATGCTCGAGTTTTCTATCTTTATAAGAAGTAAACAGAGAGTCTAAATCATAACCAGCTGGATAAAGTTCTTCTGCTCTAATAGATAGGGTAACCTGCTTCTCATTAACCTCTATAAGCTCATTCTTATAAAAAATAGTTAAATTATTGTACTTATCTTTCTCACTGTAGACAATGGCATAGTCTTCCTTATTTGTAAGATAGACTTTATCCCCTTTACTCCATAAAACTTCTTTGGCTTTAACTTTAGCTACTTCTTGTTTACCCATTCTTACTTTATTACTTGATACATAGTCTAAGTTATAATGCTTATCTTCCATATACTTAGCAGCCTTTTTCAGTATTCCTTCTTCAATACCCATCTTCCTTGAAATCCATAAGGCATTACTTTCCCCTACTTTATCTATAACCAGTTTATAAAGTGGTTCAAGTGTCTCACTATTAAACTGCATCGCTGCATTTTTAAAATCAGGGTGTTGCTCACTAAAGTTTTTAATTTCATTATAATGGGTGGTTGCTACTGTTATAGCGCCTCTTTGATATACTTCTTCTAATATAGCAATAGCTAATGCAGCACCTTCTCCTGGCTCTGTACCACTACCTATTTCATCAAATAATAATAATGTAGACTTATTAGTCTCTCTAATAATGCCTGCTAGGTTCTTAACATGGGATGAGAAAGTACTTAAAGAGTTTTCTAGGCTCTGGTCATCTCCAATATCGGCAAACACTTTATCAAATACAGATAAGGAAGTTCCTTCTCCTACTGGAATATGGAAACCTGACTGCATGGCTAATGTAAGTAGTCCCACTGTTTTTAGTACAATAGTCTTACCACCTGCATTAGGCCCTGTAATAATAAGCGAACGAAAATCTTTTCCCATCTTAAAATTTAAAGGTACGACTTTTCCTGGTAGTAAGGGATGTCTTCCCTCTACAATATTAATGTAACCATAATCATTTACTTTAGGGCTTCTTCCTTCGATGGCTTTGCTATATTTTCCTTTTGCAAAGACCATATCAAATTGTCCCATGACTTCAACATTTAGTTTAAGCCCTTCCATATGCTCATAGATAAGTCCAGTGAGGTAAGTTAAAATCTTATATTCTTCCACTGCCTCATCTGCTTGAAGTGTTAAAAGCTCTTCTGTATATTTTCCTACTGTACTTGGCTCCATAAAGACAGTTTTAGCTGTACTTTCTACAATGACACCAGGAACTACATTCTTATAAGCTGCCTTAATAGGCACTGTTAACCTTCCCTGTCTTTTAGTCACAAAGAAATCTTGGATATAAAGCTTGTTCTGACTATTTTTCAAGAACTTATCTAGACGTTCTTCTATTTTTCCCTCTGTAATAGAAATATGTCTTCTAATTTTCTTAAGCTCTTTACTGGCTTCATCACATACTCTATTATTACGAATACACTGGTCTATTTCTTCTTCAATATTACGATACTCTATAAGACTCATGCTGTAACCTTGAAGTGTAGGTGCATAACCTTCCTTATCTCGCATATACTGCTTCATCTTCCTACAGCCCCTAAGGAATAAGGCAAAATGCGTTAGTTGCTCGCCATCTAAGATAATATCTTTCTCTACTTTATCTACTAAATTATCAATACCTACAATCCCTTGAATAGGTACACTACCTGAATAGTCCAGCAATGCTCTTGCTTCTGTAGTTTCCAGTAATCTGTTACATACAATACCTTTATTGCCACTAGGATTAAGGTTTTCTATTAAGCTTTTACCCAATTTACTAACACAGTACTCCTTCACAATTTCCTTTAACGTATTATATTGTAATTTTTCATATACATGCTCATTCATATGTTTTAACGCTCCTCGTCTCTTTATATTATAAAAAACATATCTATAAAGATGCCGACCTCAGTCGGTAGAAAATCTTATTTTTGATATCAAAAAAGCAGCCTACCTCAAGTACGCTGCTTAAACTCATAGTATATACACTAATATAACCTTTAAAGGATACTATTAATGAGGCAACCTGCTCTAGGCTGCTAATTTGTTTAATGGTCGTATGGTATCTCTATAGATGTGGTAACATACGCATTACAAATAAAGGATATAAAATCCCCTCCTTCATGCACTATTGTTACCTATTCAATTAATCTATTTAGATACTACCGCGCTCATCAAACACCTCGTTTGTTCTTTTTGATATCTAAGATATCTACCTGTTGCTTTTAGCATACCACAAGTATTCCTCTAAAAAAAGCCCTTATTTTCTGCCATATACCTGCTTTTTTCATCTCTAAAACATTTCTTTTATTCTTAGACTACTTATCTTCCTAGTATCTCTATACTTCCATGATAAATAGGGAGTTTTTTTACTCTTTTATTTTTCAAAACTCTTTTGGATAAAAAAAGAAAGCCATCCTATCTCTCATACTTCTATAAGAGATAGGATTAGCTTCCTATTTTGTGATTTTTAATTTATCTTAAAGTGCTAAAAACTTTTCGAAACGTTCTTGTACTTTTTCTTCACCTAAGATTTGCATAATAGTATAAAGGTCTGGTGTATTGCTTCTGTGTGTTACGGCTGCTCTTACAGCACCTGCTACATCAGAAATCATACCTTTATATGCATCTGGATTTGCTTTGTACTCTTTACGGTTTGCACAGTATCCAAGTTCAATAGCGAAGTTTTTAAGTGTTTCAAACCATGTTTCTTGGCTTTCTTCATTGTGTTTATAGGCTTCTTTATATGCCGCAATAATTTCTTTTGCAGTATCAATTGTCATCCCTTTTGGAAGTTCTACCTGATCTACTGTTTCAGCGTAGAAGAAGTTATCGAAGAAATATGTGATTTTTTCTTTTACGTCCATCCATTTAGCGAAGTCTTTTCTTGGTTTTGGACCTTCTTTATCAATGCTGAAGATAGCTTTAGCCATAGCTTCATTTGCAGTTACAAGATCATACATTTCTTTGTCATGCTCTTTAGCCCATGCTGTGTAAAGTTCGTATACTTTTTCACCTGGCATTCTTGCAATAACGTCTTTACTTACGTCATTTAATTTAATGATATCGAATAATGCACCACTTTTACTCATCTTATCAAGTGATACAGGGAATTCATGATAATCAGCTGTAGGGTTTTCAGCTCTCCACTCTTCATAAGTAGAGTTGATGATGTTAAGAAGGTATTCGATTACACATACTGTTGGGTAACCTTCTTCATCGTAGTAACTTACAGCACTTTCAGCATCTTTTCTCTTAGAAAGTTTACGTCTTGAATCACCATCCATTTTCATAATTGTTGGGATGTGACCGTACTCTGGACGTTTAAATCCAAGTACATCAAATAATTGTACGTGAATCGGAAGTGATGATAACCATTCTTCACCACGTGTTACGTGTGTTGTACCCATAAGTGCATCATCAATAGCATGTGCAAAGTGGTATGTTGGAAGTCCATCCCCTTTAATGATAACGATATCTTGGTTGTTTTCTGGGAATGAAGTTTCACCTTTGATAAGGTCATGGAATTCTACTCTATTTTCTGGGTTGCCTGGTGATTTAAGACGGATAATGTATCTTTCACCTGCTTCGATTTTTGCAATAGCTTCTTCTGAAGATAAGTTTCTATATGTTGCGTATTCACCATAGTAACCTGGTGTTACTTTTGCTTCTGTTTGGCGTTCACGAAGTGCTTCAAGTTCTTCTGGTGTTGCAAAACATGGATAAGCTAAACCTTTTTTAATAAGGTCTTTAGCGAATGTTTTGTAGATTTCAGCTCTTTCACTTTGTTTGTATGGACCATAGTTACCGATAGAAGTATCTTCACCTGTCATACCTTCTGTGAAGTTCATACCGTATTTGTTCATTGTACGGATTGTATCTTCAATCGCACCTTCTACTTCTCTTTTTTGGTCTGTATCTTCGATTCTAAGGTAGAATACACCACCACTTTGAACTGCTGTTCTTTCAGCTACAAGTGCAGCGAATACACCACCGATGTGTTGGAATCCTGTTGGACTTGGTGCGTATCTTGTTACGCGAGCACCTTCTTGTAATTCTCTTTTTGGATAGGCATTAATATAATCTTCTGGCGTTTTTGTAATGTCTGGGAAAATTAAATCTGCTAATCTGTCTAAACTCATCTTTCTCTTCCTCTCTCGTTTTCTTTATAGTAAATTTAAAAAATCACATAAAAAAAGCCCCTCATCCTAACCTCTTAGGACGAAAGACATCTTCCGCGTTACCACCTAAGTTGACTATATGTCTATAGTCCACTCCTACTATCTTTAAGGGAATAACCCCACAAACTTACTCCTCTAAATTTAGAGATTTTCAGTCCGTAGCAAAAGAACTTCTTTCTATAAGGGTACATCTTAGGCTTCCACCATCCCTAAGTCTCTTGAATGTCCTTCTTATATACTCTTCTCTTTTATCGCTTTTTCTTATTTATAATCTCATTATAACGACCATCTTTCTTATTGTAAAGGTCTATTATATAATGAAAATATCATAATTTAGGGAGGGTAGACAACATATGTTTTTACAAAAAAATGATTTCATTCTATTCCAAGGGGATAGTATTACGGACTGCAGCCGAAATAAACTAAATCGCAATGATCTCGGAGAGGGTTATGTAAATCTTATACATCATTTCTTGACGAAAGAATATCCTGATCTTCAAGTAAGTTGTATGAATAAAGGTATTTATGGAAATCGTACTATTGACCTTAAACTTCGCTGGCGATTTGACTGTTTAAGACTTGAACCTACAGTTCTTTCTCTCCTTGCAGGTATTAATGATACCTGGAGACGCTATGACTTTAATCTTATGACCTCTGAAGAAAGATTTAGAGATCATTATCGCTATCTTATTGAAAGCAGTTTAGAACGCATGCCTGACCTTAGAATTATTCTCATGTCTCCATTTCTTTTACCTCATAAAGAAGAACAAGTTCTATGGTTTGAAGATCTTAATCCTAAAATTGATATTGTAAAGTCACTTGCAGCAGAATATAACACCCTTTATATTCCTCTTCAAGAAATTTTTAATGCTTCGCTTACACCAGAGCATGATGCACATTACTTTACCATAGATGGTGTACATCCTACGCCTGAAGGTCATATGCTTATTGCAAAAGAATGGATTAAAAGGAGTCTCGAATGAAAGAGCGCGTTGATTTATTAGATAATTTAAAAGGACTTCTTATTTTCTTGGTTGTCTTTGGTCATTCTTTAGAGCTTTTTAAAGATGAATATTTTATTACTCAGGTACTCTATGTATTTATTTATCTTTTTCATATGCCGGCCTTTGTATTTGTATCCGGTTACCTTTCCAAAAATGTAGATAAGGCACGTCAAACGGCTTTTACTACCTTCTTCTTGCCATTTCTACTCTTTAATATCCTTTGGAATGGTATAGCTGCAATAGTTACATGGGATTTAGATAAATTCTCCTTTATTACCCCTGGCTGGGCCTTGTGGTACCTAATGAGTATGTTCCTATGGAAAATTTCACTTAAAGACCTAGTACGTATTAAATATATTGTACCTATTAGTTTTATTGTAGGCCTTGGAGCAGGCATATTTGGTGAGTTTAATGGCATCTTATCTTTATCTCGTACTTTAGTGTTTTTCCCATTCTTTTTAATTGGGTATTTTACAAGTGAAGATAGATTTTTCAAATTAAAAAAACCGTCAAGATTCTTCTCTTGCGGCATTATTTTACTCGCTCTATCCTTTGCAATATTTATTTGTTATTTTAAAGTTTTCCCTGTGGAATTCTTATACGGTAGTGACTCCTTCCAAACCTATACTGTCCCTATTTGGCTTGGACTTATTAGCCGTGCTTTACTCTATATCATAGGTTTTTCCTTTGTATTTGTACTTGCTAATACGATGACAGCTAAAAATACTTTCTTTAGTAAGATAGGACGTAACACACTACCTATTTATATTTTGCATACGTATTTACTCTGTATTCCTATAGCTATAAACTATTTTATTCCTTCTATGTGGGTTAGACTTTTTATTTGTTTAGTTTCTGCTACAGGTATTACTTATGTCCTATCCCGTAATACAACTGAAAGGTACTTTAGAAAGTTTTTAGCTTCTGCCCTAGCTCTTTTTCTTAAAAATGAATCCCGCTAGTCCACCAAAAAAGAAGTGCAAGGTGCTTTATCCTTGCACTTCTTTTTTTGGTGCCAATTCTTCTTTTTGATGCGCTGCTTCTTTCATCACTTCACATGCTTTTTTAATAAGTTCATCTTTACTATTAAGAGCAATCCACTCAAAATAATTTGGATCCTCTTTATAGATTTCTTTTAACGTCCTATTCTTATATTTTCCAAAATTAATTTTTATGGCTGCAGCCTCTTTCGGCTGCATTGTTTCCGTACCAACGATTTCTGATTGATTAATAAAATCCTGCATTTCTTCTAAATCTTGTGTAAAGATTTCACTTAATGAAGCTACTTGCAGTACAGCATCAATAAATGCTCTTTTTTTAGCAATTTTAAGAATTGTATTCGTGAGATCACAAGGATCAGGATTAGGAATTTTGTATCTTAGCCGCCCATATTTATCAATAAATTGCCTTACATCTTCCGGATCTGTTCCTGTAGGAATAATATCACTATTTATCCACCTATATTTCTTTTCAAAAGAGTTACAATTTCCTAATCCTTGTGCAACATTACGCATTCCTTTTTTTAGGGTACACCTAATAATGTAGGCAAAGAAACCTTTTTCATAATCTTGTACGTGATCCATCATTTCATATTCAGGATTAATTCCTAGCATCATACAAATTTTTTCTCCACCCGGTTTAAGCAGAGTTGGCTTAATTGTTCCAGGAATAATCCCATAATCATGTTCTCTTCTTAAAGTTTGTTGTACAACAGCTTGGAAAGCTGCTATTTTATCTATCGTCTTTTTTACTAAACCTATATCCATTTCATCTATTAGGCTTATATCTTTAGTCGTATTGGCTAGGATATGTGTCGTCATAAGATGTTCCCCCTGTATTATTCATTTTAAATACTGGTCAAGCAAATAAGTTTAATAAAGGTTGATAAATAAAGCTGATAAATAGTGACGCTATTAGTGTAAGCTGTTTTATAAACATTATGTAATTTTATTCAATCCACCATTAAATAACAAATATATAAAAAAGGTGTATACCCAAGTATACACCTTTTGTCATTCTCAATTATTGAGCTGTATTAAGAGCAATAACTTCATCAACAACAGCTGCTGGATCTTCACTACCTGCTGCAATACCAGCTACTTTACCTAATAAGTATTCCCAAGCTGGTTTTGCTAACCAACCATCAATAGCCCCATCTACAGCTGATGCTTTACCAGCCATAGCCGCACCACATGCTCCAAGTGGAGAAAGTCCTGAAAGTTCACCAACATCAGCTGCTGGAGCACCGCCACCAGCTACTGTTACTAATTCACCAATTACTTCTGTTGTAGTCATAGCTTGAACGAATTTAACAGCTGCATCACGTTTTGCTGGATCATCCCAAGCTTTTCTTGTGATATAGAAACCACTTGAGAAACCAGAAATAATTTGTGTTCCATCATTTTTACCATTCCCTGTACTTGGAATTGGGAGAATAACTGTGTTATCTGGGTCTGTCATTGCCCCTACAGCCCAGCTACCATCTACGAACATAGCTGCTTGTTTATCAATAAATTGAGCTTGAACAAGTTCATGTTGTGTTGTTGCTGCATCTGCTGGGAATGCACCCATATCATTAAATTTCTTAAAGTATGATAAACCATTTACCCATGTTTCTTTAACTGCTGCAACATCTCTGTTGCTATGATCTTGTACGCCACCTTCAGCTAAGATAAGATGCTCAATCCAATAATGAGGAATATGACCTAAAGCAGCTGCGATAGGTGTAATACCTTTTTCTGCAAATCCTGTGATTGCAGCTTCAAGTTTAGCCCAATCCGTTGGAAGTTCAATACCGTTAGCTTCGAATAAATCTTTATTACAGAAGATTCCCTCATAATAACCATGTGTTGGAACAGCATATTGTTTGCCATCATAGCATTTAGCTGAATCCATAGCTGCTGGGTTAATATTTGATGCATAGTCTGGGTATTCACTGCGGATTTCTTCAATTGAAACAACTTTGTTTTGTTCAACTAAAGTTTTTGAATTAACATCTGTGAAGAATTGAAGTACATCTGGTTCATTACCAGCTGCAAAGTCTGTAAGAACGTTTGATTTCCATGTTTCATCCGCTGTAGCTGATTCATTCTCAATTGTTACATTTGGATTATCCTCTTGGAATTTCTTGATGTGGTTTTCAAATGTTACAGCATTTGGATCTGTACCACCGAATTGAGATACAACTCTTAATGTTACAGGTTTTTCTGCTTCTTCAGCTGGCTTTTCCTCACCTGTTTTTTCTTCAGCTGGCTTTTCTGCAGCTGGTTTTTCCTCAGCTTGAGCAGCTGGTTCTTGAGAACAGCCTACGAATACGCCTCCAAGCATTGTAGCTGCTAATCCTAATGCTAATACTTTTGAAAATTTCTTCATTGAAATCCATCTCCTTTTACTTACTAAATTTTATTTAATAATTATGTAAGTCCCCTTCTTCTGTCGTAATTGCTGAGTTCACTCTAATATTTGTTTTGCTAATTTGATTATAACATTTTATAATTTTCTGGTAATAAGAGGATTTTGTTTTTTATATCATTTTTTTGGCACACTTGTTTATTTCTTATATAAATTAAAAATTATTTCGTTCATTATATGGGTATTTTATCTAGTTTCCTTTTTATCAGGCTTATTCTGCCTATAAGTTCATAAATAGATAGGTCAAATTCTATTCACTTCTCCAAAATAAAACTAAAAAGAGAGCCCTAAGGCTCCCTCTTATCTATATATAATATTGCTAAATTCTATGTGATCTGTCACGAGCGGCTCACTATTATATTGAATTTCAATGCCATCTACCCAAGGGTATGCACTCTCTCTTTGTAGTAAGCTTTCTTCGAGGCTAGTCGCCGTAATGCCCGCGCCTGTAGAACCTTGGAAGAAATTAACCATCCAATTAGGACTTTCATTTTGTCCTTTATCTTTTAAATTAATAATAGCCACATCACTATTTCCTATTTGCTTAATTTCCTCTACATCTATTTCTAATCCTTCAAAACATTCCTTTGAAAGTTTATCTGCTACAGTCTGTAATTTATCTTGAAGTGATAATGCTTCATCTACTTGCACTTCACCTAATTTAGTAATTTCCCAACTATTCACATCCCTTGTATAGAGTGTATAACTTTCTTTAGCTACTTCTTCTGTAGAATCTTCTTCTTTAGACCCTTTAAGTGCTTCATTTTCTTCTTTAAGTTCCTCGATTTGCTCTTCTAAAGTTGTAATGGTTTGCTTAAGTGTTTCATTTTCTTGCTTAAGTGCTATAACCTCTTCACTAGGTTGTAAATTTACTTCATCTGGTGTACAACCAGGTATTAATAACATACTACAAGCTAATAAAACTATGCCTAATTTTTTATACATGCTTGTTCCTCCCTCTTTTGTTCTTTCTCTTTCTAGACTCTTTAAGCATATCATAATCATATTACAATATGGTTAAAATACTGGGGCATTTCTATTACACTATTTATTTAAAACAAATTGGTCAATAACGTAGGCTACGCCATCTTCATTATTTGATTTTGTCACGAAGTCTGCTACTGCCTTAATTTCTTCAAAAGCATTTCCCATAGCCACACCAAGTCCTGCATAACGAATCATATGCTCATCATTGCCTGCATCTCCCATGCAAATAACTTCTTCTCTTTTTATACCTAAGCTATTTGCTAATGCCTCTACGCCCACACCTTTATTTACTTCTTTATTTAAAAATTCTAAGAAGAACGGTGCACTTCTTACAATAGTATATTTTTCATAAAGATATTCTGGCAGATTGTTAATTGCCTCCTGTAAAATCTCAGGTTCTTCTACCATCATAATTTTTATAATTTCCTCTGAATCCTTTATTTCACCATAATTTTTTACAACTACTGGTATGCCATTAATTTCACCTTCAAGGATAGAGTACTTTGTAAGCTTTGGTGTAATACATCCTTCTTGTGAAAAAGCATGTATATTAACACCCAATTCTCGCGAAAGTGCATAAAGTTCATGAAGGTCAGTCCCCTTAAGAACTGTACGACTTACTATTTCTTTAGTTTTTGTATTTTGAACTATAGCGCCGTTATAACTTACCACAAAATCTTCACCAGAAATAAGATTTAATTGTTCTAAGTAACGCTGAATACCTTCTACAGGTCTTCCTGATGCTAAAACAATTTTTACACCCTTTTCTTTTGCTTTTTGTATAGCTTCTTGTGTAATACTTGAAATTGTTTTATCTTCTCTTAATAAAGTACCATCCATATCTAGTGCTATTAGTTTATACATTGTCTATTCTCCTAGTTCTATAACTCTTTTTTTCTATTATATCACAGCATCCTTTCAAAAATCCTATCTAAGTTTTATAACCTTCTCTCTTACTTTTAATCATTACATTTACTTCCTTTTGTGTGCTGCTTAATGAGCTGCATAATACTATAATCATATCTATCGGCTAATCCTATACTTTTTTAGCATTTGTATTTAAATATAAAAAAGTGCTTCCTAAATGGAAGCACTTCTAAGGTTGGTTTATGAAATTATATAGGTTGAATAGCATTACATACGCCTTTATTATACCATAATTATCCATACTGTCTACATAATATAGACTGAATTATAATTTTTTATCACATAAGTGGTGCAAAACATCTTAATATAGAGCGCATAAGCCTTACATACCACCTTACATTATGACATTCTTCAAGTGTTACAGGTAAGCATACTTCTAATGTTTTCAGGAAATCTTCTTTGATTTCGAGTACTGCCTTAGATTTATACATAAGGATACCACACTCAAAATGTAAATACAGACTACGATAATCCAAATTAATACTTCCTACTACTCCCATTTCATCATCTGCAACAAAAGTTTTTGAATGAATAAAGCCTGGCTTATATTCATAGATTTTCACTCCAGCTTCAATCAATTGCTGATAATAAGCCCGTGTTAATAAGTGAACATACCATTTATCAGGTACATGCGGTGTTACAATACGAATATCTAAACCACTTTTAGCTGCTAGGGTGAGTGCTGTAACCAATTCATTATCTATAATTAAATAAGGGGTATTAATATAGACATACTCCTTTGCTTTTTGAATAATATTAAGATACACATTCTCTCCTACAGTTTCTTCATCTAAAGGACTATCTGCATAAGGCTGCACATATCCATCTGTCTTAATATTTTCACCTTCGTAGCTACACTCCAAATATTTTTTATAATCTTCCTGTTCATTTTTATCAAAATTCCATACTTGTAAAAACATCAGCGTAAGATTTTTTACAGCTTCGCCTTTAATCATAATAGAAGCATCTTTCCAGTGACCAAAACGCTCTTTTTCATTAATATATTCGTCTGCTAGATTTATACCACCAGTGAATCCTACCCAACCATCTATAACTGTAATCTTTCTATGATCTCTATTATTCATCTTAAGAGAAAGTCTAGGTCTAATTTCATTAAATACAACTGTTTTAATCCCTAGGCATTCTAACTTCTCATAATATTTATAAGGCAAGGTCTGAATAGTCCCTGCATCATCATACATCACACGAACTTCTACTCCTTCTTTTACCTTTTCAATAAGAATATCTAGGATTGTGTCCCACATAATGCCTTCTTCTACAATAAAGTATTCCATAAAGATAAAATGCTTAGCTTTTTTTAACTCTTCTTGCAACCTATCAAAGAAATTTTCTCCAGGGCTTAAATATTTAGTTTCTGTATTTTTATACACCGGGAACATTGAATAATCTTTTGTATAGATAAACTGATTTGCAATATTTTTATCCTCACCCTTCAATTCTTCTACAATTTCTTCATTCTGACTCAAAAGCCCTTTTGTATTTTCATAAATCTTCCTTATAGAGTCTTTGAACTTCTTCCCAGTCTTATCTCCTCCAAATACGAGATAAAACAGTCCTCCAAATACAGGAAATAGTAAAATTGGAATAACCCATGCTAGCTTATAAGATGGATTTCCCTTCTTATTCAGTATATAAATCACTACAATGATACTGACAACCGCAAATAATACATATAGATAAACGAAGTATTCACTTAGTTTCCAGATGCCAATTCCAAGTATAATGGCCTGTATTAAAATGAGTATACTTACGATGAATAGTCGACTAAACACCACTTTTATAATTTGTTTCATTAAGTCCCCCCTTTTTGTTTATGCGTATTATACATGATCATATCATATATACTTTATTGTTTACAATTAAGATTAAAAAAGCTTAGTAGATTTTTCCCAAACTACTAAGCTTTTATTTTCATTACATGTTATTTTTTAATTCATTAATAAGATCTGCTACTTCTTGTTCAATATCTGTAATATTTACAAGTTTTTTCACGGATTTATCACGAGTCATAAGCTCTACTTGACCATTTTCAAGGTTTCTTTCACCTACAACAATACGTACTGGAATACCTAAAAGGTCAGCATCTGCAAATTTAGCTCCTGGTCCCATATTACGGTCATCCATAATAACTTCCCATTTGTTATTTAAACGGTTGTAAATATCTGATCCTACTGCATTCATATCTACCTTTTTGCTACCTAATACACAAATGTGTACTTGCCATGGTGCAACTGAGATTGGCCAGATTGGACCATATTCATCATGGTGTGATTCAATGATACAAGCAAGAAGACGACCTACGCCGATTCCATAACATCCCATAATAGGCGTTTTTGCTTTACCATCTTTATCTGTGTATGTCATGTTCATACTTTCTGTATATTTTGTACCAAGTTGGAAGATGTTACCTACCTCAACACCACGTTTGAATTGAAGTTTTCCATCACAGCATGGACAAGTATGACCTTCATTAACCTCTGCTACATCATGGAATGCTTCTACTTTAAGATCTCTTGGTACGCTTACACCTGATAAATGATAATCCACTTTATTAGCACCACAAATAAGATTTGTCTCACCTTCTAATGAGCTATCAAATACGATTTGCGCATCACCAGCTTCAAGGCCAACAGGTCCCATGAAACCAAAGCATAAATTAGAGTCTTCGTAATTTGTAAATGGTGTAACATTTGCTTGAACAATTTTGCTAAGTTTTGATTCATTTACTTGAAGATCGCCTCTGATGAATACAATAAGAGGTTCTTTTCTACCTTCTACTTCAAATACAGCAGCTTTTAATAATCTATGAGCTGGTACATCAAAGAATTTTGCTAAAGAATCGATGTCTTTGATTTCTGGTGTATGATTTTCCTTAATTTCTTCTTCTGCAATTTCATACTTATCAAGTTTAGAAGTTGCAACTTCCATGTTTGATTGATAATCACAAGAGTCACAAATAATGATTGTATCTTCACCAATATCTGTAAGAAGCATGAATTCGTGAGCTACTTTACCACCCATCATACCTGTATCTGATTTAACACACACTACTTCTGGCACACCAGCTTTTCTAAATACATTGTGGTATGCTTGTAAGCATCTATCGTAATATTGCTCTAAATCTTCTTGTGAAGTATGGAAGGAGTAAGCATCTTTCATTGTAAATTCACGAACACGAATAAGACCACCACGTGCTCTTGGCTCATCTCTAAATTTAGTTTGGATTTGGTAAATCATAAATGGATATTGAGCATATGAACGTGCTTCTGTACGAGCTAAGTGAACAGCTGCTTCCTCATGTGTCATACCAAGTAACATATCTTTACCTGCACGATCTTTGAAACGCACCAATTCACTTCCTACACTTTCAAAACGGCCAGATTCTTGCCAAAGGTCAGCTGGAAGTACAACTGGGAACATAACTTCTTGTCCATCAATAGCATCCATTTCCTCGCGGATAATGTCTTCAATTTTTGTAGCAATACGTTTTGCTGGCATTAAAAGTGAGTAAATACCATTAGATACTTGTCTAATGTAGCCTCCTCTTAATAAGTAAATGTGGCTGATACTTGTAGCATCGCCTGGTTTTTCTTTAATACGTTCACCTAATAATTTGCTAAGTAACATAATACACTTTCCTTTCTATACTCAAAATTTTATTTTTAAAATCAAAAAGTCCCTATGCATTTACTGCATAGGGACCAAATTCACATTCGGTGGTACCACCCTTGTTATTATCTAAAATGCCAAAGCATTTAAGTAATCACTTTCATACTCTATATCGGGAGTACCCGTTACGCTTCATCACGTAATGCTCAGAGCTAGGACAACTAATCCGTTCTTTAAGAGTCTCTCAGCCGATGAACTCTCTTTCTGTCAAAGAAATAAATTAATTGATTTCTCATCATCGCTTTATCTTATAAAATTAGTGTGTTCTAATCATATATTGTAATGATAGTTAGGAAAAATTGCAAGGATTGTTTTTAATTCCTCTTATTTCATGGTTAATTTCTGAATCATTTCAAGTAGCTGCTCTGGAGAAGTTGTATTCGCAACATGTATACGTTTCACATTAAGCGGCTTCGTTACTCCCCTTATTTTAGCTAAATTTGTAACTTGAAGATTAATCCCAACTTCTTCTACCCATTTAACTGTCTTTTTGTTATGTTGGAATTGCGGATAAGCAAGTACTTTAACATCTCGTTTCCCTAATTCTTCTTCTATCCTAGCAAAAGACATGCTCACCTGATAGCGCACTTCATTTTCGCTTAATTCATCTAATAAAGCATGACCATGGGTATGGCTTTGTATATCAACAAGCCCGCTTTCTTCCATCTCCTTTGCCTGTTCCCAAGTAAAGTGAGGCATAGTCGTATCTATTCCTACATAAGCAGATGTAATAAAATAAGTAGCTGGTGCATTATACTTCTCTAAAATAGGATACGCTATGGTATAATTACTTAAATACCCATCATCTGTAGTGAGTATAATAGGTTTCTCAGGCAATCCACCCTTTTGCTCAAAGTAGTCCTCTAGATTCTTAAAATGTATAGGTGTATAACCATTATCTAATAAAGTCTTAATATGTTCTTCGAACAATTTCGTACTTACAGAAATACTCTGTTCACTATCACTTTCGCCTACAACATCTTTAAATTCATGATACATAAGTACTGGAATATATGGCTTTTCATAAGTCATTTGCATAGCAACAGGATAATCCGGTGTTAATCTTTCACTTCTTTCACCTACTTTAGTCATATCCTTAAAGTCTAAATAATACTCCTGTACATGGGGAACTTCTTGTCCTTTTAATTTAACAATAATCTTTATTTTATTAATACCATTTTTCCCATCATATACTTCTTCTTTTAACTTAAATGGAAATCTATAGCTTTTTTGCACGGATTGGTCATTAAATTTATACTCTACAAACTCAATACCTTCATAATATGAAACTAAAAATTCACCTGGATTTCCTACATTAATTCCCTCCTCAAGCTTAATATATGGCGTAGTATCCTCTTCAATCTTATGAGTACTTATCCAATTCTCACTAACAATTTCATTATACAGATCTATAATTTTATAATGTGCCTTATTCAAGTCCCCTTGATTAAAAATTAATTTTACTTGCCCTATATTCATAGGAATACTATAGTACAATCTAGATATGGCATCTAATTGCTCGGAAAGCGATAACTTATTATTTTCTAAGATATAGTCATTAATAAGTACTTTAACTTGTTCTTTCAATTCTTCAGGCAAATTATAAATCGCTTCTATATCTTCATTACTCTCTACCTTATGACTTATCCACTTGAATCCATGCGTCTTATAGAGCTTAAGTGCTATATCTAAATCATAAACACTATAAATATTTTCATACTCTTCAATGAGCGACTCTATTCTTTCATGAAATTTTCTTAGCTCTCCTACGCTCATATCTTCATTTAAACCAATATTAATCCATACTTTTTTTCCTGCATACTTCTTAGATATTTCTTCTAAGTCCTGTTCTAATGTATCAGAAACAGTATACATAAGTTGTATGCCTTCTAGATTTAAATCGTCGCTTTCATCTATTGTCGCTGTTGCTATTTTCCACTTTTCATTATTTCCATCTATGTATGCTGCATTGACACCGTATGTTACAATGTGTTGTTGATTGCTATTATCTAAATAAACATCTACAATAGGTGTATTTTTTCTACCTTGAAATATCATAAAGAATACTGTCATACCGATGGCTATCAGTATAATCAACAGTATACTATATCTTTTTCTTGTTTTTTTCATTGTATCTCCTTCATATTTTATTTCTTTTATTGTACCATATATCGCTAATAAGTCTAAATATTTTACTTGTTATTATATGTAAATTGCAAGTTGAACTATATGTACATTGACTTATCAAAAAAAATATAATATTATATAATTGTTCTTATATATATTTTTATAAACTAAACTAATATTTATAAATATGCTAGGGGAGCTTTTTTAGGCTGAGAGTGCATTTTGCAGACCCTTATGACCTGTGTACGGATAATGCCGCTGCAGGGAAGTGTGTACAGGATCTAAGAATACCTAGGCACATTTATTGTGTCTTTTTTTATGTATTCTCCTCGATTAAGTATATTTATAAAAAAAGGAGGAGAAAAAGAATGAATGAATTTTTAGCAAGTCTATCTGAAACACCTATGATGGTTTGGGTAAGTTTAGGCATATTTGTTATCCTACTCATTACTGCTGTAATCATCAAATCTCAAAAGGTAAAAGCCACTACCCCAAAACTCACTTCTAAAACTTTAGCTTTTGGTGGTATGTGTGTTGCTTTATCCTTTATCCTATCTTACATTAAGCTTTTTGAAATGCCCCAAGGCGGTTCTATAACTCTAGTAAGCATGTTACCTGTTATCTTGTTTGCATTTGTATGTGGTCCTACAGCTGGTATCATTGCTGGTCTTGCATATGGTTTCCTACAATTTTTCCAAGGTGCTTATGCTGCAAACTGGATTTCTATCTTACTTGATTACCCTCTTGCATTTGCTTGGCTAGGCTTTGCTGGTATTCTTCCTAAGGCTATTAAATCTCTAGAACTCCGCTTTAGCCTCGGCATCCTAATCGCCATTCTTGGGCGCTTCTGTATGCATCTTCTATCAGGTGCGATTTTCTTTGGCGAATATGCACCAGAAGGTATGAACCCTTGGATCTACTCAGCAATATATAATGCAGGGTTCCTATCTGTAGAATTTGTTATAACCCTAATTATTGGCATTATTATTCTTAGAACACCAATTTATAAATATTTAAAAATTACATTTGCAAATTAACTTTTATGTTTCACGTGAAACATTAGTAGATATTTCTATACAAGCGCTCAGAGAGTATTAAATCAATCTCTTTGGGCGTTTTATTTTTAGCATTAATCATCAATACACCATGTCTAATATCTACATGTTTCTGTTGTGCTAAATTAATTAAATTATTTTGCATTGCATCAAACTCACTTATTGACTCATCTTCTTCATAAATATAGGCATGTATAGGACCTGTATAATTGCCTTTATCATAAATCTCATATTTACCCGTATTTTCTAGGTATTGTCTTACATAATATAGACTCTTTTCTATAGATACAATCATGCTTGCTTTCCTCTTTCAAAGTTTTTCTAGTATTATGCGTCATTTCATCTTGCTTAATACAAAAAAAGTTTCAAAAAAGCTGAAGAATTTTCTATACATAGGACTATATAGTATATGTAGAACGTGAAAGGAATCCTAGGGCTTTTTACATTCTACGAATGAAAAGTAAAGCTTACTGGTTCCCCCTTTCCACTATTCTTTACTTTTCTCAAATCTAATAAATAAATGTGGTAGATATTTATTAGATTTTCTCTAAAACTTTATAAAGCTTATGCTAAGTGGTTAATGTTAATACCCAAAGTATAACGTTCTTTTCTCTAATTGAACTTATATCTGGCTTATGATAAATGTGATGACATCCCTTTCATCAAGCAGATGATAACTTCTCTTATAGAAAGCAACTGCATACCTCAGGTTAAGACTTTTATCTACTAGACTAAATGCCTAATGATAAGTTTTATACTTCTACCACACAAAGAAAACCCAACCTAAATGCAGCTATTTAAAGGGGGAGCTGTATTTAGGTTGGGTTTTTATTTTTATTTAAGCGATTGCTTTATTATTTTCTTTAGCTAATCGAATAGCTTCTTTCTCTTCATCTGATAATTGATATGTAGATTGTCCATTCTGTACAGGTTTTGAGTAAACATAGGATCCATCTCTACTATAAATCCCATTTAATACTATACCATTATCTTCTGCATCTAACATAGCAATTGCAAAAGATAAATCTGCACCTACTTTTTCAATAGCATTATATCTTACAACACCAACTTTTTGTGTGCAATACTTCATTTCATTACTAAGTGTATCTATTTTTTCTTTTATCTCATCTTGTTTTTCTTTAACACTATTTACTTTTTTAGCATAATGAATTAATAAATCTTCTAAATCTACGTCTTCTTTTATCATAAAGGCTTGATACTTCTTCTGTATTTTTTTTAATCTTGATAAACTCATGAGTAATATAATTAATAAAATTAAGCAAAATACTGCTAATCCAAGCACAATATAAATCATATATGGGTTTAATAGTTCTACCACTGATTCCATTTAAAAGCATTCTCCCTTAAAACTTTTCTATTTTATCTTGCTAATAATTCTTTCTAATTCATCATTGCTGTAAAATTCTATTTCTATTTTCCCTTTACGCTTACCTTGTGTAATAGAAACTTTAGTTCCTAAAGACTTTTGCAACCCTTCTTGTACTTCTTTTATGAAGACTTGATTGCCAAGAGCCTCTTCTAATACTGCTTGCATTCTTTTACGTGCTTCTTTAGCCGCTTGCTCTTCACTTTTTTCAGCTTTTGCAATTACACTTTGAACATATTTTTCTGTTTCTCTTACAGTCAATTCATGTGCAATGATATACTCTGCTGCTTCTTTTTGTAATTGAATATCTTTAATGGATAATAATGCTCTAGCTTGTCCATAACTTAACTCTTCATCTCTTAATTTTTGCTGAAGATCTGGTGTAAGCTTTAATAAACGCATAATATTAGTAACTTCTGATCTACTCTTTCCTACACGAGTTGCTACCTCTTCTTGAGTATAGTCAAACCTCTCCATTAATAAACTATATGCACACGCTAATTCCATGCTGTTTAAATCGGAACGTTGGATATTCTCTATAAGTGCTACTTCTAATACCTGTTTATCATCAAAATCTTTTACAAGGATAGGTATTTCTCTTACCTTTGCTAAACGTGCTGCTCTATAACGTCTCTCCCCTGCAACAATTTCGAATTTATTTCCTTTCTCCCTAACAATAAGAGGTTGTAAAATGCCATGTTCTTGAATAGAAAGCATTAATTCATTTAACTCTTCTTGATCAAACTTTTTTCTTGGCTGATCATAGTTAGGTTCTATTTCATTAATATCAACAAATCTGATGCCTTCATTTTGTTGATTTATAACTGCTTCCTCTGATAAAAGTGCATTTAAGCCTTTTCCTAAGCCTTTTTGTCTCATTTCTTCTTATTCCTTCCTAAGAACTCTTTTGCTAATTCACGATACTGCTCAGATCCCTTTGACTTTGGATCATAACTAATGCAAGACATGCCATAGCTTGGTGCCTCACTTAATCTGACACTTCTATTAATCTTTGTGTTATATACAAACTTAGAAAAATGTTGATTAACTTCATTAACTACTTGTGCGGATAAATTTGTACGTGTATCAAACATAGTAAATACAATTCCTTCTAAAGCAAGTGCTCTATTAGTCGATTCTTTCACTAATTTAATAGTTTGCATAAGTTGTGATAATCCCTCTAGTGCATAGTACTCACATTGCATTGGAATAAGTACAGTATGTGCTGCCGTTAAGGCATTAATAGTCAAAATGTTTACTGCTGGTGGGCAATCAATAAATATGTAGTCAAATTCAGCATCTACTTGATTTAATGCTTTCTTTAGAATAAATTCTCTTTCTTCTTTATCTACAATTTCTATCTCAGTTCCCGCTAAATTCATATTTGATGGAATAACTTTTATCTTTTCATTAGGTGACTCAAAAATAACTTCTTGAATATTAATATCCTCAGTAAATACATTATAAATTGTATTGGGTATACGATTTTTTACAAGCCCACAACCACTTGTTGTATTCCCCTGAGGATCTATATCTACTACTAAAACCTTTTTCTTTTTCTCTGCTAAGGCTGCTGCTAGATTAATAACTGTCGTAGTTTTACCTACGCCTCCCTTTTGATTAACTACTGCAATTATCTTACTCATATAGATGTACCTCTTTTTCTTTATTTATATGGCATAATTTATAATAAGTATATCATAAATTATTTAGTTGTTACATTATTAATATGGTTTAATCATAAATTCCTCCATAGTTTTAATATAATAAAACAAGTCTATTTATAGAAATTAATATGTTTCACGTGAAACATCCTAATTTCCAAGAAATTATAGGAGTTTATATGCCCAAAAACAGATTTACTTTTATCGCAAATTTTATCGTTATTCTTACTATACTTTATCTCATTCTTTTTATGAATTATCATATCTATACCTCTGATATTGGAGAACTTGATATTAATATTACTCAAGATGAAAACTTTCCTGAAACAGCTACTATTACAATTTCTCCTAATAAAAAATTGAAAAATTATTATGTCCTTATTTACGAAGATGATGACTCCAATAACTGGCTTTATTTTTCTAACAATGCTACGGGTAAAGATACACATTATATTTTAGATGAACTGCTTCCTCCACATAAAATAAAATATGCTCTTTTAGAGGGATCATCAACTAAAAATATGCATACTTTTAACATAAAATCAAAATACCCTATTAGCCATCTCGCTAATAAGGATCATGTTTTTCATGCTTATTTAATTGTACCTTATAGTATTTTTCCATTTCCTAAGTTTTATTATATTAAGCATCAAATTTTTTTTATTAATATTGGTATTTAGGGAGATAAAAAATGAAATCATTATTAGTTATTGCCCTTATTATTTATCTGTTAGTCTATACTTCAAGTAAATCTAAAGAACGAGAATCTCTATTTTTTATTAAATGTACTATTTATTTATTTTGTAGCAGCATACACTCTACTTTTTTCGGTTTTCCTGTGCCTATAGGAGCTATTATTATGTATCTCTACTCTCTATTTGATAATAAAAATCGATCCTTTAAGTTAAAAATGATAGGAACTGGTATATTTATTTTATTAATCTCTTTTATTAGCTATGATAGTTTAGTAGCCCCTGTACAATCAGCTTATTTACGTACCTCTACTCATAATATTCAAAAGATAGAAGTCTATAGCCAATATACTTCTGATACCAAATTTCTCTTTTCTATTGGCGATGAAGATGAAATCAATGCATTAACAGGTCTTCTTCAAGCCAGTACTCCAGAATCTAATTGGTCCCATAAGATTATTCCTAATGATATGGGCTATTTACTTAAACTTTATAATTCTTCTGGCCATAGTAAAAATTTATATATTAGCATTTATGAGCGGGACCATGCTAACATCTATTTAGAAAATAATTATTTTACCTATTATAATGATAAAATTATTGCTTATATTGATACGCTTTACTCTAGACACCCTTCTATCTTAAGTCTTAATACCTCACAAAATACACCAATTAACCTTACAAATAAATCTTTACTTTCAAGCCTATGGCGTAATGTCATTTGGAGCACCCCATTAGAAGACCTTAATATCTCAGCTGAGAACTTTAATATTCCTGCCTATCTATTTTTTGAAACAACGTTAGGATGTAGGCTTACTTTTTCTTCTGATTTTCACTATGCTAGGCTGACGAATCATGATATTATCGAAATTTCACCATTCTTGCAACGTATGCTTACAGAACAGCTCATTTTATCTCAACTTACGCCAGTAAAACAGTTTCAACATTTTAATAGTGCTCATACTTCTAACTATCAAGCAAGCACACTTAACTTTACTATTGAAAGAGATATTAACGACCTCTACTACGGGCTCTACCTTTATGATTATCAAAAAGATGAAAAGGTAATGCTTCATACCGTTAACTCTGCAGATACCAAGTTTTTTGTACTTAAGTATCCTTATATATTAGTCTTAGATGAAACAAATCATAATAGCTATTCTCTGCTTTTAATTAATCAAAATGTACCTAATAAACATCGCTATATTACCAAAAATGAAAATATCTCTCCAAAATCACTTTCTATATGCCCTGAAAACACAAAATTTGCCTATATTACTGAACATGGTCAAAATAATTCTCTGTATTTAGTTAGTGATTATTATCACTCCCCTAAAGTAATAGCTACAGGCGCTATTGCCGATTCTCTCTTTCTTTCGACAAATTATATTATTTTTACACAAAAAATTTCAAATCAAAACCTATTATGTGTCTATAGTTTGGACCATGACCAATTTATTAAGTATATTCCTATACAAGGTGAAGTTACACTTGTTAATGCTTCTGAGAATAAAGTTATCTTTTGTGTCCAACAAACTCATAACAATAAACTTTTAGAAGGTATGTTTTATATCGATAATACACTCAATATCTATCCTGTTGAATAATACGCATTAAAAGAGGTGATAGACAATATTCAATCTATCACCTCTTTTTTTATTTAGGCAAGTAAATGCGTATTAGGTTTTTCTTAACTTTTATATGAAGTGGAAAATCAGGTCCTTCCTCTCCATCTATATCTGTAATAAATTGTTTATCTTCATTTTTACATTCAATATAAAGCTCATCACTAATAAAGTAATCAATATTAGGATCATTGAGATGTTCCCCTTGTAAAATTTTTAAAAACAACATAGGAATTTCATGCATTTCAACTTTCTTAATCCCTATGAAATCAAATACACCATCTTCAATATTAGCTTCTTTTGCAAGTCTTGTAAAACCACCTGCTGCTTGCCCATTAAATATAAGGACAAGCACATATTCATTTTCTATGATTTTATCATGAATCTTTACTTTTAACTGCATAGCTTGGTAATTTTGAAGTTCTTCTATTCCTTTTACATAATAAGCTAATTTACCAAATTTCTTTTTGAGTTCTAAATCCACAATGTGTGAAATCCCACTAAATAATCCCATGTTGCATACATTTACAAAATAAAGTTCATTCACTTTACCTATATCCACATATCGTAATTCGCCATTTTCAATTAAGTCTAGGGCTCCTGCAACATCATTTGGAATATGAGCACTATAAGCAAAATCATTAGCTGTTCCTAGTGGTAAAATAGCTATAGGAATATTTAGCTGTTTTTGTGCTAAGCCATTAATACATTCATTTAATGTACCATCTCCACCAGAAATTAAAATCAAGTCTGTATTACTCTCTGAAATATAATTTTTTATATACTCTATAATACTCCCTTTAGCAGGACTTCTAAATAATCTTAATTCATACCCCATTTTTTGCATTCGTTCGGCTATATAATCTATTTGACTATTAACTTGTCTATTTCCCGCTTTAGGATTATATAATAAAATAGCTTTTTCCATTTTTCTACCCTTTCTTTAATCTCTTACTTATTTATATAAATTTTTTATCCTTTTACTTGTGGATAATTCTATTATAACGTGCTATGTAAACCTTTATTTATAAGTATTTGATCTACTTCTAGTTTATCCACAGCTTTGTTGATAACTTCGATTTTTTTCTTTATTTTTCATCTGTGTATAACTTATATTATTATATTTTATATTTTTATCCACAATATGAAGTTCTTTAATATTATCCACATTTTTAATCGCATAGAAAAAGGATTAATAGAAAAACTTGTTCCCTATTAATCCTTTTCTTATTTTTATTTTACATCTGTTCTGGTGATTTAATACCTAGTAAATATAATGCATTACTTAATACGTATTTAACACTTAATACAATAGCAAGTCTTGCTTCTTTTACCTTTTCATCTTCTACTAAGATTGCATTATCATGGTAGAATTTATTAAACGCTTGGGCTAAATCTACTGCATATCTTGCGATATAAGATGGCTCATATTTATTTGCTGCTTCTTCAATGACTGAGTTGAAATCTGCAAGCTCTTTAATAACGTTAACTGATGCATCATCTGTTAATACAGTGTAATCAATATCTGAGAAACTATGGTTTACTTCTACATTAGCTTTTCTAAGAACGCTACATGCTCTAGCATGTGTATATTGAACGTATGGACCTGTTTCTCCATCGAAGTTTAATACACGTTCCCATGAGAACTGGATATCTTTAATGATATTGTTATACATATCATCGAAGATAACTGCTCCGATACCTACTTGCATTGCAACTTCTTCTTTGTTTGGAAGATCTGGATTTTTCTCTTCAATAACTTGTCTTGTTTTGTTTACTGCTTCTTTAAGGATGTCTTCAAGGAATAATACGTTACCTTTACGTGTTGAAAGGGAACCTGATTCCATACTTACCATACCAAATGGTACGTGTACAAGGTCTTTTGCCCAGTCATAACCCATTTTATCAATAACTTTGAACCATTGAGCAAAGTGAAGATTTTGTTGAAGTGCTGTAACGTAGATACATTTTTTGAAATCATAAGTTTTCTTACGGTATTCAGCTGCTGTAATATCACGTGTTGCGTAAAGGGAGCTACCATCTTTTTTAGTAATAAGGCATGGTGCCATATTTTCTTCATCTAAACGTACTAATTTAGCACCTTCACTTACTTCAATAAGGCCTTTTGCTTCTAATTCTTCGATGATAGCAGCCATTTTATCATTATAGAATGCTTCTCCATTGTAACTATCGAAAGTTACACCAAGCATTTCATATACTCTTTCAAACTCTTTTAAGCTAATTTCTTTGAACCAGCTCCAAAGTGCAAGAGATTCTTCATCTCCTTGTTCCATTCTTGTGAAGTAATCACGAGCTTCTTGTTCAAGCTCTGGATTTTTCTCTGCTTCATCATGGAATAATACGTAGATTCTAAGAAGTTCTGAAATTCCTTTTTCTTCTACTTCTTCTTTGCTTGAGTAGTTTTTGTAAGCTACGATTAATTTACCAAATTGAGTTCCCCAGTCTCCTAAGTGGTTTACACCTACACAGTTATAGCCTAATGCTTCAAAAATGCGGTATAAACTGTGTCCGATTACTGTAGAGCGAAGGTGACCTACGTGGAAAGGCTTCGCGATGTTTGGTGAAGAGTAGTCGATAACTACATTTCCTTTATCATGTGCTTGTGCTAAACCATAGTTTTCTTTAGCTGTAAGTACATTATCAAGTACGCTTTTAACAAGCATTGTTTTATCTACGAAGAAGTTAATATAGGCATTTACATTTTCAACTTTTGATAAGAAACTTACTTCACCGATAGCATCTACAATGTCTTTTGCAATCATAGGAGGTGCTTTTCTAAGCTCTTTAGCAAGTTTGAAACATGGGAATGCATAATCTCCCATATCTGTATTTGCAGGAACTTCTAACATGCTGTATATGTCATCTTGTGTTAAACAAGTGATTTGGCCACTTAATAGCTTAGCTATTTCTAATTTAAAATCGCTCATATCCATTCTCCTTTTATTTTCTTTATTTCAACCTCATCTCAATACACTCTATTGTACATAATTATACATTAGATAGCAAGGTCTCTTAAAGCATTCACAAGTTAAGGCGTATTTAAACTTTTTCATCACATATAATAACATTAATTTCTTTTTTAATTTGAAAGGAGTTTTACTATGCCTAAAACTAAAAAATCTAAAAGTAGTGCGGAACCCATCACTCATATTCCTATTCTGCAAAGTACCAAACCTATACCAGATGGTACTTTTATTGAAACAAAAGATAAACATGATGGCTATGCCGCTATTAATACACCACGTTATGGCGAAGAAATTGATGTAGATGATATGTAGTGTACTCCCCCGAAGGGGGAGATTTTTTTGCGAAATTTTGCCTAATTGACCTTTGTTTGCTCTTTTAACAATAAAATATGACGGTTGGCAGTTTAGAAGTGACAGCTTACCTATTATCTATTGCCACCTTCATTAATTTTCATTATATTATAACTATCATTGTAAGGGGGAATTTACATGGTTAATCGAGAAGTCTTATTAGGACCATTTCCTTTGTTGTTTGATTTAATGTTTTATGCTATATGCCTCGCAGTTTTTATTTATTTCATCCATTCTATCATTATCAAGATAAAACATAAAAGGAAAAAAAGATAGTATGTGTATAGGCATACTATCTTTTTTTCTTTTTATTTATTCATAGGAATTTTAATACGGATTTCGTATCCATCATCCTCTTGTTTCATAGTATATTTAGCATCGATTCCTGATTGCTGAATCATATCGACTGCTTGAGTAATTGTATTTGTAAAGAGTCTAATATCACGGACAAATGCTCTAAACTTTTGATTATTTTTCTTTTCTTCTACTTTTTCCTGTGTCAAATTAACGAGAACTTGTTCAATAAGCTGTTCTGTTTTTTTAACGTTAAGTTCTTGTTTTCCTACCTTTTCAAGGACTTCCATTTGAAGCTCTTCTGTAGGTAGCTTTAAAAGTGCTCTCGCATGACGTTCTGTTAAATTGTACTCAACTAGTTTTTTCTTAATAGCTGGTGAAAGTTTAAGGATTCTTAGTTTATTGGCAATGGTAGATTGATTCTTCCCTAATGTTTTAGCAAGCTCTTGCTGTGTATAGCCATAGTCTTGCATAATTGTTTGAAAAGCTTCGCTCTCTTCCAAGAAATTAAGATTCTCTCTTTGAAGATTTTCAATAAGCGCGAGTACAGCACTATTTTTATTTGTTACTTCTACAATTACAGCTGGGATTTCAGTAAGCCCTGCTAACTTTGATGCCTTCAATCTTCTCTCTCCTGCTATAAGCTCATAGGAGTTACCTATAATACGTACTGTAATAGGTTGCATTAAACCGTGTTCTGCAATAGAATGAGCAAGTTCCTCTAATGCTGATTGTGTAAAAACTTTTCTTGGTTGATATGGATTGGGTCTTACACGATCTACGGCTATGTATTGTATGGTTAACTCTTTTTGCATCTGGTAATACTCCCCTCTTGAACTAATCATTATACAATCGTACATAATAGTATAGCACATTATTTTACCAAAAACTACATTATCCGTGAGGAATTTTTCAAGCCTATGTTGCTTATCATAGGCTTTCTCCCTGAGTAAATTACCTATACACCTCGTATTTTCAATCTTCCTCAAAGCAAAAAGAGGCGTATCTGAAAATAAATTCATTCTCAAATACGCCTCTTTTATCTTTATATTTTAACTGCTCTACCTAATACTTATTTACCAAGTGGTGCTTTTGTTGGTTCTCCAGCTTTTCTAGGATATTTTTTAGGTGTTTCTTTCACTTTTTTGATTTTAGCAATACGATGATTTAAATCTGTATAAGGTACAACTACATCTACTAGTTTATCAATTGTACCCCCTAAAATCGTAATAGCTTTTTCTCCTTCTGCAAGCTCTTCATCAAGCTTTTGACCTTTTAAGGCAATAAGATAGCCGCCCTTTTTTACAAATGGAAGTGTATACTCACTAAGTACTGCTAAATTAGCTACAGCACGTGATGCACATACTTCAAATTGTTCACGATAGGCTTTATTTTTGCCTAAGTCTTCGGCCCTACCATGTACACATTCAATACCAGTAAGCCCTAATTCATCAATAACATGTTGTAAGAACTTAAGGCGTTTATTGAGAGAATCAATAAGTGTAATGTGTACATTTGGGAATGCAATCTTAAGTACAAGCCCAGGGAAGCCTGCGCCTGTTCCTACATCTACTAAGCTTTTTACTTGTGCAAGGTCAATGCTGCTTTGTACAGTAAGACAGTCAAGGAAGTGTTTTGTAATAACCTCCATATCTTCTGTAATAGCTGTTAGGTTCATTTTCTCATTCCACTCAACGAGGAGCTCTTTATAGCGCATGAGCTGGTCAGCTTGTTTATCTGTCAACTCTACATTTAAAACTTTAGCACCTTCAATTAATTGTTGTTTAATATCCATACGTAACCTCTTCGGTATTAATTTCTATTTCTTCTTTGTTCTAAATACACTAAAAGTACTGAAATATCTGCTGGTGATACTCCTGAAATACGAGATGCTTGACCAATAGATACAGGACGTACTGCTTCAAGTTTTTGTTTAGCTTCAAGTCTTAAGCTATAAACATCATCATAGTTAATATCATCTGGGATACGTTTTTTCTCAAGTTTTTTAAACTGTTCGACTTGTTTCAGCTGTCTTGAAATGTAACCTTCATATTTAAGCTCAATCATAACCTGTTCGATAACTTCTTCTGGAAGTTCTGGTCTTGTATCATCTACTTCTTTAAAGTCCTCATAACTTAATTCTGGACGTTTAAGAAGCTCACAAAGTGCAATACCTGAACGAAGTGGTGTACTTTCTTTAGCAGCGATGATTTCTTGTACTTTTTGACTTGTTCCTACGTAAGTATTTTTAAGTCTTTCAAGTTCTGTATCAATCGCTTTTCTCTTTTCTAAGAAACGATTGTAGCGTTCATCTGAAATAAGGCCAACTTCATGTCCTTTTTCAGTAAGACGAAGATCTGCATTATCTTGTCTTAAAAGAAGTCTATACTCAGCTCTTGATGTTAGCATACGGTAAGGTTCTCTTGTACCTTTTGTTACAAGGTCATCAATAAGAACACCAATATAAGCTTCTGATCTATCAATAATAAGTGGCTCTCTGCCATCTACTTTAAGTGCTGCATTAATACCTGCAATTAACCCTTGGCAAGCTGCTTCTTCATATCCTGAACTACCATTCATCTGACCACCGCTGAAGAAACCTTCAATGTGTTTAAATTCAAGTGAATGTTTAAGTTCAAGTGGGTTAAGGCAATCATACTCAATAGCATACCCTGTACGCATTACCTCTACATTTTCAAGACCAGCAATAGAACGAAGCATCTCAAGCTGTACTTCTTCTGGAAGAGAAGAACTCATACCTTGTACATACATTTCTGTTGTATCTTCACCTTCTGGTTCAAGGAATACTTGATGGCGGTCCTTATCTGCAAATCTTACTACCTTATCTTCGATAGATGGGCAATAACGAGGGCCTGTACCCTCAATAACACCTGAATACATTGGTGAGCGATGTAAGTTGTCACGAATAATTTGGTGTGTACGTTCATTTGTATAAGTTAAATAACATGGATATTGGTCACGTTTTATATCTGCCTCTTTATTTTCGAAAGAGAATGGTACGATATGTTCATCTCCATATTGTGGCTCCATTTTACTGAAGTCTACTGTACGTGCATCAACACGTGCAGGTGTACCTGTTTTAAATCTTCTAAGCTCAATGCCTAATGCCTTAAGGTTTTCGCTAAGGTCTGAAGAAGACTTAAGCCCATTAGGGCCCGTGTATTCAATACACTCTCCTGTTAAACAACGTGATTTTAAGTAGGTACCACTTGCAAGCACAATGGCTTTACATGTATATTGTGCCCCTTTATTAGTCACAACACCAACTACTTTACCCTCTTCAACTAAGATTTCTACAATCTCTTGTTGTTTAATCATAAGGTTTGGTGTATTTTCTAACACCTTTTTCATTTCATCTGTGTATCTTTTTTTATCAGCTTGTGCGCGTAATGAGTGTACAGCTGGTCCTTTAGCAGTATTAAGCATACGAGATTGAATAAAAGTTTTATCGATGTTTTTGCCCATCTCTCCACCAAGTGCGTCAATCTCTCTAACTAAATGCCCCTTAGATGTTCCCCCTACGTTTGGGTTACAAGGCATCATGCCTATACTATCTAAACTCATGGTAAACATGATTGTTTTTTTACCCATGCGTGCTGCTGCAAGTGCAGCTTCACATCCAGCGTGTCCACCACCAATTACAGCTATATCGATTGATTCTGCAATATAAGTCATGTGAACCTCCTTGATCTCTATCTATAAAATTAATTTTTAATTTCTATTTGAAAAACAAATCCTATTATACACCTTTTTAAATAAAAAGTGTTATAACACATCTTTCCTAATTTATATCCTATTATTTACCTAGGCAGAATCTTGTAAAGAGCTCATTAATAATCTCATCTTTAAGTGCTTCACCTACAATGTTACCTAAGTGCCCATAAGCATCATGTAAATCAATTGCAATACAATCTTCTGGCATACCCATATCAATGGTATCACCTACTTTATCTAAGCTCTCAATGGCTTTTACAAGGCTTTGTTTCTGTCTCTGATTAGAGATTGTTGCCTCTTGTCCAATACTTATACCTTTATTAACGATAAAGTTCTTCATAGCCTGACGAAGCTCATTTAAACCATCTTGCTTCATTGCAGAAATGCTTACGATTGGCTGGTCACCTGTATAAGCTTTAAGTATTTCCTGGGTAATAACAGGGGTAAGGTCTGTCTTATTTAGAACAAAGATAACTTGTCTACCTTTAAGTTCATTCATAAGAGCAATTTCCTCTTGGTCTAGCTCTCTTGAGCTATCAATAAGCATTAGGACTACATCAGCCTGCGTGATAGACTCTTTAGATCTTTCTACACCGATTTTCTCCACTATATCTTCTGTTTCACGGATACCTGCTGTATCTAATAATAAGAATGGCATCCCTTCAATATTAAGATAAGCCTCTACAATATCACGCGTTGTACCAGGGATATCTGTTACAATAGCCTTATTCTCTTCTAATAAGGCATTAAGTAGTGAGGATTTACCTACATTAGGTTGTCCTACAATAGCGGTCTTAACTCCTTCACGAATCATCTTCCCTGTATCTGCTGTAGCAAGAAGCTGTTTAAGTTTATCATTAAGTGCCCTAATATCATCCTTAAAGTCCTCTGCTAATGGCTCATCTTCATCATATTCTGGATAATCAATAGAAACCTCTATTCTGGCGATTATTTGAATAAGCATATCTTGATATTCTTTAATTTGTTTTGAGAGTTTACCTTCAAGCTGATTTACAGCTTGAGATAAAGATACTTCAGTCTTAGCTTCAATAATATCCATAATTGCTTCAACTTGAGCAAGGTCAATACGCCCATTTAAGAAGGCTCTCTTTGTAAACTCGCCACTGTCTGCAAGTCTTGCTCCATTACGTATAACTTCCATTAAAACTGCTTCAAGAGGTACAGGACCGCCATGGCAGTTAATTTCTACAACATCTTCTCTTGTAAAAGTTTTTGGAGCTTTCATTAGCATCACAAGTACTTCATCAATGACCCTTCCATCCTTGTTTAAGATATGGCCATAATGAATCGTATGACTTGGTGCCTCTTTGAGTGTCTTTTTACTTGCAGCTTTAAATACTTTATCAACTATCTCCACAGCATCTAATCCACTTACACGGATAATACCAATGCCACCTACTCCAGGTGCTGTAGAAATTGCTGCTATTGTATCATTGTAAATCATAAAAAAGCTCCTTTCAGTTTGACTCTAAAAATTAATATACTCTAAATTCTCTACATAAACAAGCGACAGAGCCTTCTTTTTAAGAGTGCTCTGCCGTCTATGTGATTATTTATTATAAGTTTTATTTGAAGAAAGTGGTGTAATAACAACTCGTCTGAATGGTTCTTTACCCTCACTATGTGTTTTTACTGTCCTACTATCTTGTAATGCAGAATGGACAATTCTTCTGTCATATGGATTCATAGGTTCAAGGATAACAGGTCTCTTTGTTTGAACTGCTTTCTTAGCAAATTTATAAGCTACCTTTCTCAGTGTATCTTCTCTTCTGCTACGATAGTTCTCTGTGTCTAACATGATTTTCACATAATCATGATGACCTTTATTCACAACGATATTAGTTAAGTATTGGAGAGCATCTAAAGTATCGCCTCTTTTACCAATAACCATACCCATCTTTTCACCTGAAATCTCAATATAAACTCTATCATCAACAACGTTAGTTTCTAAAGTTGCATCAAGTCCCATTTCAGTAAGTACAGAGTTTAAGAATACTTTAGCATTTTCAGTTGCTTCTTCTATACTAGCACCTTTATGCTTATTCTCATTTACTACTACTTTTATTTCTTCTTTATCCTCAGGAATGATTTCTTCAATAGCTTCTGTGTCAGCAGATTGTGATATATCTTGGGCTTCTGGTAGTTCTTTAAGGCTTACTCTTACACGGGCATCTTTAGCACCAAGTCCTAAAAAGCCTTTAGAGCCTCTCTCTAAAACTTGAATCTCTACTTCATCTGTAGTTGCTCCCAGTTCAATAAGTGCATCTGTTATAGCATTATCAACGGTCTTGCCAGTCTTTTCTACACTCTTCATATTATCTACCCCCAGATTTATTAATCCTCTTTCGTGCTGTTTGTTGTCTCATCTTCGCTCGCTGTTTTTTTAGGTTTCTTAGGCTTTTCGTCAATAGCTTTTTGCTCTACTTCACCTGTTGCTACTTCTGGTTTTGGTTTTTTCTTCTTCTTTTTCTTCTTAACACCTTGAGCAGCAAGTGCTGCTTCACGGTCTTTTCTAAGCTGCTCTTCTAAAACAGCTTGTTGTTTATCAACAATTTTGTTAACCCAAATTTGTTGAACCATCATGATGATATTACCAGAAATCCAGTATAAAGCTAAACCATTTGGTACAGTATATGAGAACCATCCCATCATGATTGGCATCATAATGTTCATAACTTTCATCATGCTATCTGCAGGGTTTGCTTCACCATTTGCTGGTGTAGCTGGTTTACTTGCTGCCATTGTGATTTTACTGAAAATAAATGTTGATGCACCAGCTGCAATTGGGATTAAAAGGGCAAGGTATTGACCGTTTGCTACAAGTTGAGATGGTGAATCTACTAAGTTAACAATAAAATATTCAAACCCATGTTTTGCTTCAAGTAAGTTAGAAAGTAAATCATATACTTGTGGAGAAATAAGTTCTCGCATCGCATTCCACTGGTCAGTTGTAAAGTGAGAAAGCTTATCTGCAAGAGTTGCTGTATCTCCTAATTTTTGAAGTTCATACATAGCTGTTGAGCTAAGTGGAACTTTGTTTACTACTTCATTAATAACTGTATCTACATTAGCTACATTTTGCGCTAAAACATCTGCTAACTGTGTGTACATCTCACTAAGTTTTGAGATATATCTACTTGGTTGTCTAAGTACATTGTAAAGTGCATAGATAAGTGGTAATTGAATAAGAAGTGGCAAACATCCTGCAAATGGACTAATTTTATACTTCTTATAAATTGCCTGTAACTCTTGACTATATGCCATTTGAGACTGTTGGTCTTTTTTATTAGCATATTTTTTCTGAATTCTTGTAAGTTCTGGTTGAATCTTACTCATTGCGCGAGTAGTTCGCATTTGTTTAATCTGCAATGGAGTAAGTAAAAGCCTTGTTACCACTGTAAATACAATAATCGTAAGACCTAATGTCCCTACAGGTGTAAGAAGCGCAATCCCCTCAAAGATTAAATTGAGGATCATACCAAAAAAGCTGTTTATAATTCCCATTGGATTCCTCCTAAGTATTTTATTGACTTATTGACATTTCTTTCGTTTAGGTGGTACAGGGTCATACATCGGTTTATGAAAAGGATTACACTTTAATATCCTTTTTATACCAAGAAATGTACCCTTAAAAAACCCGTGTACACTTATTGCCTCATAAGTATAAGCTGAACAAGTTGGTATGAACCTACACTTAGCCCCGAATAATGGTGAAATATACTTCTGATAAACCCTAATAGTACCTAGTGCACTATCTCTTAATATGTTTTTCATTTTCATACCTCTAAAAACTCCTCAACTACCCTTATACCCTTAGTTTTTTATATAAAAATATACACCTCAGCCATAGAAATGTATATTTAGCTGGTAGTTATTCTAATAGGAAAGTATCAAACATGTATTTCTATACTTCACTCATCTATGTCATATAACTCAATAGTATATTAACATATTAAGATAGGACATTTATGAATTTTTGTTAAAAATTTTTTGTTGTTTGAGTAATTGTTCTAGTGAATCAGTAATATCATTATAAGTAGCGTTATTTGCATTGCTTCTCGCAATAATAACGAAATCCCAGCCTGGCTGATCAATGAATTCTTCTTTTAATCTGTAGCTCTCACGAATGAGTCTTGTAACTCTACTTCTTACTACGCTATTTCCTACTTTTTTACTTACTGATATACCTAACCTATTAATATCTTTACCATTCTTATATTTATATAGAACAAGAAATCTATTAGCAACAGACTTTCCTCTTCTATAAACATTTCTAAACTCAGGTGTTTTCTTAAGAGATACTGTATATTTCATCCGCGATACTCCTAATTTCCTTATAAGGCAAAACAAGGCCACCGAGGCGGCCTTGTTTTATGCTGTTAATTTTTTTCTACCTTTTGCTCTTCTTCTAGCAATTACCGCTCTACCGTTTTTAGTTCTCATTCTTTTACGGAAACCGTGTTCTTTACTTCTTTGACGTTTTTTTGGTTGGTATGTCATTTTCATTATGTCGCACCTCCTTATATTAATAAAGTAGCCACATAATATGCACAATTTTTTTAAGCACTAAAAATATAAATATAAAATAAAAATTCGCACACACAACTCTATATAGAGTTAAATAAACAAATAAGCACTATTCATAGTATAGAAGATTTATAAAATCTCGTCAACCCTCTATTAATGGTAATTTTTAAGTCATGTTTTGTACTTTTTTGTCACTTCTTCACCAAAATATCCACCGAAATTTTATACACTGGCCTGTGGATATTTTTTTAAATCTGTTGCTTTTCAACAGCTATTTTGATATTATTATTTTAGTTGTGTATAAGTTGTTGAAAGATTAAAGTTATACACATTCTGTTGATAATTCTGTGTATAACTCATATTTTTCTTATTTTTTCTTTGTTTTTTAACAAATTTATACTTATTTTTATGTGGATAACATCTTTAGATGACTATGTTTCTATCATTTTATTTCTAGAGTTACTTAAATTAATCCCATATTGTTTATAAGAATTGATTAGATTACTCACATGTTGACAATACTAAAATAACTTGTGTATAAATTGTGTATTTGTAGGAGGAGTTTTAAATGACGCACCATTATGATGCCCAATGGAACGCCATCCTAAGTATTATCGAACCTGAAACTTCATCTGTCAGCTTTAACACATGGTTTAAGGAGACCAAGCTTATAGATATCTTTGATAATACCATGGTGATTGGCGTAAAAAATGACTTTAATAAAGAAATTCTCAGCACTAGGTATCTTGAACTTATTAAGAATAGTGTCCTTCAGGTTCTTAATAAGGAGTATATCCTTGACTTTGTTGTCGTGTCTGAAGACGGAAAATATGCCCCTAAACAACCTTCTGCAAAGAAAGAAGCTGCTATCGAAGATCCTTTAAATATAAGAAGCAATCTTAACCCTAGATATGTATTTAATTCTTTCGTCGTAGGTAATAGCAACCGTATGGCACATGCTGCTGCACTTGCTGTTGCGGAAGCCCCTGCTAGAGCATACAATCCCCTATTTTTATATGGAGGCGTAGGCCTTGGAAAAACTCACCTTATGCATTCTATTGCTCATTACATTTTAGAGCAAAACCCAAGTGCTAAGGTACTTTATGCTTCTTCAGAGAAGTTTACGAATGAGCTCATTAACTCAATTCGTGATGATAAAAACGAAGCTTTTAGAAATAAATATAGAAATATAGATGTTTTACTTATAGATGATATCCAATTTATTGCAGGCAAGGAACGTACTCAAGAGGAGTTCTTCCATACTTTCAACACACTTCACGAAGCTAATAAGCAAATTATTATCTCTAGCGATCGTCCACCTAAAGAGATAGAAACATTAGAAGACAGACTACGTTCACGTTTTGAATGGGGGCTTATTGCAGATATTCAGAGTCCAGATCTTGAAACACGTATTGCTATCTTAAGGAAGAAAGCTGAACTTGAAAGCTTATCTGTCCCAGAAGATGTTCTTCTATTTATAGCTAAGACAGTTGTATCCAATATCCGTGAGCTGGAGGGGGCCCTTAACCGTATATTAGCCTTTTCTTCCTTAGCCAATAGGCCTATTACAGTAGAGCTTGCAAATGAAGCACTTAAAGACCTGATTTCTAAGGACAAGCCTAAGGTTATTACAGCTGACTATATACAGGAAATTGTGGCAGATTACTTCCACCTCAAGGTAGATGAGCTTAAATCAGCTAAGCGTACACGTAACATTGCCTATCCAAGACAAATTGCCATGTATTTATGCCGTAAACTAACAGATCTTTCTCTACCAAAGATTGGTGAGAAGTTTGGTGGACGTGATCATACCACGATTATTCATGGCTTTGAGAAGATTTCTAAAGACCTTACTAAAGATATGGAGCTCTCACAGATTATTACGGAGCTCGAGAACAAGATTACAGGGAAATAATTATTCACATCTCCATGTGACTACCATATGGATAGTTTGTGGATAGTTCTTTTATTTTTTTTTGAGTGTTGATACTGTTGATAACTTACTTTAATCCACTATACTAATCCACAGGCCTATATACAAGGGATTTTATCAACAATATATAGGTTTTTGGCAGTTATACACATTATCCACAGGTCCTATTACTATCATTGCTAAATTACTTTAATTATTATAAAAGATTTTCGAAGGGAGATTATCCACAATGAATATTCGCTGTAAGCAAGACGTACTCTTAAACAGCATTAACACTGTACTTAAAGCATGTTCAACTAAAACAACAATGCCAATTCTCGAATGTATCTTATTAAAAGCTTATAATGGAGAAGTTACTTTAGTTGGGTATAACTTAGAACTTGGTATTGAAAGTACAATTGAAGCAGAAGTTTTAGAAGAAGGAGCTATTGCTCTTGAAGCAAAAATCTTCTCTGAAATTATCAGAAAAATGCCTAATGAAACTGTTGAAATTTCAACTGGTGCTAATCATATGACTAATATCACTTGTGAAAAATCTAAGTTTTCAATTGCAGGTCAACTAGGAGATCAATTCCCAGATCTTCCTCAAGTTGAGTTAATGAATAAATATACAATTTCTCAAGTAGCTTTTAAAGATATGATTAGACAAACAATCTTCTCTGTTGCTCAAGAAGAATCCAGGCCTATCCTTACTGGTGAAATGCTTCAAATTAAAGATGGCAGTTTTAACATGGTTACTGTAGATGGATACCGTATTTCATATAGAAAAACTACCCTCTCAAATGAGAATGGAGAAAGAGAAGTTGTCGTTCCTGGGCGCACACTCAATGAAATTAGCAAGATTCTTTCTACTGATGAAGCAGATGAAATGAGTATTTATTTTGAAGATAAACACATTTTATTTGATTTAGGTGAAAGTAAAGTTGTTTCTAATCTACTTGAAGGTGAATTCTTAAAATATGAACAAGTATTTTCATCAGACTATGAAACAAAGATTAAAGTAGATCGCAAAGAATTCCTTATGAGTATCGAACGTGCTGCTTTAATTTCTCGTGAAGGGAAGAAAAATCCAATAAAAATTGAAATAGACGGAGATAATATGATCATTACATCAAGAGCAGAGCTTGGTACTGCGCTTGAAGAAGTTGCAATCGAACTTGAAGGAAATAATTTAAGTATTGCATTTAATCCAAAATATCTCATTGAAGCATTAAAATCTATCGATGATGATGAAGTAAGTATTACTTTTATTTCTTCACTTACACCTTGTATTATTCATCCAATAGAGGGTGATCATTATAAATATCTTATTTTACCAATTAGGTTAAATGCGTAGATAAGACATAGAAAATATCGCTCTTTGTTTCAAGTAGAAGCAAGAGCGATTTATTGCTATAATAAAATTATTTTTAAAATAAAAGGAGAAGTACTCGTGAAACAAATTAAAATTACAACAGAATTTATTAAACTAGATCAACTTATGAAGTTTGCAGATATGGTAGACAGCGGTGGCGAGGCAAAAATGCTTATTGCACAAGGACTTGTACTTGTAAATGGCGAAATCTGCACACAAAGAGGTAAAAAAATACGTCCTGGTGATGAAGTAGAATTCGATGGACAAAATTATCAAATCATTTAGAGATAGATTTTTTTATAAAGGAGAACCTCATGTATATTCAGGAACTCGCTTTAAACAATTTTAGGAATTATGGTGAAGTTAATATTCAACTTGATAAAGGGATTAATATTTTTAAAGGGGATAATGCACAAGGAAAAACTAATGTACTAGAAGCAATCTACTTATGTGCAACAGCAAGGTCACATCGTACTTCTCAAGAAAAAGAAGTAATTAAATGGAATGAAGAGGCAGCTCATATTACACTTGATGTACAAAAACGTACGTTTAACGATAAGATTGACTTTCATATTACTCAAAAAGGTAAGGCTGTAGCTATTAATAAATTACCAGTAGCCAAGCTAGGTGAGCTTTTTGGGACCTTGACGGTAGTTATGTTTTCTCCTGAAGACCTCCAACTTATAAAAAAGAGCCCTAAAGAACGTAGAAGATTTATTGACATTGAATTATGTCAATTTAATAAGCTTTATTACTATGCTTTAAAGCAATATTATAAAGTCTTAAAGCAAAGAAACAACGCCTTGAAGCAGTATCAGCAAAATCCTAATCCAGATATGCTAGATATTTGGGATATGCAATATGTAGAATACGCAAAAGAAGTTATTCAAAGAAGAAGTGAGTTCATTCAAGAAATTAATGAAGTAGCAAAAAAGATACATGCAAATATATCAGGTGGTAAAGAGGACCTTGAAGTTGTTTATGAACCTAATGTGCTTGAAACAAATATAGAAGAAAAAGTAGCAAGATATAGACAAAAGGATATTATGACTCAAAGTAGTTCAGTTGGACCACATAGAGATGACTTAAAGTTTTTGATTAATGGTATGGATGTTAAAGTATATGGATCTCAAGGACAACAACGTACAGTTGTACTTTCTATGAAGCTTGCCGAGCTTCGTCTTATGCAGGAAAATTTAGGGGAAGCGCCTATATTGTTACTTGATGATGTTCTTTCTGAGCTAGATGATAGCAGACAAAAATATCTATTTTCTTATACAGAAAATATTCAGACCTTAATTACCTGTACAGGAGTAGAACAAAGTGTATGGAATAGTCAAAAAGTTGGTAAACTATATAATGTGGTAAAAGGTAACATATATTGACAAGGTTTGCCTTTGACAACTGTTTGAGGTATAATGAAAGTTGGTTTATTATGCATATTCGAAAATTTAAAGGAGTGAGATCTTATTATGGCAGCAACGTATAATGAAAATCAAATACAAATATTAGAGGGGCTGCAGGCAGTACGAAAAAGACCAGGTATGTATATTGGTAGTACTTCCTCAAAAGGTCTTCACCACCTAGTTTATGAAATAGTAGATAATGCCGTTGACGAAGCATTAGCTGGTGCATGTGATACGATTGTCGTTTCTATTCATCCAGATAACTCAATTTCTGTTCTAGATAATGGACGTGGTATTCCTGTCGGCATACATGCTCAAAAAGGAATTCCAGCAGTTGAGGTTGTATTTACTATACTTCATGCAGGAGGAAAGTTTGGTGGAGGAGGCTATAAAGTTTCCGGAGGTTTACATGGCGTAGGTGCTTCAGTAGTTAATGCATTATCTGAATGGCTTGTAGTAAAAGTACACACAGAAGGCAAAATTCATGAAGAAAAATTTGAACGTGGACATGTCGTAAGTCCTTTAACTATAGTTGGAGATACAGACAAGACAGGTACATTTGTACACTTTAAGCCTGATGCAGAAATTTTTGAGACAACTGTATATGACTTTAATATACTCAAACAAAGATTACAGGAAACAGCCTTTTTAACAAAAGGATTACGTATTGAATTAATAGATTTAAGAGAAGATGAAAAACATCATAAGGTATTCCACTACGAAGGTGGTATTAAAGAGTTTGTTAGTCATCTGAATAAACATAAAACACCTATCTATGAAGAAGTCTTCTATGGGGAAGGTGAGAAAGATGGTATTAATGTAGAAGTGTCATTCCAGCATAATGATAGTTATGTAGAGAATGTATTTAGCTTTGTAAATAACATTAATACAACTGAAGGTGGTACACATTTATCAGGATTTAGAGCAGCTATTACCAAGACTTTAAATGACTATGGTAGAAAAATGGGGCTTCTTAAACAGGCAGATAATAATTTAAGTGGTGAAGATATAAGAGAAGGTCTTACTGCTATTATTAGTGTTAAAATTGGAGAGCCACAATTCGAAGGCCAGACTAAAACGAAACTTGGAAATAGTGAAGCACGTGGAGCTGTAGAAAGCATATTTGGTGAACAACTGACTTACTTCTTAGAGCAAAATCCAAATGTAGCTAAAATGATTATTCAAAAAGCAACTATGGCTGCTAGAGCACGTGATGCAGCTAGAAAAGCTAGAGAACTTACACGAAGAAAGAGTGTACTTGAAAGTACAGCACTTCCAGGTAAACTAGCAGACTGCTCTGAAAAAGATGCAAGTAGATGTGAAATCTACTTAGTCGAAGGGGATTCTGCGGGGGGTTCTGCTAAGAGTGCAAGATCACGCCAGACACAGGCTATCCTTCCACTTAGAGGTAAAATTCTTAATGTAGAAAAAGCTAGAATTGATAGAATGCTTGAAAGTGATGAAATTCGTAATATGATTACTGCATTTGGTGCAGGTATTAGTGAAGACTTTGATGTTAACAAGTTACGTTATCATAAAATCATTATTATGACTGATGCCGATGTTGATGGGGCTCATATTCGTACGCTACTTCTAACATTCTTCTATAGATATTATAGACCGCTTATTGAAAATGGCTTTGTATATATTGCGCAACCACCACTCTATTTAGTAGAGAAAAATAAAAAGAAACATTATGCCTACGATGATAGAGAGTTAGAGAAAATTTTAGAAGAAATAGGTAGAACAGGTATTTCAAGAATGCAACGTTATAAAGGTCTTGGGGAAATGAATCCTGATCAGTTATGGGAAACAACAATGGACCCAGAGACTAGAACTTTAGTACGTGTAGATATTGAAGATGCAGCAGCAGCCGATCAAATCTTTACAGCATTAATGGGTGATAAAGTTGAACCAAGACGTGAATTCATTCATGAGTATGCAACTAAAGTTACTAATTTAGATATATAGAAAAGGGTAGAGGAGGAGAAAGATGGATAACTTAGATAACAATTTTGATAAAATCATCTCTGTTGATATTCAGGACGAGATGAAAAAGTGCTATATTGATTACGCCATGAGCGTTATTGTATCTCGTGCCCTACCAGATGTTAGAGATGGATTAAAACCAGTTCACAGAAGAATTCTTTATGCGATGGATGAACTGAATTTAGGACCAGATAAACAATACAGAAAGTCAGCACGTATCGTTGGGGATACCATGGGTAAATATCACCCTCATGGTGACTCCTCAATTTATGATGCCATGGTTAGAATGGCACAAGACTTCTCAATTCGCTACCCACTTGTAGATGGACATGGTAATTTTGGTAACATTGATGGTGACAGTGCTGCGGCCATGCGTTACACGGAAGCCAGAATGAGCAAGATTTCGATGTCTATGCTTGCAGATATCGAGAAGGAAACGGTTGATTTCAGACCTAACTTTGATGAGTCCTTAAAAGAGCCAGTTGTACTTCCTGCACGTTTTCCTAACTTACTTGTAAATGGATCATCAGGTATTGCTGTAGGTATGGCAACAAACATCCCACCTCATAACTTAGGTGAAGTTGTTGATGGCGTTATTAAGATGATTGATAACTACATGGGTCATAATGAAGAGCAAGAATTACGTGAGACAGAGCTTGACGAGTTAATGGAAATCATTAAAGGACCAGACTTCCCAACAGGTGCTACAATTCAAGGACGTTATGGTATTGATCAAGCTTACCGTACAGGTAAAGGTAAGGTTAAAGTTAAAGCAACTGCGGAGATTGAAGAGATGCAAGGTGGAAAATCTCGTATTGTAGTTACAGAGATTCCATATATGGTTAATAAGTCTAAGCTTATTGAGAAAATTGCAGAGCTTGTAAAAATCAAAAAAGTTGATGGGATTACAGACTTACGTGATGAATCAGATAGAGATGGTATGAGTATTGTTATTGAGCTTAGAAGAGATGTTAATCCAAACGTTATCTTAAATCAGCTGTATAAATATACTCAATTACAAGATACATTCAGCATGAATATGCTTGCGCTTGTAAATGACAAGCCAAAAGTACTTAACTTAAAAGAGATGTTAGAAGAGTACTTAAAGCATCAAAAAGATGTTGTAACTAGACGTACTCAGTATGACTTAAATAAAGCAGAAGCAAGAGCGCATATTGTAGAAGGACTTAGAAAAGCGTTAGATAAGATTGATCTTATCACACGTTTAATTAGGGAGTCTAAAACTGTCCAAGAAGCTAAAGAGCGTTTAATGGAGGCAATTGACCTTACAGAAATTCAGGCTCAAGCTATCGTGGATATGCGTCTTCGTGCTTTAACAGGGCTTGAAAGAGAAAAACTTGAGCAAGAATATGCAGAGCTTTTAGAGAAGATTGCATACTTTAGAGGTATTCTTGAGAATGAATATAAATTATATGAAGTAATCCGAGCAGAAATCATTGAAATTCGTGATAAATATGCGGATGCTAGAAGAACAGAAATAGTAAGTGCAGATGATGACTTTGATATTGAGGACCTCATTGATGAAGAACAGGTTATTGTAACTATGACTCATTTAGGATATATCAAACGTATTCCATTAGATACTTACAAACAGCAAAATAGAGGTGGTAGAGGTATTGTAGGTGTTAATACAATTGATGCAGACTTTATTGACCAACTCTTTGTAACAAGTAACTTAAGTGAAATTATGTTCTTTACTAATAAAGGTAAAGCTTATAAAATCAAAGCTTATAGAATACCAGAAGCAGGACGTACTGCAAGAGGTATGGCAATTATCAACCTTCTTCAACTTGATAAAGATGAGAAAATTAGTGCTGTATTCCCAGTACAAGATCAAACAGAGAATGTCTTCTTAACCATGGTAACTAAAAATGGTCAGATTAAGAAAACAGATTTAGAAGCCTTCAAGAACATTAGAAAAGGTGGTATCATTGCGCTTACATTAGCAGAAGATGATGAATTAATAGGCGTATATGAAACAACTCCAGAGGACTCAATTTTAGTATGTACTAAATTTGGTAAAGGTATTATGTTTGATGGTACAGATGTAAGACCTATGGGTAGAACTGCACGTGGTGTTAGAGCCATTAACTTATCTGAGGGTGATGTTGTTATTGGTGCAACTGTACCAAAAGAAGGTGAACAAATTTTAGTAGCATCTGAAAATGGACTTGGTAAACGTACGCCTGTTGAAGAGTTTAGAGCTCAAAAACGTGGTGGTAAAGGTATAAAAGTCTATAAGATTACTGAAAAAACAGGAAATGTTGTAGGGATTACCTCAGTGCATGAAGATGAGGAATTATTACTCATTAACTCACAGGGGGTTATTATCCGTATTAATGTTGCTCAAATTTCTTCTGTAGGAAGAAATACACAAGGGGTTAAACTTATTAACTTAGATGAAGGTGTACAAGTTGTATGTCTTGCAAAAGTTAAAGATGGAGCAGTTGAAGAAGATACTGAAGAAGTAGCAGTACAAATAGAAGAATAAGTATTTAATATATTGTAAATACAAGGAATAGATGATATGATGATATAGAAAATATTACATTTTCTCAGTAGAAATACTCTATTAACCCATGTAGAATTTTAAATCTATATAAATAAGTGCAAATAACAACATCTTATGGGGGTAAATACGGGTAGATATTTTCAAGCTTTTATCTATGAACTAATATTTCAACTACAAAAGGGGTAGTACCTATCTTCCAGGTACTACCTCTTTTTTATCTTTAATTAAGAAGAAAATAGGATATGGCGTATATAATGAGGAGTATATAGGTAAGATAAAAAAGATAAAACTCAGCTATGAGCTAGGGATAGAAAGCTAAAAGACATAATTTCTTGATAGATAAAAATGAGATAAAACCTAGTATTTATAAGGGATTAGCATAAAAAGAAAAGATAATAACAAAGAAATATAAATAAAAGGGTTGACATATAGCACATTTATTGATAATATAAATCTTGCCGTTAGGGAACGCAAGCGAAAAACGGTAAACAAATAACTTTTTTATAATTCGGAGAAGTACTCAAGTTGGCCGAAGAGGTGCCCCTGCTAAGGGTATAGGTCGGGTTAACCGGCGCGAGGGTTCGAATCCCTCCTTCTCCGCCATTTTAAATCTTTAAAATGGACAAGCTAAAAAATGAAAAAAGTTATTGACATAAGTAAAGCGATATGATAGAATATCTCTTGTGCTTAAGAAACAAACACAAACAGATTGAACATTGAAAATAAAATAGTAACCATTAAACCAGTCGATTCATAAAGTCACATGAAGTG
>NZ_JBKVCH010000020.1:0-47000 GCF_046966505.1 Zhenhengia sp.
TAGAGACCACGATTTATGGGCTTTCGGACAGGGGTTCGATTCCCCTCACCTCCATGTGAGAAACTCCCTCTTTCAGAAAATTCAATCTGGAGAGGGAGTTTTGTGTTAAGAATAAAGACAATAAATGACTAGAAAATAAAGAGGCTTAATAAATGATATAACTTGAAGTTAAGCAAGAGAGGAGACCGAATTTATGGTTGCAAACAATGATACTGTAAGTACTACTAACTACACAGTAGCAAGCTTTTTTGGTGGAGTTGGTGGTATTGACTTAGGATTTGAACAAACTAAGAAGTTCAGTACGGTTTTCATCAATGAATTTGATAAAAATGCACAGGAGACAATAGCTATTAATTTTCCAGAAGTACATCTTGATAGAAGAGATATACATGAGGTTGAAGTAGCAGATGTACCTAATACTGATATGATAGTTGGAGGATTTCCTTGCCAAGCATTTTCAATAGCGGGCTATAGAAAAGGGTTTGAAGATGATAGAGGAGACTTGTTCTTTGAGCTTTTAAGAATAATAGCTCATCATAAGCCTAAAGCTATATTTATTGAGAATGTTAAAAACATGGTGACCCATGACCATGGCAATACATTCAAAGTTATTAGAGAAGCATTAACTTTAAATGGTTATTGCATTAAATGGAAAGTTATGAATGGCAAAGACTACGGCAATATTCCTCAAAACAGAGAACGTATATATATTGTTGGATTTCGAGATAAAAGGGCTTTTAATAATTTCGAATTCCCGTGTGAAATTGAGCTTACTAATGGGCTAGATACGATTATTGATTATAGAACTAAAGTGGAAGACAAATACTATTACAAAGAAGGTGTACAACCTTTCTATGATAAGCTGAAAGAAGAGATTAAATCTCAAAATTCAGTGTATCAATGGCGAAGACAATATGTAAGAGAAAACAAGAGTGGTGTTGTGCCTACATTAACAGCTAATATGGGAACAGGAGGGCATAATGTTCCTTTAATTTTAACTGACCATGGAATTAGAAAGTTAACACCGAGAGAAACATTCAATGCTCAAGGTTTTCCAAAAGACTTTAAGATGCCAGAAATATCGAATGGGCAGTTGTATAAACAGGCTGGAAATAGTGTAGTAGTACCTGTAATTAAACGTATTGCAGAAAATATTGCACATGCCCTTGATGAAATGGTAGATAGTAAAAGTACAGATATAGAATGTAATGGTAAGAATATACTTATTTATGTAGATATAAAAAATAGATTTGAAGGAGAAAGTTTTGTTGAAGAGTCCTTTGATGAAATGAAAGAGGTAGAAGAATATTTAGATAAAATGGAAGTTAAGCTATTATCAGATGAGGAATATTTTAAATTGGTATCAAAAGATACGAGTAAAAAATTCTATTCACTACAAGTCAAATAATTAGTATTTAAGATAAGAGGAAGCTCTTATCTTTTTTTGTCTATTAAACTCTAAAAAAGATGATATTTATGGTAAAATATACTTACTATGTAGATAGAGGTGATTATCATGGCAAATATAATATGGGATAGATTTTCTAGGCAAGAACAGCGTGAGTATATAGAGTTTTTAAAGATATTTGGTGCACTAAGTGGACTTTTTAAAGATAACCAAGAAGGAACCAATGCACGTAAGCCGTATTTGTATTATCGTAATCATGAGCAACTTTTTGCTAGAGTATTTGATGTAGAAGATTTAACAAGAAAAGATAGTGCTTTTGATGCACTAGCAGTATGGGGGAAAGATAGAATAGGTATAGGACTTAAAACATGGATACATACAAATGATTATACATATCAAAAAGTAGCAGAATTTAATAAATTAGCCCCAGTTGTTATTGCTCCACTTATTGAAAAAGGAACGCCTGAAGAAGTTGTTCGTAAGGTAGCTGAACTTAGAAATGAACGTATAATGTTAGATAAGCGTTTATATAGAACAGGTGATGATGTATATCATTTTATTACTCGTGATGATGATGTAATGAATATAGTTGAAACACGATACGATTTAATAGACCTAGATTCTATAGAATTAATAAAAAGTGATGGAAAAACATACAGTTTTAAGGATAAATTACATAATTACAAATTTTATAAGAGTAAAAGTGTGTTGCTGGAAGAGTTTGATGCGTCACAAGGAGAAATAATTGCACAAATACCTATAGAACAGTTTGAAGACCCTTTTGAGCTTATTCGAATGATACAATTACCAGGTGAAGAGAAGAAAGATATATATGAGGAGTTAGGAGAATTGCAACAACATACTATATCCCAAGGAATAGTTGCAGAGGGGGTACGTAGTTTTGTAAAAGGAAGTAGCAATAGTAAAATTTATCAAGAAGTATATTTGCCTTTGTATCAAGACAAGAAAGAGGGCAGAATTGTTTCACCGTGTTCGGGAATTAATATAAGGCATTCAAAGTCAAAAAGCAAAGGTAGTAATATTCCTCGTCCTGAGTATGAAATAGAAGTAAGGGTTAGTAAATGGATTCACTACATTTTTCCGGAATTTTTTGGGATAAATGCATTGAAAGAAGATGAAATTAAGGATAAAGAATTAAATGATTTTGACTTAATATTACCGGATGGAAGAGTGTTAAGAGGGAGAATAAAGCAAGTGGGAGGTAAAAGTCTCCAAACTAATCCACAAGGAGCACTTGGAGAATGGATACTTAAAGATGTATTAGGACTTAGAAATAGAGAGGTTGTTACTTGGGATTTGCTAAATACATTGGGGATTGATAGTTTGAAGGTGACTAAAATAGATAATAAGCATTTTAAAATAACAGTTGCTGAAACGGGAGCATATGAAAAATTCAAAATAGATAATAGGGAAGCAATTGAGATGGCAGGATTAGATGGAAGACAAAAACCGTACTTTAGACCAGAACTTGTACAAGAATTAGAGGGATAAAAGAAATTTACGTAATAGTATTTAAAATATTATGAAATATATATAATAATTATGAGATAGCCTATGTCAAGTTTGATATAGGTTATCTTATTTTGTATAAAAGGAGTGATAATAATTTCAAAAGCTAGTATTGAAAAGAGGTTAGAACGATTGCTAGTACAGATTGAAAGGAATGATAGGAGAATAGTAAAGATTAAAAAGATGAAACGCAAAATATTTAGAAGTGCAACAAAAAGAGAACAGGAATTAATTATGAAATATGAGGAGTTAGAAAGTGAAGAAAGAGGGATAGTTGTAGAAGCAATATATTTAAATGCAGTAAAGGGAATGACCTGATATATTAAAGTTGTAACACCCCTGTATAGTTTGATAAAATCAAATTATCAAAGGAGATGTTACGTTATGAGCAACAACAAATACACACCTGAACTAAAAGAAAAAGTATTACGCCTCTATCTGGAAGAAGGTCGTAGTAAGAAAAGTCTTACCGAAGAATACAATCTTGGTCAAGGTACTCTCACATACTGGTTGCAACAACGCCGCAAAGAATGCCAATCAAATCCAACTATACAAGAAGAAAATAATTCCTATGCAGAAATTCTTAGATTAAGAAAAGAATTAGAAGAAGCTAAAAAGGAAAATGAATTCCTAAAAAAAGCAGCGGCATTCTTTGCAAAAGCAATCGATTAGCTCAGTACCAGTTCATCCAGAAATATAAAGATCAGTTTGGTGTCCGTTGGTTACTTAGCAAATTTTATATTTATCCTAACGCATACTATAACTATTTAAAAGACCGTAAACATCAATATTACGAAGAAAAGGCTAAAATCCAACGCAAAATAGTTGAAATATATCATCGTGAAAATGGTGTACCAGGGTATAGAATGATGAAATATTATTTAGATAACTATTCTATTCATCGTTCCTATATAACGATTCATCATTATATGTTTGAACTAGGATTGCGTTCTATTGTAAGGAGGAAAAAGCCATCTTACGTTGAAGGAACTGCTCACAAAATTTTTCCTAATCTCTTAAATAGACATTTTACTGCAGATGCACCAAATAAAATTTGGTGTACTGACTTCGCCTATTTGCCAGAGAAAGATGGCAATATGCGATACAACTGTACAATCATTGACTTATATGACCGTTCTGCGGTAGCAACTCTAGATGGTGCACATATAACCACAGAACTTGCTATTGAAACCTTAAATATTGCGTTAAAAAGACATAAACCTGCTAAGGGATTAATACTTCATTCAGATCAAGGCCGTCAATTTGCAGCTAAAGAATTCAATGACTTTTGCAAAAAGAATCACATCCAACAAAGCATGAGTAAGGCTGGATGTCCTTATGATAATGCACCAATGGAGCGTTTTTATAATACGCTAAAAAATGAGTTTTTTAATCTTTACCGTTTCAAATCAACAGATGAGTTGGATCAGAAACTTTATGAATTTGTTTATGTGAAATATAATCACGTAAGGCCTCATTCATACAATGATGGTCTTACACCTTATGCAGCACGCTGTACTGCATAAGGAAACTATACACAAGTGTTACAATTTTGCTTGACTAGGACAAGATTTCTTAATATGAAGTGGCATATCGTTAGTATATTTATATTAGGCACTTATTTTTCGATTAATATAGTATCTCTTATATTTATATTATCAATATCTATACTCATAAGAGGCATATGTAAAGGAGCAATATGGGGATTAGAACTACTAGAAGAAGTAGGATGGGGGTTGAAAAGAATTTTTTATCCAGTAACTGAAGAAGATATGAATAGACTTCAGGAGGAAGTTATATATAATACATATGATTTTAAAATATTTATAACCCCTGACATAGAGGTGTTGCCGGTTATTAACTTTATAGATCTAGAAGAACAAATACAAATTACTTCATGCAAATAGGCATCATTTATATAAAGATACGATGCCTTATACAAATAGTAGTATTATTATAACTTTGGGATTGAAAAATATATGTAAATAGAGTACAATAATTCAAAATAAGATACGGAGGGAATTATGAGTTCAGAACAATTAACTATAATAGTTCAATTACATCATCATCACAAGTAGGGCTTGGATCACCAATTTGATTGGTAGATACAAGTCTATTTGACGTTAGGCTTGTATCTACTGTGATGATTTGAATTCATAATTCAAGGCTCTCTTGTAAGGGAGAATCAATGCATGTAGGTATAAAGCCTATGTGCATTTTTTATTACCCCAATTCAAAGGAGAGATTAGTATGACAAAGAAAATTAAACCATCAATATTACCAGGATTTATGGAATTACCACCAAAGGAACAGCTTATCTTTAATGATATAGTAAGTAAAATGAGTAAAGTTTATGAACAAAATGGTTGTATGCCTATGGATACACCTCTTATAGAGAAAGAAGAAATATTACTTGCTAAGTCTGCGGGAGAAACAGAGAAGCAAGTTTATAGAATTGATAAAGAAAAAAATAAACAGGCACTAAGATTTGACTTAACGGTACCTTTTGCACGTTATGTCGTACAGCACATGAATGAATTAGATTTTCCTTTTAAGCGGTATCAATTTGGAAAGGTGTATCGTGGAGAACGTAATCAGAAGGGGAGATACCGTGAATTTTATCAGCTGGATATAGATATTGTAAGTCCTAGAAAATTAGATATCACAAATGATGCATTTGTCATAAGTTTAGCAGCACAGGCATTTGAAAGTATTGGTTTAAAAGATTATAGATTTCAGATAAGTAATAGAAAAATTTTATCAGGATTACTAGAAATGCTAGGAATAGTACAACAACAAGAGGTTATGGGACTTATTGATAAATATGATAAGATTGGTAAAGAAAATTGTATCAGAGGGATAGAGGAATTAGTTGGAGCATGCAAGGCCATATATATTAGGGAACTGTTAGAGATTCAAGGGAGGGTAGATGATGTCATTAAACAGATGAAAGCTTTTAATCAGAAACTAGGAGAACAGTTTAATAGTGACCAAGAGCAGAGGGGTTATTTTAAAATGAGGATAGGTATAGGGGAATTAGAAGAAGTCCTAAATACAGTAAGATTATTTGGTGTAAATGAGCAAAATCTTAGAGTTGAATTAAAGATTATTAGAGGCCTTGATTACTATACAGGAACTGTTTTTGAGACAGTTATTGAAAGAAACGAAAATTATGGATCTATTTGTTCAGGTGGGCGATATGATAATTTGGCTGAACTTTATACAGATATGAAAATACCAGGAGTAGGCATATCTATAGGAATCACAAGGTTATTTTTTGTACTTAAGGAAATAGGATTTGTGGGAAGCTATACTTTAGAAGATACGTTAGATTATCTTATTAGTCCTATTGGTAATACATTAAAAGAATGTATTAAAGTAAATCAGGCATTACAGAGACAAGGCATTAAGTCGGAGATTTATTTGAATAAAGACCCTCTTAAAAAACAATTAAGTTATGCAGATGCAAAAGAGATAAGTACAGTTATTATAATAGGTGAAGATGAAGTAGAAAAAGGACAATTGATTATAAAAAATATGAAGACTGGTGAGCAAACTAAGGTTAGCAGAAAGGAATGGTTTAAAAGAGAAATTTAATAAAAGGTATTAAAGGATATACGTCTGGTGCATATCAATGGACTAAAGTTAGTATGGCTTTAAAAGAGATGTAGCTAGGGTTAATTAAAATTGTATTGAAAATTTTGAATTGATATAATGAATTTGTGAATAGACACGAATAAAATATATGAATGGGTGCCTAATAGTAAGACTGATTTTGATGGGGAGGAAAATAGATGGGTGAAAAATATATATATCGCTTTTTAAGCTATTTAACAATCGATTATAAAGCACTTGAAATATATCTCGAAGAGATGGGACAGAAAGGGTATGAACTAGAAAAGATAGGGGCTCTAGGGTTTGGTAAATTTAGAGCTAGTAAGCCACGCCACATTCGTTATTGTGTGGAGGTGCTGGATGATAATATGCTAAAGGAATATGAAGGCTTGTATAAAACCTCAGAGTGGCAAGAGATTAAGGCGGGGAATTATATATATATTTATAAGGCGAAGAAAGATATAGAACCTACGCCTATCCATAAATATGGGGAGATTAAGAAAAATCAAGTGATGAACACCATCATCGCAAGAGAAGGATGGATGGTTCTTTTTAGTATTTTGTGGCTTATGTGGGGTGTTAGAGAGTTAACGACAATGAATTATTATGATTTATTAGATAATATGTCCTTGCAGTCAGCTTTTATGAAGTTGGAAATAGGTGGCATATACAGCTTGTATAGTATTTATCTGATTAGATTTATTATCAAAAGCTTACGACAAGAAGATTATGAGCCAACCTTGAAGGGGGCAAAGTATAGGCGAAATGTGTATTATGGCGTTATAGTGATCTTATTGTTTAGAGTGATTAATAGGATGTGTGATAGCGAAATGAATTTAAAGGTATTTGTGCCACTAGTAGCCATGCTAGGTGCAGTTATAATCATCACTATCTTATATAAAAAGCATTATTATAATGTATCACCTAAGACAAAGGAAAAGAAGGTGTATATCCATTTCTTATATGGCATAGGTATAGTCGCTATTATTTGCGCAACTTTTATGTTTATTATAACTTCGATTTCTAGAACCTCTTATGAAAGACCGCTTCTAGAGGATGAAATAGCAGAAGCAAAAAGGGTAGGGGTATTAAGCCTTAGGAACTTCCCAGGGTATGAAAATGCTCAAATAGAATGGGTAAGCATTGACTCAGGAGAGAGTTTTGTTCTTAATAAGTATTATGATTATAGGGAAAATTATGAGGGGATGAGTTTTAATATAGCGTATTATGATTGTAAGAATGAGAGGAGTGCGCAAATAGTATGGGATAAACTTTATGAACGTCATTCTGATGAAAGTATTGCTTATGGGGCATTAGAAAAGGTTGATGGAAGTTATTTTGGAGCAGATGAAGCGTATAAACATCAGAATTGGAATGAGTTGCTTTTGCGCAAAGATGATACTATTCTGTTTATCGATAGTGAAGAAATTGACTTCTACCATAAAGTCAATGCAGATATCATTAAAGAGGTACTTAACCCATAAAAGCCTAACGATATAAGAGAATGAGACAATTTCACTTAAGATAATAATAGACAAAAAGCTGAGCGCTATGCAGTTTTCTTCTTAAAAACAACTGCATAGGCTCATCTTTGTCTACTATTAATCTTAAAAATAAAATAGCCTATTGAAAAATAACATATGTTATGTTATTAATATAATAGGGCAAAATTCGTATGATACATATAGATAGAGTAAAAAACTGTATCAAGGAAAAAGAGACTAAGCTGGGGGGCTTAGTCTCTTTTTGAATGGGTAAGTATTGTCTAAAATCAAACAGAATAAAATTTAGATAAATATATTAAAAAATTTACTTAAAATTAATAAGACCCTCGAACTTAGTTTGAGGGTCTTAAAGTTATATGAAAAATTAATTATCTGATAATAGGAAGGCTTACAAGGAGTGGTACTGAAGAGTTTGTCGCTTCACCTTCTATTCTAAATTCTAATGTGTCACGATAGTAAGGTACAGGATTTAAAGATTTAATATGAAGTTTAACTTTTGTAGAATTAAGACCATCGCAGTATGGTAATGGGTTAACAGCAATATTAGAAGTACGCATTATACTTTGGCGAATAAAACCTCCTAAACATCCTGTATTAAAGTAAGCTCCATTTATGCCTTCAAGATTAATAATGAAACCTTCTTCAAGCTCTTTAACTGTTATACTTTTTCTATCTGTGATAACTTTTGGAGTATTTACTGTAGGGATGTCTTTGAGAACTGGAATTTTAATTGTTACATCGTTATCACATGTTAATACAGAAGAATCAATTGTGATTTCCCAATTATTAATATATTCAATACCTGCATTTGGTTTATAAACACCAACTTCAATAGATTTTCCATCATTGCCTACAGCTAAAGTTGTTTGAATATCATAATTTTGTGTAATGGCATCTTTGATTTTATAAGGATCATTTGTATTAAACTGAGCACCCTCAAGTGTTAGATTAACCCAAAGTTGTCCACCACCATTTTTAATGAAATTTGAGTAATTAACAGATGCCTGCTCAGCTTTAAGTGTAGCTGATGTAGCTACTCTTTGCTCTAATACTCTGACATTTTGTGGTGTTGTTGCCAATACTGCTGTAGCATTTGATGCAACAATACCTGTGATTAATAGTGACTTCATAAATTTGTTCATTTTAACACCTCATTTTATCTTTTTAAAATTTTTAAACAGAAAAAATGATTTAAATTAGAAGTAGGCTATTATCATAGCTATGCCTTAGTCTGTATTAACTTTTTAAAGTACAGAAGGATATTTTTTATAAAGAATTTTATGCAAGTTTAGAGTAAGTATTATAATCTTGCGATAAAAAATCTCCTCAAAGAGAGTAAAATTATCCTATCAAAAATAATAACAAAAAGTTTATGACTTTTTGGCAACTGGCTGGTATAGTTTAAAAAACCTTAACCCCTATAGCTTTGCGTCCCAAGGTTTCCCAAGGTTTGCCCATTTAATTTAAATTTATGTTTATAATTAAACATATGTTTGTTCTGTCGAAAAAATTATACATAAATAAAAAATAAAAGTCAATACGAAGTAATTAATTATTTTCAAATAACATATATTGATGAAAAATTTACATTTCTAGATGAACAAATAAATAGAGTAGGATAGTTAGAAAGAGCATTTATTGGAATGATGCAAAGATAAAGATATTATTTGATTAATAAATATGTTATAATAATGATTATTAATTAACTATATAAGGAGCACCTATGAATAATAAAATTGCATTAATTTATGATGGAAGTCATTATCAAATTGTTATAAATGAAAAAGTTATTATGACTGTTGAAAAGATAGAAGATGCTTATATGTGTTTTGAAAAAACGATTCATAATAATAAATCTACAGCAACAGTAAGTTGGGAAACAATAAGCAGTCAAGTCAAACAACTTGAACTGTCAGAAGTGGAAATTTTTGAAGAGTATCATGCTATTAGTTATAAAACTATAAAATATTTTCATAACACAGGAAAGCTATTTTACATGAACCAAGGTCAAATGTTCCCTTTAAATGGGGATTATCGTTTATTACTGTTTATTTTAGAAAGAGTAGTAAAAAAACAATTGGATGAAAGTGAGAGTTTCATTGAGATTTGTGCTAAAGCCATGGCTGAAGGAATTGTATACCATATAAAAGAAGATACTTTTAGTCTATATAGTGCAATCTTTAATTATGGAAATGTCACATATAATTTCCTTACAAAAGAGATTCATAAGGGAACCCATACTGAAAATGGGACTTTCAACGTATTTAAGGAATATGTTCTAGACATTATTGCTCCTCAAGCTTAGGAAACTAGGTTTGAGGTTTTTTTATTCAAATACATAGTATGAATGAAAATAATAGGAATTTAATGTTATAATGAACAAGAAAATAAGGATAGAAGAGATGAAGAAAGGAGGTAAGCAATGAATAATATAAAAAAGATACTCATTATTTTGCTAGGGAATACACTTTATGCCTTAGCAGTAGCATTATTCATTTTACCTAATAATCTGATAACTGGGGGAACGACAGGGTTAGCTTTAGTTTTCCAACATCAGCTAGGAATACCTGTTTCGGCATTTGTAGGGGTATTCAATGTAGTAATGTTTATTTTAGGGGGGATTGTATTAGGCAAGTCTTTTGCACTTACTACTATTATAAGTACTTTTTATTATCCATTCATATTAAGCATTTTTGAGAAGGCACTTGGTGGTTCAGGTATGACAAATGATACCATGTTAGCAACTATATTTGCAGGTTTACTGATTGGAGCAGGTATTGGGATGGTTATTCGTGCTGGAGCTTCAACAGGGGGGATGGATATTCCACCACTTATTTTAAATAAAAAACTTAATCTATCCGTTTCTGGGACCATGTCTGTACTAGACTGTCTAATTTTACTTACACAGATGCTCTTTGCAAGTCAAGAGAAAATACTTTATGGCATACTTTTAGTACTCCTTTATACAATGGTACTTGATAAGGTATTAATGATTGGCAAAAACCAGATGCAGATTAAGATTATCAGTGAAAAAAGCGAAGCTATTAGTGAAATTATTCGTACAAAGTTAGATAGAGGAACAACTTTAATACATAGTGAGGGTGGGCATACAAGAAAAGAATCTTATGCAGTGCTTACAGTTGTATCCAGTAGGGAGCTCTCTAAAGTAAATGACTTAGCTATGGAGATAGACCCTAATGCCTTTATGATTATTAATCAAGTAAATGAAGTACGTGGTCGTGGCTTTACCTTACATAAGGAATATATGTAGTCGCTCAAATTCCTTATGAAGAAAGTTATAAATATTAAATGTAGCTTAATTTAAGTCGTGATTAACTTACTTGTAGTATAAGTTTATTTAAGTAGAATATTTCTAGATATAAATAATAGACAAATAGAGATAAAAATCCTCGAAGGAGTCCTAGAAGAAGGTCTTTCGAGGATTTTGTAGTTTTAAACTTTTTAGTAGTAGCATTATCTTATACTTTTCTAGTAGAAGTAATACATTCTTTAACACTATTATTTTTTATAGTGCTTGTATAAAATAATCTTTATATTCAATAGATTACTTTTATTGTTATTAAGAAACTTTTCTATTATAATAGGTTTATATTTATTTTATGGATATAGAAATGAAAGTAATAGAAAGAAGGGAATATCATGGACGAGGCACAAATTATTAAATCAATTAACATGAATCCTCCTATTATAAAAATGATAAAAAATCCTACAGATGAGATGAAGTTATTAGCCGTAAGTAAGAATGGATTAGTATTAGAATACATAAAAGAACCAACGAGGCAGATGGAAGAAATCGCCATCAATAATAATCCTAGAGCTATTAAATTTGTCAGTAACCCAACTGAGGATATGATGATAAAAGCCATAGAGAGTGGATGGAACATCTTAGAATATATTAAAAATCCAACGGATAAGGTCATGGCATTAGCTATAGAGCAAGCTGGATGGGCTATTCAATATGTCAAAGAGCCTAGTGAGGCCTTACAGCTTTTAGCGGTTAGAAAAAATTATGATGCTATTAAGTATATCAAAGAACCTTATGAAAGTGTACAAGAAGAGGCGGTTAGAAAAAGTTATGATGCACTTAAATATATCGCTTCCCCTAGTCCTATTGTAGAACGTATAGCTATCAAAAATAATGAAGCAGCTATTCATTTTGTAAAGGAATTAGATCAAAATAAAATACTAGAATTTCTAAAAGTAAATATTTTAGTCATTAAACATGTTGGAAGCAAGCTCACTCAAGATGAATTAGAAGATGTATTAAAACAAGTTTTAGCAGATGAAAATGTTGAAGAAAAATATGTAAGAGACTTTTTAAATTGTAATGTGATAGATAGAAGTAGTCAGACTATGCCAATAGATAAGATCTTATTTATTTATCGATACGGAAGTCAAAAGGCAAAAAAAATAGCTGTAGATGAAAGACTTAAGATGTTATAGGAGAGAAATACAATGAATTTTATAGAAACATTAAGAAGTGTTGAATTAGTATTAGCTACTGGAGAAGTCCCTTTAGTAGTAGGCGAAAGTGGAATAGGTAAGACAGCGCTAGCAAAGAAAATTTCCAAGGAAAATGAATGGAGCCTTGTCGTTATTGATGGTAATCTCCTTAAAGAAGGAGAGATAGGAGGCCTTCCAACTATAGAATCTTATATAGCCATTGATTCTAATGGAAATCAGGTAGAGAAGAAGATGACTGTTTATGCAGTACATAACAAACTTAAAGAAATAGATGAAGAGATAGCATCAGGTAAAAAAGTACTTTTATTTATAGATGAGATTAACCGCTGTGAGCATACTGTACAGCAGGAACTCATGAATTTAATTTTAAATAGGGAAATCAATGGCTATAGATTACACCATAATGTAAAAATTTTAGCAGCTATGAATCCATCAAGTAAATATGGTTCAGACTTTGACTATCAAGTTGTAGATATGGATGCTGCTCAAGAAAATAGATTTGTGTGGTTAAACATGGAGAGTGACCATGTACAGTGGATAAAATGGGCAGTAAGTGCAGGCATTGATCCAAAAGTTATAGAATTTATATCAACCTTCCCAGAGTATTTAAATAGAACGAATGAAGATGATGTAAGAGCAACGCCAAGAAGTTATGAAAGAGTATCTAAGAGCTATCAAGTTTATAAAGAACAAAAAGATGTATTTCCAAGAACAGTATTCTTAAATGTTATCAAAGGGAATGTAGGTAAGGTGATTGCAGAAGAGTTTATGAGCTTTGTGGAATCAGATTGTAAACCTTTAATGAGTTATGAAGATGTTTTTGCAGGAGATGTATTAAGTGATGCTGTTATCGAACAAGTTAAAAGTGAGAGTCATACAAGACTTTATTTAGCTGCTATGAATATCCTAAAAACTTTAGAATTAAATATAAAAAATAATGAAGAAGAGTCAGCAGAATCTATTACTCGATTTGTAGCATTCTTAAAAGCTTATCCTATCGATTTAATGGTAGGCATTATGAAGGATATTAAAAACAGTTATACAGAAGTATACAAGAAGGCTCTAGAAAATGAAGCTTTTGTAGAATCCTATTTTGAGGCGTATGGTGCAATAAGGGGATAGTTTATGGAAACTTATTTTAGTAAGCAAGTACAAGAACTTTATGAAAAATCATTAGAAATCATAAGTCATACGTCTATGTTAAAAGCTATTCGTACACATGAGTTAGTAGATGTAGAGATCTCACAAGATTTTAAAGAGGCTTTTTTTAGACTAATAGATAAGGTTAGTTTAAGTCTTATGGAAGAGAAAGATAATTTCTATGGGTATTTCTTCTTTCAAATGGGAAGGGAAATTCGATTTGACATCAGTAGTCCTAGTGCTGTGAACTTTAAAGGGGCTAAATATGTTATATATTTTAATCCTATTATTTTCTTAACCCTTAATATAAAGCAAATGGAGACAACGATTAAACATGAAATTCATCATATATTATCTATGCATTTAATAAGGGCACGAGAGTTAAAAGGTAGATATGCTACAAGAGTGCTTAATATGGCCATGGACATAGTAGTTAATAAATATTTAGATTACCTTCCACCTTATGCGACCACTTTAAAACAAGTTAACATTAAGTATGGTCTGCAGCTTGAGCCTTATGAACCTTTTGAATATTACGCCGAGAAGCTTCAAATAGCTTTTGATTTGCTAGAAGAAGATGAAGAGGGTGAGATAGACGATTCTTATAATCCAGAAAGCACACATGACCTGTGGGAAGAGTCTGATGAAATAGATGAGAAAACCCTTAAAGAGTTTACACAGAAATTTATAACTCATGCACAGAAAGGGAGTATACCCGCTCATTTAGAAGGTATGATTGCATCTCTTAAAAGTAGTAAGGGGGAATTGCCTTGGAATTTATATCTTAGTAGATTAATGGGAACCGTTGAAAGTAATAAAAAGAAGACCATAACAAGACGTAATAGAAGGCAACCAGAAAGGCTAGATTTAAGAGGGCAGCTTAGAAACCACAAGGCAGAAATAGCTGTTGCAGTTGATATAAGTGGAAGTATGAGCCAGGAAGAGTTTAACCAAGCTATAAAGGAAGTACTTCATATTGTCAAGAATTATAATCATGAGATTACGCTTATAGAATGTGATGACCAAATTAGATGTGCCTATAAAGTAAAATCTGTACGTGATGTTCAAGAGAGAAGGTGTGCAAGTGGGGGGACCAGATTTACGCCAGTTTTTGATTACGCTAATAAGAAAAACATTAATTTACTCATCTATTTCACAGATGGTAAAGGTGAAGAAAAATTACAGGTTATTCCTAGAGGCTATAAAGTTCTATGGGTCATTTCTGGACGAGGGGACAGCCTTTCACTAAAAGAGTCTTATGGGGCAGTTAAAAAACTGAGCAAGATTGAAATAAAGGATACTAGCTTAGAAATGAGTGATGTGAGAAGTGATGGGTATTCAATGAATAATCAAGCGCCAATCTTTTAAGTAAATTTGACTAGATATCTAGTAAATGATATAATTTTTTAATTATTTATAGATAAAATATAAAGGAGAAGACGATGAGAAAAACGAATTCTGCTAATACCATTTTACTCTTAGGGGTTGTGCTTAGTTTCATTTGTTCCTTTTTTCTAAGGAATATTCTTTTAGGTGTTATCGTTTTTATAGTTTCTTTTGGCTTTGTCATGTACAAACAAAGAGCAGCTTTTCTTGCATCTTCAGCCACATCTGCTTATAAGAAGGGGCAGATTGAGAAGAGCTTTATGCTTTATGAAAAGGCTATTCAACTAGAAGGGTGCCCGGGTATGGTTAAAATCTTATATGCGTATCGTTTAATAAGTGAAGGTAAAATAAATGAAGGCGCAAAAATTTTAGGGACACTTAGCTATGATACCATGGATGATAATGAGCGTCTTAACTATAATGCAACAAATGCATTAAGTATTTGGAAACAAGGCGGCTTACATAGAGCCATTGAGATTTATGAAGCACTTTTAAATGATAAAGATAGTATTCTTATTTATGAGACTTTAGGTTATCTCCTTATATGTGCGAAAAATTATAAAAAGGCACTGGAGTTTAACTTAAAAGCGTTTGAGTTTAATAATACCAGTGAGCGTATTAAATGTAATCTTGCAACAAGTTATTACTATGCAGGTCATGAGAAAGAGGCTGTTAAACTTTATAAAGAGCTTATAGCTGATTATGCAAACTTCCCAGAACCTTATTACTACTATGCTCTGATTTTACAAGGATGTGAAAAATATAAAGGTGCCCTTAAGTACTTCAATATGGCATTAGAAAAGAAATTTTCTCATATCTATACACTAACTGAGGAAGATATACAATGTAAACTTAAAGAAGTGGGAGGGCACATTGGGGCATAGGACATAGTTCCCAATGGTAGAGTTAATAACTGATTAGCCATTAAAAAATGTAGAAAATATAAGTGATACTATAAAATAAAAGTAGCAATTTTGAAGGAAACTTCTTGATTGCTATTTTTTTATAATGAATCTACTTTAGGGTGTACATATTATTTTAAAGTAAGGCACTATAAAAAACAAATCTAATTAAGCAAGTCTAAAAATAAGTTTTAGACAAACAAAGACTTTTGTCTATTGTTATGGGATGTAATAAGCATGTAATATTAGATTGAAAATTCTATGGATACATAGGAAGGAGTAAAATCGTGCTAATAAAATTACTGAAAAATAGTTTAAAGATTTATAAAGTAGATCTTTCAAAAATATGTAGGAACTGGGTTAGTCTAGTTGTATTAGGAGGCTTAATCTTATTACCATCTCTTTATGCATGGGTTAACATTTATGCTTCTTGGGATCCTTATGGAAATACTAAAGGTATTAAGATAAGTGTTGTGAATGAAGATAAAGGTAGCAGTATTAAAGGGAGTGAAGTCAATATTGGAACAGAGGTTGTAAGCTCTCTCAAGGAAAATGAAAGTTTAGGTTGGACTTTTTTTGAGAATCGAGAAGAGGCACTTGCAGAATTGAACAAAGGAAATGTTTATGCAACTATTATTATTCCTGAGGACTTTTCTAAAAAGATATTAACCCTTATAGATAAAGAACCTGTTAAGCCGCAGCTTGAATACTATGTCAATGAAAAGATTAATGCTATTGCACCAAAGATTACAGATAAAGGTGCAGCAACGATACAAAGTCAAATTACAAGTTCTTTTATTGAAACAGTAGCAGATAAAGTGATTGAAGTTATGCACTCTGTGGGCGTTGAGGTCGATAAACAATATCCTACTATTGAAAAATTAGAAAATATGATAATAGGCCTGCAGGATAAGTTCCCAACTTTAGAGGTGGGGTTAGAGTATCTTACAGAAAAAGCAAGGGATGGTAAAGTATTTGTTGATAGGCAAGATCAAAATATAATTCAATTAGAAAAAATAATAGGCCAGCTTATAGGCTTTAATGATGATATTACTCAAACTTTAGATGAACTAAGCACTAAACCAGAAGAAGTAATTCCTGAAATAAAAGAAGACCTGATACTTATCCAAACAATTTTTGCAGATATAGCACGCTCTACTACTGAGCTTAAAGAAGCTATAGAGCTTAATAAGCCTGTACTTATCAATGATATTGATCAAGGTATTGCAAAGCTAGAAGGGATAAAAGAGCGTCTAACGGGAATTACAAATAAGTTAGGTGAATTAGATCAAGATATAAGTAGTACGGTTAGTGATGTAGAACATGAGCTTATAAGTACTTTAAATGATTACATAAATGCGTTAGAAGAATTGAAATTAAATTTAGATACACCTGAAGGTGCTTTAAAGGTTTTAAGCAAGATAGAGCATATTCATTATAAATTAGCAGATCAAATTCAAAGCTTACGAAAAACTATTGAGGGAGTGGCTGAAGGGATAGACGGTCAATTAGCTAAACTTCAGTATATTTTAGAGAAGATAGAAGCTATTAAACCGTTACATGATTTAGAAAAGACTCCTTCTGCATCGTATATCATATCATCGGATGAAGAGTTACGAGTATTAGAGGAGAATAGTAATACTGAGTTAGATACCAATTTTCTAAGTGAAATAGAAGATATTTTAGCTTTAGTAGGTGAAGCTAAGGAGAATATGAGTCATAACAAAGAACTATTTAGTGATGCTTTATATCTATTAGAGGATATGGAAGATAGTCTAACAGCTATGAAGGATGGTTTTAATAACTCAAGCCTTGTAGAGGAAAAATTAGGTCAATTAAAAGTACAAGGTAGAGGGTTAAGTAGTGTGGTTGGAACAATTCGAGCACGTATAGACGTGAAAGTAAATGGTATTTTAGATAAGTTATCTACTGTTGAACAGATTATGAGAGAAGTAGCCAGTGGGGCTAATGGGTTAAAAAATATTATCATGAGTGTAACCAGTGGCGGAAGAGAAAAGGTTGAGGAAATTGTTGATAATATAGAGAAAGTACAAGACAAGCTGGAGGATGTAGCACATAAAGTCATCAAAGCTTCTCACAGTAAGGTAGATAAAGTCGAAACGAAGGTAGAAGATATTAAAGTAAACTTAGCAGAGCTTGAAAAGCGACTAGGTAAGCTAAATAGTGTTCTAGAAGATAGGGGAGTGCTTGAAGAAACATTGCAAAATATAGCACAGCTTAACTTTAATATCCAGGCCTCTTTAGATCAGACAATTGATTTATTAGATGCTGACTTCATAACTAAAATTAAAGAGGAGCTTAGTAAAGTTTCAGTATTTACAGGAGATATAAGCGGATTACTTGGTAATGTTAAAAACGAATTAAATTATTTAAGGGAATTTGGTGTACGTTTAGGTGAAAAGAGTGAATTATTAGTAGAAGATATTAATGAAGTGAAAGCCCATGTACCCCAAATAGAAGAAGATATAGATAAGGTAATAGATAAAATTAATTTTATTAATGAAAATGTGGATATTAAGGAATTAATCAATGAGCTGACCATGGATAATAGTGAAAAGAGTAATTTCTTAGCTGCACCAGTTATTTTAAATACACATAAGTTGTATCCTATGGCAAATTATGGTGCAAGTATGACACCATTTTATACAACACTTTGCTTATGGGTAGGGGCCTTATTACTTTGTGCGCTCTTAACGACTAAAGCCAAAAATGCAGATTTTGAATATACACCCGTAGAGGAGTATCTTGGAAAATATCTTTTATTTGCAACCCTTGCAGCATTACAAGGATTTATTGCATCAGTTGGAGATATTGTAGTATTAGGTGTAGAGGTGAAACAGCCTGTATTGTTTATAGGCTTAGCTGTGTGCTATAGCATAATTTTTACTGCAATTGTTTACACCTTAGTATCACTATTTGGCAATGTAGGTAAGGCTATAGGCGTTGTTTTATTAGTATTGCAACTTGCGGGTTCAGGTGGCACTTTCCCTATACAAGTTACACCTGACTTTTTCCAAAAAATCCATGAGCTCTTACCTTTTACGTATGGTATTAGTGCTATGCGAGAGGCAATCGCTGGAGTTTACTATGAGACACTGGCTAAAGATTTAGTAGTACTTGGTTTATTCTTTATCTTCTTTATCTTTATTGGGGTTTTATTAAAGAAAAAAGCTAATGCATTCCTTCATCAATTCTCTAAAAAATTAGGTGAATCAGGTGTTATAGAACATTAAAGTGAAAATTATAAACTATTGAAAAAAGTTAGACATAGAGATAGAATAAAAATAATATGAGGTAAGATAGTTAAACTTTAATACTAAGGAGATTACTATGACTACAAAAGAAAGAATGCATAGCCAAAAAGTCTATTTCTGTGATGATGAAGATTTAGTAAGAGAACAAGAACAATGTTTAGAAATTTTATATGATTTCAACCATACTAGGCCATCAGAAAAGGAAAAGAGACAAGAAATTTTAAAAAGTCTTGTGGCAGAATTAGGAGAGAACTGTTATATTGAACCCCCTCTACATACTAACTGGGGAAGACATACGCATTTTGGCAATAATGTTTATGCTAATTTTAATTTGACTTTAGTAGATGATACAGATATTTTTATTGGTGACAGTGTTATGATTGGGCCTAATGTAACGATTGCAACTGCTGGGCATCCTATTGATCCAGAGCTTAGAAAAAAGGTTGCACAGTATAATATTCCTGTACGTATAGGGAATAATGTTTGGATAGGAGCTGGAGCAGTTGTATTACCTGGGGTAAGCATTGGTGAAAATACTGTTATTGGTGCGGGAAGTATAGTCACAAAAGATATACCAGCTAATGTTGTTGCAGTAGGAAATCCTTGTCGTGTATTACGTGAAATTAATGAGAGAGATAAAATATATTATTATAAAGATATGAAGATAGATATTAAATAATTTTAATCGCTTCTGTATACCAGCTATTGCTTGCTACATCTGTAAAGCCTATTCCGTTATTAGAAGTAGATAGGATGTTACCGGAAACATTTGTAAAGCCACGACTTGATGAAGTCAGTACAAAATTATAGCTTTCTGTATCACTTGAGCTTTGCATATTACCGCCAAAGCTATTAGGACGACCTGAGTTTTCCATACCTTCAGGAGGAGCAGGGCGTTCACTATTTTCAGGCATCATAGGGAATTTCATATCTTCAGGTATTGTTGGTAATTCACCTTTTTCAGGAAGATGTGGCATTTCACTGTTATTAGGGAAAGCAGGACGTTCACTGTGGGCATTCATATCTGGGCGGTCGCCTTTACCTCCATTTAGGGAGGTACCTCCATGGTGAAGCTGTATGCCACTGCTATAAGAAGTAATTGTGCTATACAAACCATCTTGCTCAGTACCAGAGATATCCCCGCCTTTATATACATGATAAGTCCCTTCAGTAAGAGTAGGTATACTAAATGAAATATAAGTATAGTCATAAGGGAAATCATAAGCAAAAATTGGGACATCTTTTTCATCTGTTACAACGATTAAATCATCTGTATCCTCAGCAAACTGTAGAAACATAAAAAGTTGTTCGGAATTACTTTCAAGTGGGTCATACATACTGCCTGCACCAATCACTGTACCGCCATTAATAGAGGTACCCATATCAGAGTCGATGCCACCATCCATACTATTTGGGTTGGCAAGGGAAATAACAGTACCATCATTGATCACAATCCATCCATTAGAGTCGATACCATCACCTTCTTTACCATTCCCAGCAAAGATACTTAGGTAACCACCATTAATAGTAAGGACACTAATACCATCTTCATTAACATTAATACCATCGTCAGCAGATTGAATATGGATAACGCCACCGTTTAGAGTAAGGTGCATTTCGGTGTCTAAACCTTCATTATCAGCAGTAATATTAAGAATACCATTTCCTTTGGATTCATCATCTATTTCCATACTCATACGAGAATAAAAAGCACCGTCATATTTATGAAGTTTCTTTTGTTCATCGTTATCTTTGTAAATACGTGCCACATGTGAGCCTGTTATAGCATTCACAGAATCATCTGCAAGGATAACACGTGCACCAGCTTGTGAGGTATCTACTTGGTTGGTGGCTGTTTCTGTAGTAGCATCTGTATTACATTCGTATACTTTATAAAAGAAGATAGCAGGTGCTACTGTACAATTAATATTTACATTATCAAGAATTAAAGTAACTTTATCCTTTTCTTCCTTACCGACATTAACAAAAATTTGTCCATAAGAGAGCTCACCAGATATGCGATAAGTACCTGGTTGTGTGATATTAACAACTGTATGCTTAGCAGCTTCTTCAGCGCTATGACGCTCACTGATAGTACCTTCACCATAAGGGTTACCACTTTCGTAAGAGTCTTTATCTTCATAGTAGATAATATCGTGACTCGTATAGACGGCATTGCTACTATCATTAGAAACAGCGACCCCATCTACTAAAATATTGTCATCCGATAAAGAGATGGAGATTTCACGAGAGAAAATAGGAACTTCCGCTGATGAAACAATTTTCATCTGATCTAAAGCTAAAATAGGTGTAACAGGAAAGAGTAGTAGGCAAGTGGAAAGGGCACTACTTAAAAATTTCTTCATCTTCATATTAAAACCTCCATTTTTGTCTCTATATTGAAAACTATAGAAATAAGAATACATGACTAGAATGAAAGTAGGGTGTTTATTAAGTGAAGATTAGGTGAACAAGAATAAAGTAAAAAACTCTCTATTACTAGAGAGCTTGAATAAAATTAATAAACACAGTAATGACAGCTGAGTTAATAAAGTCAATAAATAAACAGCCGACAATAGGTACTACAAAGTAAGGAGTAGGAACAAAGCCATATCGATTAGTCAGTTCATCCATATTGGCAATGGCATTGGGTGTAGCACCCATACCAAAGCCACATATTGCAGAAGCAAATACAGCAGCTTCATAGTTTTTACCCATGACTCTATAAGTAATGATGTAAGCAAATAATCCTACTAGGAGCACCTGCGCTAGGAGTAGAATTATAAGTGGCAGTGCTAGGCTAAAGAGTTCCCAAAGTTTTAGTCCTATAAGCGCCATGGTTAAGAAAAAGGATAAGCTTAATCCACCAAGTGTTTCTATTTCCTTTTCTACAATTTCTTTTCCTAGGAAATCATAAATATTTCTTATAATAGCAGCTACGATCATGGCACCAATATAGGAAGGAAAAGCAAGGCCTAATGTTTCAATCCATTCAGAGACGATAGAGCCTATGCCCATGGCGATGAATAAAAAGCAGGCACCTGCCATGAGTTTTTTATAAGATAATATATTATGATTTTCTTCATTATAATCCCCTACTTCATCGGGAATCCTACCTGAATTTTCATCACAAACTGTTTTTAAATGATGGTGCAGTATTAAATTTCTAGCAACTAAACCGCCAATAATACTTCCCATAATAAGGCCAAAGGTAGCAGAGGCTATAGAAACACTAGTGGCACCTGAGATTCCCATATCTTCAAGAATAGGTCCAAAGGAGCCTGCTGTTCCATGTCCACCTACCATTGGAATAGAGGCAGTGCAGAGTCCTAAAAGGGGAGAAAGGTGAAAGAGGGAAGCTAGGGTGGTACCCACTACATTTTGCAAAATAACGAGTAAGATGGAAAGACCTAGAAAAGTAATGACTTTACCCCCACCTTGTTTTAATATTTTAAAACTGGCAGTAAAACCGATGCTAGTAAAAAAAGCAGTCATAAATATATTTTGCAGCGAGGTATCTAGATTGATGGTAAAAGCGCCTGTAAGATTAAAAGTAAGCATAATGAGTGCTACTATAAAGCCCCCTACAACAGAGGGTGGAATACAGTATTTATTTAAGATATTAAATTTATTTCTAAGATATTTACCCATATAAAACACTAGAGAGACTAAAGCCATAGTTTTATAAACATCTAAATTTAATGTCATTGGCCAAGGCATCCTTTCTTTAGTAAAGTACTATAGTGTTAGTATGTAAAATATGATGTAGACTATACAGAACCATAGAAATCATTATAAAAATGTAATAGCAATAGACAGTAGATTGCTAAAAATATACAATGAATAGTAGAAAGACTTTTTCATAAAAGGGTGATACGTATGCTGTTTAAGAATAAAATTAAAAAACAAATAGAGCTTCAAATTAATGATTTAAAGCTCTATTTAGAAAATAATTATAAAGATTTAGCTATTCAGGCAAGAAAGGATGCTATTGCGCTAGTTGAGCAAAGTTATAAAAATAAGCAAATAAATGAAAAAACCTATTTAAAATATCAAAAGCAGTTAGGTGAATATACAGAGCAGATGAAAGATTATAATCATCAGAAATTTTATAGATCTTAGTAATCTAATGAAGAGATAGTTTTATAACTAACGATAATATTTTGATAAGAGAAGATATTTTGTTTTAAAATACAAAAAGCTAACCTAAGTCGTCTCTCTCCCTTTTAATAGACAGACTTAAGTTAGCTTTTTGTGTTTGTGGCAATAGATCCTACAGAGCAGTTATTCAATCCAACTTGCTTTTATTAATCTTAGCCATAGGCATTGGTGCCGGTTAGATTTACCTTATGACACGCTCTGCATGCAGTAGACTATAGGTGGAAGAGGTCTTTATGACGTACCACTGCAAGATTCTGAATGAGGAGCGTGCATAAAGGGATTACTTTAGGCACTAGGGCGTTAAGCTTTGATAGAAGATAGCACATAATGGATAGAAGAATGGAAGTGTAGAGAAATAACCTGAGCCTGATTTAGTTGCCACATCCTAAGACAGGTCAGTCCCAAGAAGCAGTTTGTCAGATAGGGTAAGGAGAGAACCTTAGCTTTCAAACTTTTTCTTAGTGGTGTAAGCTCTATCGCTACCTAGGAATACTTTAAAGCTTGCACTTGATATTCTTATTATGCGACTAAATTATTTAAGAGTCTAGATTAAAATATAGAAAAATTAAATTTTGGCGTAATCCCTAAATTTATAAAAATAAAAATAGACGTATTTTTTAAAGGGGGGCTAGAAATTAAAGAAATGCATTTGATACTTTATATAAGAAAAATAAAGATTTACTGGTTAAAGTGATAGGTTAATGTAACACTTGAATCCTAAGGGTTTAAAGGTACTTTGAATCTTAAATAGTTTGATTATAAAATAATTTGATAAAAAAATAGTTTGATATTCGAAATAAATTAGTTTATAATAAGTAAGAAATACAGGATAATACAGGAGATAGACTAATGAAAAAAATATTAAAGATTACAGGGATAAGTATTGGTTCTATTCTATTAGTAGCAGTACTTGGCTTAGGAATTATATTTTCGGGAGAAATTCGTACGTTGCTTACTTTTAAACAATTAAATGATCAACCTTTTTATGAAATGACCTATCATGCAGATTATGGTCTTGATGAATTTTTAGAACAAGGTGCAGCTACAGATGATGAACTTGTAAGCTTTGTAACGAAGAAGATCTTAAAGGGTGTTTCTTTTGAAGTAAACCCAGATGGTGCATGCAGTACTTTTATAGCCACAACACCAGAAGGCGATGATCTATTTGGAAGAAATTTTGACTATGTACCTTCAATTGGTTTAATTGTGCGTACAGCCCCTAAAAATGGTTATGAATCTCTATCTGTGGTTAACTTAAATCACTTAGGATTAAGTCAGGAAAACATGCCAACTAAAAACCTTTTAAATCGTATTATTACTTTAGCAGCACCTTATGCGCCTTTAGATGGTATGAATGAAAAAGGACTTTCAATTGGTGTACTTGTAATTAACAAAGGAATTGTACATCAATCAACAGGTAAAGTACCTATTACAACAACTTCAGCAATCCGTATGATTTTAGATAAAGCAGCAACTGTTGATGAAGCTATTGCTTTACTTGAAAAATATGATATGAACTCAAGTGGAGATACAGGTTACCATTTTCAAATTGCTGATGCCGAAGGGAATACAGCTATTGTAGAATACATAGATAATGAAATGCACGTTTTAACAAAAGAAGAGGGCTATACAGCAGCAACAAACTTCGTGCTTTATAATGATATGAATGAAGGAAGTGGGCAAGATCGTTATGAAGCCATTAAAGCTAAACAAGCTGAAACGGGTGGCATCATGACAGAGGATGAGGCCTTAGAGCTTTTACTTAGTGTACCATCACAAGGTATACGTGTAATTGAAGGTCTTAACGAAGAAATTGAATCAGATACACAATGGTCTTGTGTTTATAATTTAGATGACTTAACAATGCAAATTTGTACAGGCAGAGATAGAGAAAGAATTTATAACTATAAGTTAGAAAAGTAAAATCTAGTGCCTATAAAAAAGAAGCTATTACATTATTTAAAGGTAATAGTTTCTTTTACAAAGCTATCAATAAAAATAATATAAAAACTTATATACTAAATGGTTTCAAAATAAAAACAGATAGAATAGCTTACAAGTATAAAAACAACATGGAGGATAGAGCGTGTATGAAAATTAAACTTATTACAGATTCAGCTTGTGATTTACCATTAGAATACATCCAAAATAATAGTATTGATGTAGCCTTCCTTGAAGTGAATGTAAAAGGAGAATTTATTCAAGATGACTTCGGCCAAACTATGCCACACAAACAGTTTTATGAATTACTCCGTCAAGGCGAACAGACAAGTACTTCACAAGTTAACATTCATACTTTTGAAGAAATTTTTGAGAAACATGTACAAGAAGGATATGCTGTTATTTACATAGGTCTTGCATCGGCTTTAAGTGGAACATTTAATAGTGCCATTGCAGCACGTATGAATGTATTAGAAAAGTATCCTAAAGCAGATATTTCTGTAATTGATTCAAAAAGTGCATCTCTAGGGGAAGGTTTACTTGTAACAAAAGCTTGTGAAATGATCAAGAGAGGTTGTAGCAAAGAAGAGATTGTAAACTGGGTAGAGGCAAATTGCAGTAAAGTCATTCATGCTATTACGGTAGATGACTTGAACTTCCTTAAAAGAGGTGGCCGTATATCTGCCGCAACAGCAGTGATTGGTGGCATGTTAGGTATTAAGCCAAGTATCAAGTTTGATAGTGAAGGGAAGGTAATACCAGGAGCTAAATTAAAGGGAAATAAAAACGCTCTTAGATATCTAGCGAATCAGGTAGTAGAAAAAGGTGTAGATTTAGAGAACCAAACAATCTTTATTTGTCATGCTGATGTAGAAGAAAATGCACAGATTTTAAAGGAAATGATTTTAGAAAAAGTTGCAGTTAAAGACGTTGTTATAAATTATATTGGTACAGTAATTGGCACACATGGTGGGCCAGGTGCTATGGCTGTGATGTTTTTAGGAACAGAAAGATAGTAGAAGTAGCAAAAAAGCACTCTCATTTTAAAAATGAGAGTGCTTTTTTGCATGTTAAGTAGAAAAAGTAATACATAACGCAATGTGAGATGCTTGACAAAACAAAAATGAGATATTATATTTACTGTTATTGATATTCATTATCAAAAAAGAAGGAGGGACAATAGTATGATGATTAACAAAAGGCTTATAAGCCTATGTGAGGAAAGTAAAAAATTTATTGGCCTTACAGTGCTTATGAATTGGATAGCGCTATTATGTAATATTATGATTATCCTGTTTGTAGGAGATTTTATTAATAGTATTTTACATAGAACACCTATAAAAGGAGCCAGCATGCTTTACTTAATAGGTTTATTGGCAATACGTTTTACAAGCAATTTATTATATGGAAAGTTTTCAGCACTTGCTTCAGAGCACACAAAAACAAAGTTAAGAGAGAGTGTGTATAAAAAGCTTTTAAAGCTTGGAATAGGATATGGGCAAGTAGAAAGTACAGCTTCACTTGTACAGGTAATGGTAGAAGGTGTTGAGCAGTTAGAGATTTATTTTGGTAGGTATTTACCTCAGCTTATTTATGCTTTGCTTGCACCTATTACGCTGTTTGTGGTGGTTATGACCATTTCATGGAAGGCAGCGACAGTACTACTTATTTGTGTACCACTTATACCTGTATCTATTATTGCGATTATGAAATTTGCTAAGCGTATTTTAAAGAAATACTGGAATAGCTATGCAAACTTAGGTGGGACATTCTTAGAAAACTTACAAGGCCTTACAACACTTAAAGTTTTTGATCAAGATGAACAGTACCATCAGAAGATGAATGAAGAAGCTGAAAACTTTAGGGTTATGACTATGAAAGTCCTTAGTATGCAGCTTAACTCTATTAATATTATGGATTTAGTAGCTTTTGGAGGTGCAGCAGCAGGAACGATCATTGCGCTTATGCAGTTTTCAAGAGGTGAGATTTTAGTGGGTGACCTACTTGTAATTATTTTACTTTCAGCAGAATTTTTCATCCCAATGCGTTTATTAGGTTCTTACTTCCATATTGCTATGAATGGCATGACAGCATCAGATAGAATTTTTAAGGTATTAGACAGTGAAGAGCGTATAGATGGTAAAAAAGAGACTAGGTTAAAAGACAATCCTATTGTATTAGAAAATATAGATTTTAGCTATGAAAAAGGAAGACAGATTTTAAAACAAGTCAATATGGAAATTACACCGGGAGGACTTACAGCTATCGTAGGAGAGAGTGGTAGTGGTAAAAGTACTGTAGCTTCCTTGCTACTAAGAAGTTATGATGTGCAAAAAGGTTGTATTTATTGGGGAGAGAGTAAGCTGTCTGATATAAGCTATGCATCACTTTATGAACAAATGAATTTAGTTTCAACAAATAGCTATATTTTCAATGGATCCATAAAAGATAATCTACTTATGGGTAATCCGAAAGCTACAGACTTAGATGTTAAAAATGCCTTAGAGCGTACAAAACTGATGAAATTTGTGGAAGGACTAGCGCAAGGCATTGATACACTGGTTGGTGAAGGTGGAGGACTTTTATCAGGAGGACAAAAACAAAGATTAGCTTTAGCAAGGGCTATATTAGCTGATAGAGAAGTTATGATCTTTGATGAAGCGACTTCTAATATTGATGTAGAAAGTGAAGAAGCTATTTGGGAAGTTATCTATGAACTTGCTAAAGAAAAGACTATTATTGTTATTTCACACCGTTTAGCTAATGTAAGAGAGGCTAAGAAGATTTATGTAATGAAAGAAGGACAAGTAGTAGAACAAGGAACACACGATGAGCTTTATAGAGCGAAACAAGTTTATTATAGCATGGTAGAGAAACAAAATGAATTAGAAACAATTAGGGAGGTGATTTAGTATGAAACGCCGATCAGGTTTAAGCATTATGAGAAGGTTAATCCTTGAACTAAGTACTTTAACACCTGTTATGATGATTACTATTAGCATGGGTGTACTAGGTTTCTTAGCAGCTATAGCTATCACTGTTTTTGGAGCAGTTGCTATAGGAGCTTTTATAGGAGAAATTACTTTTATAAGTTTTAAAGGGGCTCTTATTGTAATGGGGGTATGTGCTGTATTAAGGGGGCTTTTAAGATATGTGGAGCAGTTATCAGGTCACTATATTGCCTTTAAAATATTAGCTATATTAAGAGATAAGATCTTTACTGCCCTTAGAAAGCTGGCACCTGCTAAGTTAGAGGGTAAAGAAAAAGGAAATCTTATTTCAATGGTAACATCAGATATTGAGCTTTTAGAAGTTTTCTATGCTCATACTATAGCACCAATCTGCATTGCCATTATTACGAACAGTATTATCACCTATATTCTTTTTAGAATACACCCATCTTTCGGTTTAATCGGTGGTTTATTCTTTATTGCTGTAGGGCTTATTATTCCTTATGCTTCTTCAATCTATGGAAAAGCAGCAGGTGTACGTTATAGGCAGACTTTTGCTAAGACTAACAGTTACATACTTGACTCCTTAAGAGGACTAAAAGAAATTTTATTATTTAATAATAGTGAGGCACGTTTAAAGGCTGTTAACCACAGTTCTGAAGAGTTAAATAAGAGTCAAGCAAAGATTAAAGGGCATGAGGGGCTTGTAAGAGCGCTTTCAGACTTAATGGTTATGCTTGCTATTTTAACCACTGTATTTGTAGGAAGTGGGTTATACGAAAGTGGGGCTGTAAACTTTGCACAGTACCTAATTGCTATTGTTATTTTGGCAGCATCTTTTGGACCGGTAGTAGCTTTAAGTAATCTATCTAATACACTACTTCAGACTTTTGCCTGTGCAGAAAGGCTTTTTGACTTACTAGATGAAGTACCAGAAGTTCATGAGGTACCAGGTAATCAGCAAATTACAAGTAATGAGATTAGCTACAATCAAGTAAATTTTGAATATCCTAATAGAAGTGGTGTTCTATTAGAAGATGTTTCGATGACTATTAAAAAGGGCGATAAAATTGCTTTAATTGGTGAGAGTGGTATTGGAAAAAGTACCTTCGTTAAATTACTTATGCGCTTTTTTGATGTTACAAGTGGTAATATCCGTATTGAAGATAGAAATATTAAAGAAATTCCGACTAAGAGTTTGAGAAAAACTCAGACTTTAGTAAGTCAAGAAACTTATTTGTTTGATGAAACGATTGAACAAAATATTAAACTTGCAAAAGCTAATGCAACGAGAGAAGAAGTTATGGCTGCCGCTAAGAAGGCTTCTATCCATGATTTTATTGAGACCCTTCCTAGGGGCTACGACACAAGAGTAGGAGAGTTAGGGGGCAATGTATCTTCAGGTGAAAAACAACGTATTGGACTTGCAAGAGCATTCATAAGAGAGAGTGAAGTCTTAATTTTAGATGAGCCAACAAGTAATCTAGATACTTTAAATGAAGGTGAAATTCTTAAAGCTATTAAAGAAAATAGTAAGGATCAAACTATAGTTTTAATCTCACATAGAAAATCTACAACAGCGATTTGTGAAAAGACATATAAGATTCAAGATAGAAAAATTATATTAGAGGCATAGAAAATATGGGAGGTAACCTATGAAAGGAATCAAGAAAATCGCATATACTACAATTGGATTTATAAGTCTAATATTAGGCGTAATAGGTGTTATACTTCCCATATTGCCTACTACACCTTTTTTATTACTTACGTCTTTCTGTTTTCTAAGAAGCTCAGAGCGTATTAATGAGTGGTTTAAAGGCACTAAGATTTACAAAAAGCATTTACAAGATTTTGTAGAAGAAAAAGCCATGACTATGAAGCAAAAAATCATAATATTAGCTTTTTCTGAATCACTTATACTTATACCCTGTATATTGGTAGATAATCTGATGATGCGAATGACACTCGTAACGATTATGCTACTTAAGCTTTACTACTTTATGTTTAGGATTAGAACAATTAAAGAGTAATTAAGAAAATCCTTGTATAGTATATCAAGAGGCTATACAGGGATTTTTTGTATGAAAATTTAGGTATCTATAAGAAAAAAGACTACTTTACTAAACATAAGTTTGAAATATAAAGGTACATGGCTATAATAACTATAAAAGAGTTAATAAAATGGGTGAGAGATATAACGAATATAAAAGAGAAATGAGAGGAAAAGATATGAAACAAAAGAAAAGTTTACTAATTATGATGATAGTATGCATGAGTATACTGCTTGGGGGGTGTGCAAGCCCAAGTAGTAACGGATCGACAAATAGAGAAGTACAAGCGCTTCAAGAGCATCCAATTGTAACCATGAACATTAAAGACTATGGCACAGTTACCTTAGAGCTTTATCCAGAGAAGGCACCTAATACAGTCAATAACTTTGTTACATTAGCCAACAGTGGCTTTTATGATGGACTTACTTTCCATCGTATTATTGAAGGATTTATGATCCAAGGTGGAGATCCAGAAGGGATTGGGACAGGTGGACCAGGATATAGCATCCCAGGTGAATTTGCATCTAATGGCTATACAGAGAATGATTTAAAACACACTAAGGGAGTAATCTCTATGGCCAGAAGTCAATCTCCAGACTCTGCAGGTAGCCAGTTCTTTATTATGTCAGCAGATAGCCCACACTTAGATGATAAGTATGCAGCTTTTGGAGAAGTAACTTCAGGTATTGAGATTATAGAAGCAATTGAAAAAGTAGCAACGAACTCTATGGATAAGCCTTTAGAAAATGTTGTGATAGAAAGTATTACAGTAGATACAAATGGAGAAACAGTTCCAGAAGTTGTAAAGATAGGGCAATAAAATACAGTATATAATAGACGGTAGATTAATTGGTCTACCGTCTTAAGTTATTGAGCAATGAATAAAGATAAAGGAGACTACAACATGTATTTAACAGAATTAGAATGGCGAGGTTGGCATTTCTCTATAGAAGAAGATGCACAAATTTTTGGAAAAACTAAGGTGATAGCAGAGCGTGATGCTATAGAGGAAATTTTTTATACCACAGCAGATTATTTAAGTGAAGAGCTTTGTGAAGAATGGTACGAGCAGTATTTACATGTGTATGGATAATCTTTAATAGCACTTAAATAAGTTTTTCTATAAGTTGGACAAAACGTGAATCTTTGTTGAGTGGATCAAATAGACCTTGTGCTGTCAGCATATAGTAGAGGCGTTGACACTCATTTACTTCTCCATTATTAGGATAAGTATTCTTATCAAATTCACACAAGCTGATAAAAGGAGAAGTATAATGAGAGGAAGCAGGAAGATCATCATAACATTTAGCATGGAAGAAGGCTTGATTTAAATGGAGTAAACAGCTTTCTAGGTCGTGCTTAGCTAAATAAAGTTCCGCAAGCCTGCGGTGGTTTCTAGCAAGGCTACTATGGAAATAGAGGTAGTTTTCATCAGGAATGATAAGTTGATATAACTTATTAGAACTAAGTACAAAGTCTATTTTTTCATCAATACTTAAATGGGGAATATTCTTTCCTTTAGTGAAACTAAGGTGAATGAGTGTTTGAGCTGCAAGATCAGTCAATTTTAATAAATTAGTTTGTTGTTGTTTAATGCACGCCTCTCCTTCTAATAAATCTTCAAGTAAGCGTTCTTTACAAGAATCGAGAGAAGAAAAATGTTCTATTAATGTGAGGGCTTTATCCTTTTGATTAACAACAGGATAATACTTACAAAGCATAAGTGTTGCATGAAGTTTTAGGTTTAAATCACTACAGTCAGACAGGATAAGTTCATTAAGTTTAACAGCTTCGTCTAGATAATGGTTATCTAAAGCAAACTGATGATTTGCATCTAATCCTTCATAACAGGATATGAGTGAATCAGCTAGATCAGATAGAACAATATAATTTCTTGGATATTCTAAAAACATTTCTCTACATAAAGCAATACATTCTCTTATAGCACCCTTTCTTTTTAAGTCATCATATTGTGTTTTATAATCGGTAAATTTCTGAGTATGTGTATAGGTACTTAAAGAGAATAGCTCATCTGTAGAGACGTTAAAAAAGAGAGCAATAGTTGGAATAAGAGCAATATCTGGGTAACTTAATCCATTCTCCCATTTACTGATAGATTGTGCAGATACATTAAGATAGTCTGCTAGTTTTTCTTGGGTAAAATAACAATAACGCCATAAGTGTAAAGAAAACAACTAGAGGTTGAGAGAGTTAGCTAAGAGAAAAAAGAATTTTTTTCGAAAAAAATATTTATATTATAGAAAAATATTCACAAAATTATTTTGTTGTGTTAATATAAATATAAATTTTAAAAAATAAATATTGAGGGGATATTATGAGTCAGCAAACTAAATTTTTAGTTTTATCAGATTTACATCATGGTAATATTATGCCTGATTGTCAAAAAAGGTTAGAAAAGATTATTAGGATAGCCGAGCAAAATGAAGTAGATTTTATTGTTAATTTAGGAGATTTTGCATGGGCATGTGAGCAGAATAACTGGATTAGGGATATGTGGAATAACTTAGAAATACCTCATTATCTTATAGCAGGAAATCATGATTTTGATTCTAATGATAAGGAAACATTTAAGGAATTCTATAACTTAGAAAGTACCTATTATACCTTTGATCATAATCAGTTTCACTTTATTGCTCTCGATACTAATTATTATAGGTATGGAGAGAGGGACTATGATTATGCGTTTGGGAATTATTATCCATATGATAGAGAATATATTTCTAAGGAGCAGTTAGAGTGGCTAGAAGCAGATATCCATAGAAGTGATAAAATGTGTGTTTTATTAAGCCATGTAAGGCTTAACTATCCTAATACAAGTGGAGGCTGTGGGAATTATAAACAGCTCCATGAGCTCTTGCTAAGAATAAATGAGGAAGCAGGATGGAAAAAGGTATGCGTGGCTATTAATGGACACAATCATACAGACAGTTATCAGTGTTGGGATGGCATTCATCATATTGATATTAATAGTGCATCTAATGAATGGGTTGGAAGCGAATATGGACTGCTTGAACCTAATGAAGATTATGATGAAGAAGTACATAAATTACATCCTTATTTAAAGTATGTTATTCCTTATAAGGAACCGCTTTGTGCCATTATTACACTAGATGGTAAAAAGAGAAGATTAGAAGTAAAAGGGATGAAGACATCCTTTATAGGTCCTAGTCTAGAAGAACGTGGTCATAGTGGGACAGTGGGAGGGACACCTATTACGCCTATTATTTCTGATCTAGAGCTAACGATTTAAAAATCATGAAGATCTAAATAAAGTGCTAAAGGAAAATATAAATGAATGAAAAAATAAACTTAGCTTTAATAAAAAATGCATACCATACTTTGTCTAAAAAAGAAAAGCTAGTTATAGATTATATTCTAGAAAATAGTGAGAGGGTATTTTCTATGACTGTATCAGACCTAGCAAAGGAAGTAGGTGTAGCCGCATCAACTATTGTAAGACTATGTAAAAACCTAGGTTATTCAGGGTTTTCAGAATTTAAAATAGATTTTGTTAGAAACAGCCCTACGCAAGTGAATATATTAACACCTGTAATTAATGAACAAGACACTGATACTAAGGTGTTTGAGAAAGTGTTTGATTCGAGTATTCAAACCTTACAGGATACCTTAGCCATGATTAATAAGGTTGATATTGAAAAGGTGGTAAGTATATTAAAAGAGGCACAATCTATTCAATTCTATGGAGTGGGTACCTCAGCTCCCATTGCTATGGATGCCTACTACCGTTTTATGAGAATTGGATATAACACTTTTTATTCTGTTGATTCTCACATTATGAGGATTTCCGCTTCTAGATTAAGTGAATTAGATGTTGCTATAGGGATATCTCATTGCGGAAAAACTATAGATACAGTGGAAACGCTTAAGATTGCTAGGGAGAAGGGGGCAAAAACCATCGCTATTACAAGTAATGCAGGAAGTCCTATTTGTAATGAAGCAGATATTTGTCTTATTGCCTATTCAGATGAGATTAGATATCCCATTGAAGCTATTTCCTCTCGTTTAGCACATATTGCAATTCTGGATGCTATCTGTGTAGCATTATCTTTAAAATCTAAGGAGCGCACATCAGAATGTATTGATATGATGCATACGCTTTTTAAGCCAATGAGAACGAATAAATAATAGAGAATGAAAAGCTGGTAGCTATTATTGCCTTTGGAGTATGTGCGAGTACGTTGGCGTAGCTAGGGGGCTATCAAATACCTATTTGGTGTGTTACTTTATTACTTGCATTTACAGCAATGGCTATATCCGTTATTTCTATAGTGTGCATGATACTTTCTATAAATAATGAAGGAATGGTATCTAATGAAAGAGTAGAGAGGTAAAAGGTAATAGAGAAATTTAATAAGTCAGGATAAAAAATCTCCTTGCAGAAAAGAAGAGAGTCATAAACTACTTCATGTAGGGAGATTTTAATAGATTAAACTTAGCGTTTTAATAAGTAGAAGTGTTAACTTGACACTCCCTATTTACTAATGATATACTCGAGAAGGTAAAATATAATAGATAGTAAAAAAAATTTTTTTGAATTTATATGGCATGCCAGGTGGTGTTAAATGAGAGCTTGATATAAGAAAGCTCTATATATTTTAGATAAACTTGGCATGCCATGTAGAAGTTTTGATAAGAAAGGGGGATTACATGGCAGTATATAAATTAATACGTGAAGATATTGTTGAAGATATCTTAACGGGTATATATGAACCTGGAGAAATGATTAAAGGACAAGAAATCTATGCTAAGAAATTTAATGTAAGCCGTGCCACTGTACGTAAAGCTATTGATGAGCTAGTGGAGAAAAAAGTACTTTTTACTGTAAAGGGTAAAGGCACATTTGTAAGTGAACAAACTACAAGTAAGACAAGAAGTGGAAGAAAGCTTTCATTTAGTGAATCAGAACGTGTTAAAACACAAAAGCTAAGTTCAAAAATTATTGCACTTTTTGAGTGTAAGGCTAATAAGCGTATTGCAAGGCAGTTAGGTATAGAGCTAGATGCAACAGTAGTATGCCTTAAGAGGGTCCGTATGGTCAATGGTATTGCAGAGAACTATCAGATTAGTTACCTAAATAAAGAGCTGATTCAAAATATTGATTTTAGTAAAGAGGATATGAGTTCATCATTCTTATTTAAATTACTAAAGGAAAAAGCTGGCTTAGTACCGCAATACTCTGATGAAGAAGTGCGTGCAGTCATTTGTCCAGAAGATATAGCACCAGAACTTGGCATCTGCAGTGATGAACCTGTACTCTTTATCAGACGAACAACCTATAGCCAACAAGGCAGAGTAATGGAATATTGTGAGGACTATGAGTGCTCAGACATTAAAGGATTAAAGATCAGGACATTTGCGTAGACAGCATACATAGAGGAGAGGACAATGGATACTCAGTTAATCATTAGTGATGTAGATGGAACATTAATTGATCAGACAGAAGAAATATCTCAGGCATTTAATGAGCTTAGTGAAAAAGTGAAGGCTGAAAAGATTCCTTTTACAATTGCATCAGGAAGATGCTATAGCGAGTTAAAAGCTTTTATAGAACATTTTAATATTCAGTTGCCAGTTGTTGTTAATAACGGTGCTGGAGGCGTTCAAAATGGCAAATTAATTTGGAGTAACTTAGTGGATCCATTTATGGTAAAAGAAGCTATGTTATGTGCAGATCGTATGGATATGGTAGTCGTAACAAGTGATGGACTTACAGATACAGCTTATAGACATAATGCCTACATACAGAGACAAATTGAAAAGTTTGGAAGATACAATCGTTTTCATATTCCATTAGAGCATGAATGGGAAGATTTAAAAATACAAAAGTTATTATTAATTGACCCTGAGAAGCCAGGTCGAATTGATCAAGTATTAAAACATTTAGAACCGTATAAAGATCATTTAAATATCGTACAATATGATGCAAGGTCAGCAGATATTATGGCAAAAGATTCTAATAAGGCTATGGGTATTATTAATGTAGCCAAAGCACTTCAAATAGAGCTCGCAAATGTAATGGCTGTTGGGGATGCTCAAAACGATATTGAAATGATTAAACAGGTTGGACAAGGTGTAGCTGTTGCAAATGCCAAAGATGAACTTAAGCAACATGCAGATTATGTTTGTGAGAATAAAAATGCTGCGGGTGTTTTAGAAGCCGTGAATAAATTTTATGAGACAGCGATTTAAGGAGAGTCTAGAATGTTAAAGAAAAAGAAAGATAAGAAGTTCCTAAAAACAATGGAACCCTATCTATGGTTGTTACCAGCATTTATTTTGTTTGGTGCTTTTACATTTTATCCATTTATTGAAACGATTTTCAAGAGCTTTTTCATCGTGGATTCATTTGGAAATGTTAACCGATTTGTAGGACTTGAGAATTACATGTACATTCTTTCAGATGAGAAGTTTGTACAAGCTATATTTAATACAGTTTGGTTTGTACTCTTAACTGTACCAATATCAAAAGTGTTAGGTTTTTTACTTGCACTTCTTGCAAATAAAAAGCGTAAAACTTCTATATTTTATGAAACAAGTTTTGCTATACCAATGGCTATGGCGTCATCTGTTACAGCTATGATTTTCCAATTACTCTATGTACCTTCATTAGGATTTATCAATGGATTTTTTGGAATAGATGTACAGTGGTTAACAGATCCTAAAGTAGCACTTATAGCTATTGCTATTATACAAATCTGGTTATCAACAGGTTATGCTTTTATCTTTATGTTATCAGCCGTAAGAAGTGTACCAGATGATTTAATTGAAAGTGCTGATCTTGAGGGGGCAACACCTTTTAGAAAGTTAATCAGCATTTATTTACCGATTACATCCCCTACAATGTTTTATCTAATCATAACAGATTTAGCTTACAGTATGATGATGATGGGCTTAGTTAATATTCTTACAGACGGTGGTCCATTTGGTGCAACACAAACCATTATGCAGTATGTTTATAAACAACTTTCTGCAACAGGAAACTATACCAATGCTAACCCAGCAGCTATTATTGCCTTCGTTATGACCTTTATTGTAACGATGTTAGGTTTTGCTTGGGAGAAGAAAGGGGTACATTATCAGTGAGAACTAAGAAAATGAGCGACATTTTAATTCAGCTCCTATGTATCTTTTTAGCATTACTTATTCTATTTCCAATCTTTTATGCTTTTTCAGTATCTTTGATGGAGCAAAAGGATGTATTATCAAATCCACCTAATTTGCTGCCACCAACGATAACTTTTGAAAACTACGTAACAGCATTTACAAGAACAAGTTTAATGCGTTACATGTTTAACTCCTTTGTCATTGCTACAGTAGCAAGTATTTCAAGAGTAATTCTTGCAACCATGGCAGGATTTAGTTTTGCCTTCTTTGAATTTAGAGGTAAAAAAGTACTTTTTGCACTTACAATGGCTACGATTATGATCCCGCCAGATGTATTAATCGTTTCTAACTTCTCAACGATTTCTAAGTTAGGACTTATTAACACATATGTAGGGATGTGCTCAATCTTCCTTGTATCTGCAGCAAATATTTTCCTTATGAGACAAAGTTTCTTAACTTTCTCTAAGTCTTTAAAAGAAGCAGCACATATGGATGGGTGTGGTAACGTAAGATTCTTCTTTACAGTACTACTTCCAGTATCCAAACCAATTTTAGTAACAGTCTTTATTTCATCATTTGTCAATGTGTGGAATCAATATGTATGGCCAATGCTTGTAACAAACCAAAATGAAATGAGAACCATTCAGGTTGGTATTACAATGCTTAAAGATAGAGAATCAGCAATATTTGGACCTGTTATGGCAGGTGTAGTTATTACCTTAATTCCAACAGTACTTGTATTTGTTCTTTTCCAAAGAAAGATTGTATCAGGTATGATGTCAGGTGCTGTTAAAGAATAGAATATAAAAAGAAAGGGTAAGTCAAAATGAAACTAAAGAAATTAATTGCTATGGGACTTGCAACAACTATGCTACTTGCAACAACAGCTTGCGCAAATGGTGAGGCAAATGAAACGCCTGCTCCAGATGCTGCGCCAAACGGAGCAACACAAATTACTTACTGGCACTCAATGGATGGTGTATTTGGAGAGATTGTTAATAAACAAGTAGAAGCTTTCAATAGTACAATCGGCCAAGAAAAAAATATCGTGGTTACACCAGTATTTCAAAACTGGCCAGGAACAGAAGCATTAACAGCTGCTATGTCAACAGATGATGTGAAAAACATGCCAGATGTTATTCAGCTTTATGGTGAAAGTGTAAGCTTAATCCGTGACTATAAACGTACAGTATGGGCTGAAGATTATATTACATCAGCTGATTCTAAAGTAAAAAAAGAAGATTTAATTCCTAATACGATTTCTTCACATTCTATCGAAGGTAAAATGATTGGCGTACCTTATACTTCATCAGCATTAATGATGTACTATAACAAAACATACTTTGACCAAGCTGGTATTACAGATGTGCCAACAACGATTGCACAGATGGCTGAAATCATGCCAACACTTGTTGAGAAAACAGATGCTGAATATGGTCTTAACGTAAGAGTTGACCAATTTGAACTTGAAAACTGGATTGCTACACAAGGTACAGAGGGTAGCTATTTTGGTAACAATGAAAGTGGTCATAATGGACATATGACAGAGCTTGAAGCAGATAAAAATGGTACACTTATGAACTTCTTAACAGAATGGGAAAAAGTAGTAGGTTCAGGCGCTTATAAAGCAACTCGTGATAGTATTAATGAAGAATTCGCAGCAGGTATGCATGCAATGGTTATTATGACAAGCTCACGTATTCAAACAATTGCTGATTTAGTAGGCGATAAATTTGAATGGGGAGTTGCACCAATCCCAACAGTAAGTGGCGAAGATGTAGGTGGGGCTTACCCAAGTGGTTCAGGTCTTTATATGTTAGATAGAGATGACGAAGCTAAAAAAGCTGCTGCATGGGAATTCGTACAATTTATGATTTCACCAGAAGCACAAGTAATGTGGTTAGATGGAACAGGTTATGTACCAGTTAATACAAAAACAGTAGAACTTGATGCTTATAAAGCAGCTATTGAAAAAGAGCCACGTCTTAACGCACCACTTGAAACATTACAAAATACACCAGCAACAGTTGTACCAGCCTTCTGTCCAAACTCAAGTACAGTAGGTTCAGTTATCAAAGATGCTATGATGGCATTTGGTACAGGTGCAGCAAACAAAGATCAAACTTATACAGCGATTGTAGATGGTATTACACAAGCTATGAATGATTACTATCGTGCAAATCCAATTAATCAATAAAAATTCTAGATACAAGTGCTTATGCACTTGTATCTATTAGTTTAAGGGAAAATTATGAAAAAAATACTAATTGATTGTGATCCGGGAACAGATGATGCGTTAGCTATTATGTTAGCAGCTTACTCGGAGGAAATAGAGGTTTTAGGTATTACAACCGTGGCAGGGAATGCAAGGCATACAGTATGTGCACAAAATGCATTAAGGATTTTGGAACTATGCCATAAAACACATATTCCTGTCTATGAAGGGGCACATGCACCACTTAAACGTACCCTTAATTTTTCAGATACGTATTGTGGAGTAGATGGACTAGGTGAAAGTAAGTTACCAAAACCAATCACTAAAGTACAAGATCAAAATGCCATTGACTTTATAATAGAGGTCGTGAGCAAATATAAAAATTTACAGATTGTTTCTATTGCACCAATGACAAATCTTGCACAGGCTATTCAAAAAGCACCACATGTAGATTGGAGCAAGGTAAGCATAGTAACAATGGCGGGCTATTATAAAATTTTAGGTGATAAGTTTGTAGGGCGTCCACGTTGTGAGTGGAATGTGCTTGTCGACCCTGAAGCATTTGAAATTGTTATCCAGTCAGGGATACAGTTTAAAGCACTAGGTTTAGATGTAACAGCTCAGTTGCAAAATGAAATGATAGAGGAAATATTAAAAGAAGCATCTCATAGTTCAAGACTTCAGTTCTTAAAAGATGCTATAGACTTTAATCTTAGAAAAGGATTAAAGCCATACAGCCTTTTAGTAGACGCTATGCCAATGGCCTATATGATTGATGAGACCATAGCTGAATTTGAAAGTGGACGTATTGAAATTGACTGTGAGAGCCCACTTGGTGAGGATACGATTACATTTGAATTACATCCAGACCACGCTAACTTACAAATCGCTAAATCATTTAACTTTAAGAAATATATCCAGTTACTAAGAGAGAGGGTGTTTTTTGCATGAGACTAGCAACATCATCAAATATTGTATGTGAGCGTCCAAATGGTGAAGTATTTACACTAGAGAAGACATTACAATTAGCAAGTAAAGCGGGCTTTGATCGTTTTGATATTAGTTTTTATGACTGGTCACTCCCACATTCACCGTTTATAACAGATAAGTGGGAAGCTTGGATTCATTCAGTAGCTAATGAGGCTGCAAGACTAGGTGTACAATTTGGGCAATGCCATGCATATACTTTTAATTTCCTTGATCATAAGCTTTCAGAAGAGGCTTATAAATATCATCAAGAGCTTGTAGAAAGATCTCTTTACTGTTGTCATATACTAGGTTCAAAACTTTGTGTAACTCATCCTGATACAGATTTTACAAGTTCTACTCTAGTAAAAACTTCAAGAGAAAAAAACATAGGGTATTTTAAAAATCTTTTAGAAATCAGCTCAAAATATGATATGGAATTAGCTGTAGAGAATATGGTAGACTTTGGTATTAAACCACATAGAAAATTTGGTGTCACAACAGAAGAGTTAGTAGACTTTGTAGAGGCCTTTAATGATAGCCGTATGGGCATTTGCTGGGACTTTGAACATGCAGATATTATGCAGCAAGATCAAGTTAAATCTTTACTTCATATTGCACCATATCTTAAAGCAACGCATGTATCGGATACACATAGTGCAACAGATCATGATTTAATGCATGTCATGCCTCTATTTGGTAAGATAGATTGGAAAGCAGTTGTCAGTACTTTAAAACAAATTGACTACAAAGGTGATTTCTGTTTTGAAGCCCATAACTATGCTAATAGACTACCAGATGAACTTATAGAGACTGCACTTCGCTTAAGTTTTGAAATCGGACAGTATTTAATGAAACTTTAATAGACTTTCTAAAACTAGGTCATACTAATACCAAATATTTTGGAAGAGGAGATGACCATGACAGAAGGTCAAGCAAAAACTTATAGCAGTGTACTAAAGGAACGTTTTGTAAAATTACTAGAAAAAAGAATCGATAACATGTTATAATAAATAAAATAGTACTCATCATATCTTTGGTATTTCTCAAATATACAAGTTATGATGAGTCTTTTTATATAGAGGAAGTCACTTAGAAAGAAAGAGGACAAAGAATGGAATTAGCCAAAGTATATGAACAATATAGAAGTTTAAATAATCAGTTACAAACATATTTAGAGAAGTTTATTGCAACAGAAGAGGTGACTTGTGACCAAATTAAACCGACATTGGAAGATGTACAAGACGGTATAGAGCATCTGCTTAATCGCACAAGTGAACTCACAGTAGATGAAGCACATGAAGGAGACTTAAAAGACCTTAAGTATTTAATAACAGATACGCTATTTCTATTAATGGACTTAATCAATTTTTGCAATCATAATGAATTAGGTAGATGTCAAATGCGCGCTATTAATTACTTAGGGAAAAGAAAACGTGTAGAGGTATTTGGACAATAAATAAGTGTATAGGGTATATGTTCGCTTAAAGTAAGGTGACATATACCTAATTTTTTATTAGATTTTTATAAAAGAGGAAGCAAATAAATAATTTTTTTAAGAGAATGAGGTATCCTAAAATAAGTATATAAATGAATTTAAAGGAGTGAGAGAAAATGAAATATAAAAGAATGTCATTGATTATAATTATTTTTTTACTCAGCCTATTTTCTCTATATAGTTATGGTAATGAGGTTAAACCCTCTCTTAATATTATCCCTTCTGAAATAACTTTAAATAAGGGCCAAAGTCAGCAATTTATAGCTTTATTAGGGGAAGAACAGGGGCAACTAAGTAGAAGGATAGATTGGCGTGTGGATGGTGTACAAGGCAATACAAGTATAGATCACACAGGTGTGTTATCAGTAGGAGAAAATGAGACAAGCCCTATTCTCATAGTTACAGCTACATTTAAAGAAGAAGTAAGTCGATTTGGAAGAGCTATTGTGCATGTTATAGACAATAAAGTTTCTCAGCAATATACACTTACCGTTATAAATGGAACAGGAAGTGGTCGATATGATCCTAATATACAAGTTCTGATTACAGCTCATGTGCCAGAAGGTAAAGTATTTGATCATTGGGAAGCCTCTAAAGGTAGTATAGAGAATCTAAGAGCTTCTCAAACACTTTTTACAATGCCACAAGAAGACACAATGGTTATAGCTTATTTTAGAGATCTCTAGGCTAAGTATTTTAAAGTACAGGCATAAAAATGATGCTTTGTAGAATAATAACTTTAAAATACTTAAGAAGGAGTACAGATACATGAGTCAATTACATTTTCCAGTAACATATGAAGGTAGCCATGGTGAAAAAGTAGAGAAAGAAATTACACTCGATAGTGAAAAGTATAAAAAGTATTATCAAGATGAGTACTTTCAATTAATGCAAGAATATCCACCAGATCAAGCAGAAACACATATTCTACCCGTTAAGAAAAATTATATTCAAAAAGAAGTGAGTCAGGCTTTTGGTAATGAAAAAGAGGTGGCTTATGATATTGCAGAAATGATTAATGCTTTAGATAGAGAAGTGAAAGGCGTTCAAAATGAGACCTGATAAGTAAATAGAAGGTATAACAAAATTTTAATTTTGTTATACCTTCTATTTTGATTTAAAAAATAAATAAAATTTTTAAAATATATTGAAATAATATAAAAAAAGCATATAATAAAAGTATGGACTAAGCGGGTGTGGTACAATGGTAGAACATCAGCTTCCCAAGCTGAGGACGCGGGTCCGATTCCCGTCATCCGCTCTTAGTATGTAGTAAGGCTTAGGCTTTGATTGAAAAGGCCTAAGCTGTTTTTTTGTGAATGAAATAATTTAGTTTTTATTCTCTTTTTGTTGCGTAATTTTGAGGTATTCTAAAAAAAAGTGAGTTACAAAATGAGTTACGCAAATATACTATAAAGGATAGGAAAAATAAGGGAAACAGATACTGAAAATAAGAGAATAAAATTAAAATGAGTTATACATAATTTCATTAAAGATAGACTCTTGTCTTTGAGCAGAAACTTTTAAACTATCTTCAAGAACATGAGCGTAGACATTTAAAGTTGTTTCAACATCAGCATGACCTAAAAGAGTTTGGACAGTTTTTATATTTTCTCCAGCTTCTAGTAATCTTGTTGCAAAAGTATGTCTTAAAGCATGAAAACGTATAGGTGATATATTGGCATTTTTACAGATACGTTTGTGATATGTTGAAAGATTACGTGCTTGCAGGCATTTCCCAGTGGATGTTTGGAAGACATATTGTCTGTTTAAATCACTAGATTGTATATGAGATTTATACTTATGAAATTCATCTAATAGAAAGGCTGGTAGAGGAAGGTCACGACTACCTGATTTTGATTTGGGAAGTTTGGTGACAATTTGGTTACTATAGGTTCCATCAGGAAGATAAACACGAGACCTTTTGACACTTTCTTTAATTTTGATAATTCCTAATTCAAGGTTGACATTTTCCCATTTTAAAGCAATTAATTCACCTTGACGCATACCAGTAAAAAGTGCAGTTAAAAAGAGTAAACGATACTTTTCAGGTTCGGTGGCAAGAATATAACGTCTTTGTTCTTCTTTGCTTAGGATTTCAATAGGTGCAGTAGGCTTATTTTTATTAGGAATAATAACTCCTTTAACAGGATTCATACGAATTAGATTATTACTAAGTGCAGCATTAAATGAAGATAAAAGTATTAGATAAAATTTCCTAAGTGCCGTATGAGACAGATGAGGATATAAGTTAAGAAATTCTTGGATGTGCAGTTGTTTAACTGCTGAAATTTGCATAGCTCCAAGTTTAGAATTTTTAATGTAATTATTATATATACCTGTGTACAGTTCAAAGGTACTAGGTGATAACATATGAATTTTAGTTGTAAATAAATGTTTGTATGTCCATTCTGATACAGTATAGCTATTTTTTGAAAGGATTGTACCTAATTGATCTATATCCCTGTTAAGCTGTTTAATTTTTTCCACAACAATAGGTCTAGTTTTTCCATAAACGGGCACACGTTTGCCATCAGGTGCAATGATTTGTCCCCTCCAACCATACTGTTTTCTATTTCCATCCTTATCTTTTTTATAGTATTTACTTATTGATGCCATAATTAGCCCCCTCTTGATGTCTAGATAGCCACAGTGGCTATTCTTTTCGTTTTTGTAATAATTCTAGATAGGCTTTTAAAAGAGCCATATCATTTTCATTGAGGTCAATAAGTTCTACATCTGAAAAAAGTCGCTTTAGCTTACCAATAGAATCAAAGAGCTTTGCCTCATCAGCTAGTTTTTTTACATTATATTTTTTATTCCATTCATCGAATTTATCTTTTTGTTCAGTAAGGCCAGCTAAATAATCTATGCTGACATTAAAATATTCTGATATAGGGGTAAGCATTTTAATAGTAGGGCTAGAGCCTGAAACCCATCTATTAACACTTCCATTTCCCAGACCACATCTTTTTTCGAGTTCCTGAACTGTAATATCTTTTTCTTTACAAAGGTCTTTAATAATAAGTCCTGTATTTTTTATATTATTTTCTCTTTTGTTCATTTGTGTTCACTCCTATTAATTTCCATTAGTCTTTTTTCGAAGTATTTATTGACTATTAGATAATAAAATAATATATTGGTATTCGTCAAGTGAAAAAACGAAATTTACTTGACTGAATGATAGCTAAAATAATGCTATAACCTTATAAAGTACTAATTATTATATGGGAAAAGATTTATTTTACTCATGAATAGTTATCTTTTAAAGGAATAGGGTATAAGTTTTAGTGAAAACAGATAGAAAGGATAATGAGAATAATGACAAACAAAGAATTACAAAATGTAGTACATGAGTTAATAGGAAGGGTAGAGGAACTTGAAAAAAGAACATTGGGACTAAACAAGGCACTTTATTCTGTGCAAGAGGTAGCAGAAATTTTAGGAGTTACACGTGAGGCAGTCTACTGCATGATTAAAAGAGGAGAGCTTCCAGCTATAAAATTTGGAACCACTAAGATAAGAGCTGTTGATATTGCTGAAGTTATGGGGTATGGTGTATAGATTCCCATATATTGCGTAAAGAAAAAATATTACAGGTATGATATAGTATTAAATGTGAAAAAAAGTGAATTATTTTGTATAACTTATTAATAATACATCAAATAGAATAAGGGGATGGCACATGAGTAAATTATGTAGAGCACTAGAACCTATGAAAAAGAGAGTAGTGCCCTATGGTTTCTATAACGTAAAAGTAGATAAGATGCATTTGAAGGAAACAAAAGAAGGTGATCCAGTATTCTCAGCTTGGTTTAAAATTATAGAAGGTGACTTTGCAGAGTCTATTATTCCATATGAGAAACAGCTAACGCATGGTTTTTGGATTCATCAAGCATGTGAGTTAATGAGAAGTCTAAAGAGTGGATTGGATATATGTTTTCAAGATTATGAACAGTTTAGTACGCTTATGAATAAGGTATTTAAAAATATTTGTGATAGTAACATGGAATATCTATTGAAGTATCAGGGTAGTGATGAGAGAGAAGAATATGAGGTAAAGAATGCATGTTAACGAGAAAGAGAGAAAGAAAGAATTTTTTTTGTGCAACAATTAGACTATAAAATAATTATTAATTTAAAAACTAAAAATATAAAAGGAAAGAATCGAATGGCTAAGAAAGTAATTGAAGTAGATGAAACAATTGTTCAAATGAAAGTAGAAATGAATAAGTTATTAGAAGAAATAAAAGAACTTGATTATAAATTAGCTGAACTTAGAGAGATGTTTATTTTACAAAGTGAGGAGCTGACCAATAAGTTTGAGGAAAGACAGCTAAGTTTGAATAATAAACGAGATTATTTAAGAACGCAGCTTAAATTTTTATTTGAACAAGTACCACAACATGAGACAAAGACAATGAAAAAGGTAGAACTCCTTAGTGGGGATGTGATTGTTAAAAAGGCTAAAGAAGACTTTGAAAAGGATACAGAGAAGCTTATAGAGTGGGCACAGGCCAATCAAAGAGAAGAGCTTCTGAGTAAAAAAGAAGTATTGAGTTTTAAGTGGGCAGACTTTAAAAAGTCGTTACTACCTACAGATGATGGGATTGTAGATGTCAATACAGGAGAAATCCTTAATATAAAAGGGCTTAACACAATTATGAAATCAGAAGAGCTAGAAATTAAATATTAGAAGGAGTAAGAAAGATGGCAAAAGCAATTTGTATTATAGGTGAATCAGGTGCTGGTAAAACCACATCACTAAGAAATTTAGACCCAAAGGAAACTTATTATATTGATGCAGATAAAAAGGGAAGTGCAT
>NZ_JBKVCH010000021.1:0-46404 GCF_046966505.1 Zhenhengia sp.
GGCACATTCTTAAGGTTAATACTTGTCCATGCTGCAGGACTGCCGATGATACCTTCTAATACTAGATTCTGCACTGCTTTTTCGTATTCTTCATCCTTTTGTACCACTTGGATAGCTTTCTTAAAATCTGGCCACAATTTAGGCTCTTTAAGCATCTTTGCAGGACATTGTTTGCCACAGCTATCATAGTGCCTAATAACTCTATCTACTGAAATATTTAACTCTTTCATAAGCTTTCTAGTCAATTCCACAGCATTGGCTACAGCTTTCCTATAATCCCCATCTTGATTGACACATATTTCTATCCCTATACTATTGCTGTTATTGCACTGTGGTACTGCTGGGCTAGAGACATACTTCTTGCCATTATGCCAATATTGTGCGTTATGCTCTACGAGTTGGATAACTTGTTTATCATCCACCACGTAATGTGCACTAGCTCCTCTATCTCCACCATTAAAATACCTATAATGGCTTTCTGCATCTGCACCAATATACGTATTATCTGTTTCATGAATAACTATATACTTTGGATTATTAACACCACCGTGATTATATTTAATTAATTTCTTTGTTACTGGTATCATATTATGCACCTACCTTATCCTGAATTTTATCTACCTTATTTTCAATAGACTCTAATTTTCCTGTATATGTGCTAATAATACTTGCAAACTTTTCATTTGCTTCAGTAGCTTTTCCAAGTTCTACATATAATCTTTCCTTATCTTGTAATTGAGCCTGATACATCTTCCAAATGAAAAATCCACACGCACCTACCATAACAATTGGGAACCCTAAACTATTAATTAAAGTTTCTAACATATTTATATCCATTTTCTATCTCCTCTCTGCCACCGGACGAACCTGCCGTGGCAATAAAATAGCACCCTATTTTTAGGACACTTTAAATTGATGTTTATTTTTATAAAGATTGTGCTATAATAAGCATGCAAAGAAAGCACCAGTGCTTCCAACACTGATGCTCCCTGAATATTTTATATTTTGGGCTATGATAATTTACAAATTAATCATTGTAACGAGAACTGTCATCTGTGGTGGGTGGACAGTTCTTTTCTTTTATACTCATTTCAAATTCTATGCCTTTAAGTCCAGCTTTAAACTTAACTTTGACCACAAAAATGTCTTGTCTCATAAGGTAGATAACTAATGCTATCCCACTTATTATTTTTAGTACATCCATCATAGCACCACCTTCCTGCTACACCGTAAACTTCTTTGCTTCATAGCCCTCAGGAGGATAACAATTCAAACCCCCGTGCCACCCTGCACGGTTTTATTTTACTTTTTTATTACAGCATATCTCTTTATAAATACGTATAAAAAATAACACCATTTCTAGTGCTTTCGTCACTCTTATTTACCCTCTAACGGTTATCCGTTTATTCGCTTCATTATACTCTACTTTAGCTCCTGTAAGCTCTGCAAATGCCCGAAGTGGAATAAGTGTATAGCCACTTACTACTTTCACAGGAATAGGCGTTTTTACCTGAGTAACCTTACCACCTTGTTCTGATTTAATAGTATTACTGCCTACCTGCATGGTAATAAGCTGATTATGCATCTTGCTATAGGCTGTAATAACTTTATCTAAACTTGAATACCGTACTGTATATCCAAGTGTCTCACATAAGAATCTAAAAGGCACTAAAGTTGTACCTTGTTCTACTGTTGCAGGATAGTCAATAACCCTCTCTACCTGATTAACTTGCACATTTTTAGAACCTACCTTTAATTCAATCGTAGTGCATGGGAAGTCCACCTGATTCTTATTGTGGAAATTAGAATAAGGCATAGGATGATCTAATTCAAAAGCATGTACGCTCTTAATATAAGTATCTGCACTATAAAGGCCTGTCCACTTTTCTGTAAAAGCTTCATATGGAACAAATAAATAGCCTTTATAACCTCTTGTATCACCATAAGATTCCTGCATAATAAACCAGTTTTTATAAGTCACTCCATTGATCGTTTTAGGCATATCTTCTATGTAACCACATATCCAAATAGCATGTAGACCATTAGGTTCGCTACCTTTTGCTGGCTTAACGACACATCCTTGTATAGGGAATGTATGCTCTTTATATAACTTAACAATTGCAACACACCCGCCATTTTCTACAATATGATGCTTTATACTTTCAATATCTGTCGTTTTAATGTCTATGCGCTTCTTTGGTTTATACTTTCTAGCCTCTTCATACATAGCATCTGTAGTAGGTAGGAACTTGTTGTCATTGTAGTCCTTATCTTCCCATGTAGGATATAAAACTTCAGTACACATACCATATTGGCATACTTGGTCCATAAGTTTTTCTATAGGTGTACCTGTTGCATCTGGTCTGCCATCTACCTTTTTAGATAACATCATAGCCCAGCTGTTACTGAGAGGTGTAATGTTTCCATACACTCTAGCAAATTGTGCTTCTAATAAGCTACTTACTGCATGGTTTGTGCACCAGTTGCTTCCTCGTTGATGCTCTATTCCACTTGCTTGATTAAGATATTGTTTTGGTAAAGACATTTTAAAACCTCCTTGTACTAAAAAAGCACCTCTATTTTAGAGATGCTTTAAATTAGTGTTTATTTTTATAAAGATTGTGCTATAATATGGGTATAAAGAAAGCACCAGTGTTGCAACCACTGATGCTCCCCTGAATGTTTTATATTTGGGGCTATGAAATCAATAACTTACTTAATTTGTATTATTGATTAGAACTGTCTTTCGTAACGGGTGGACAGTTCTTTTCTTTTGCACTCATTTCAAATTCTATGCCTTTCAGCCCAGCTTTAAACTTGACTTTGGCAACAAAAATGTCACGTCTTATAAGGTAGATAACCAATGCTATCACACTTATCATCTTTAGTACATCCATCATAGCACCCCCTTCCTGCTATGTCATAAATTTCTTTACTTCATAGCCCTCTGGAGGGTAACATACAACCCCCGTGCCACCCTGCACGGTTTTATTTTACCCGCTTATTATAGCACATATCTTCACTTTTGAATATAAAAAATACACCTAACCAGGTGCCATCAAATCATTCTTTTATTCTACTATACCAAGTTCTTTCTTTACTTCTTCTATAAATTGTTGAGGAATCTGTTCTAACTTCCAATCATGGTCAGCAATAAGGACCACACAGATTTCTGTTTGTTGTGCCACTGGACATTGCTCGACTTTCTTTCTACCTGCATCCACTAATCTTGCATTTGCTCTTACTTGTACGGGGTATTGTGTTGTATCAATCATGATGATACCTCCTTTAAATTTATTATTTTTATCTTATTAAGCCTGCTTAGGCTTTAATAACTGATTAAGTTTTTCATCTAGCATAACGAACATCTCCATAAGTAGCAATCCATCAGATTGTGATGTCTCGACTTTCGCATTTGTATCCATATGGAGTTCCATAGTAGTCAGTAAATCGTCACTTGTTGTGTCAACTGAGTTTTTAATACCTTCTGTCATTTTTTCATGAGGACTGACTATCGGTTCAAGCTTAAGCGTTTCTGTAAACACCCTTGTTTCTGGATTAAATTTCGCATACTGCCTTGCTTGAATATATTCCTCATAGGATACTTCTATATAATCGCCCTCTGGTTCATAGGGACTCTCTAATAACATTCCAATATTAAATTCTTCATCAAGCGTTATGAAATATTTCATGCTCATCTTCTTCCTCCTTAGCTATTGACATAGAAATGTGCTGTATAGACGCGTGTTCCTGAATTTGATGACCTATCCACGACCTTAACATTGTTTTTAAAAGGATAAGTAGGTAATTCACCATAACCATCGCTCAGACTACCCATAAGAAAATTATGACTTGAATAATATGAATTTGTAGCTGTACCATCTAACACCATAACACCATCAACTATAATTTGCATTTTAGCACTGCCAAATTGTGCAATCTTACAAACGCCGCCTTTGGAATTTGAGTAGTTAATAACCTCTAAATTACTATTAGGATTTCCTGTATTCTCAATAGTTTTAGTCGCTTTAACATAAGTTTTACCTGCCACATCACCACCTCCTTCACCTAAACTTTTCCAATCACTCCAAACGTTACCTGCCTTTACTCTCATATATACTTTCTTACTTGTTGGATTCTGTGATACCGCCATCTGCCAACCACAATCTCCAATATTATTTAGTTGACAAGTCACTATATGATAAATACCAGCTTCGGGAACACCACTCGCAACTGTTGTATATGTACCTATAGGTAAACTGTCTAAATTAGACCCACTCCATACAGGTGCATTTCCACCTATACCTTGTGATTTTAGAGGAAAATCACTAGCATGTTTACCATCTACAGTATCAGCGTTGATAACAGATTCATTGTGTAATACGGTTTTAACTTTACCACCAATATTAGCCCTAATCTCATCTTTTGATTCTAAACTCAAGGCAACAGTCGGGTTACCTACATATACCGCATCCGATGTATGATTAATCAACTGCTTATTGTTCGTGGTAAGTGCTTTACCTTTAATAAGGCCCGTGTTTATTTCGCTATGGTCTGTGTGAGGACTAGGCGGGAATGTTGGTGGTTTTCCTGTGATACCATCCCAAGATACATCTACCGATTCAATAGACTTTTTAACTTCTTCAAGTTCTTTTGTTACTGTTTTTCCAGCACTTGTAAAAACTACGTCCGAAGATGTGTGCGGATATAACACATCTCCATTATCTGCTTGAAGTTCTCCTTTTAATCTAGCCATATGACACCTCCTACCCTACTACTTTAAAAAATAATTTTCTAGATACAGCATTCGAAGTTGAGGTTCCCACTTTTATAGCATCACCCGGGTCACCTTTAGGTCCCTGTGGCCCTTGTGCACCAGTTGGTCCTTGTGGTCCTGCAGCTCCAGTGTCCCCCTTTGGTCCTTGTGCTCCTGTAGCTCCCTTAAAGTTTCCTCTTTTGGTCCAAGTTGTAGATGCTGTTTTTTCATATACATCTCCATTAGAGGTATTCAATGCCCAATCTCCTATTGCACCTAATGATGTAGCTGGTGCTCCTGTAACATTATGCATTTTAGATCCAGCAACTCCAGCTGGACCTTGCGCACCTATTGCACCTGCAGGCCCTTGAGGCCCCATTGCACCTGGATCACCTTTAGGTCCCTGTGCCCCTGTTGCGCCCTTTGGACCAGTCAATTTACCAGCATTTAATTTTTGTTGAAAGGTTTCTCCATCCGCAAATGTAACAGCATCTGCTGAAGTTAATACATCAACTTCTTCAATCACTTCACCTGTTTGTTCATTTAATAATTGTACTCTTACCTTTTTTAATACTGACATTTTATCACTCCCTTATTCTTGTACTTTAATTCCCATATTAGGACTCACTCTAACACTTTCTATTGTTCCACCACTACTTTGCCTACTTGCAACTTTAAAATACATTTTACCCTTCACTCGATCCTGTACAGGAATATCTGTACCTTCAGGTATAACATATGGACTAGATAAATTCTTGATTTTGGCATCTAGTTGCGAGTCTCCTTGTATTCGAGCATTTTCTTCAGTTTGTATTAGTTGACGTATTGGTTGATGTGATTCTGGGCTTTTATCGTGTAGTTCCAAATCTTCTGGCCCTAAACCTATAAGACTGCTATTAATTGTAGCGGATACCTTTGTCGCATTGCCTATAATCGCTATAATATCTATTTTTTTTCAATCAGCTCACTTCCTTGTGCCGGTATATACTCTGCTAGTGCTCCTGCATTACCATAACAATAAAGAATTTCTTGATCTGTATTGTCAGGATCTTGTGCAAATAGGCCAAGCTCTCTATAGTAAAACCCTGTTATTAAGCTACTATTATTAAAACCTCCACCTACTTTAGCCGTTCCATCTTCATTAACTACAAGCTTTATGATATCAATGGATAACTTCTCATTTACAAGTGTATTAAATGTTTGTGGTGCTTGCCCTTGAAGTTCTCCATCACCTAAAGCTATACGTGTAAAGTGTAGAGGTGTTCCAGTTTGTGCTTTAGCTTGAAGTATTTTACCTTTATTAGTAAAAAACACGCTTGAAATACTCATCTTATCCCTCCTGTCTTATTGTGATTCTATCCCCAGTATGTAGTGCAAATCCTATATAAATACCTAGTTCACTTGCAAGTAATACAATGACTTCATCAAGCCAACTACTTTTTCTTTTGACATGCTCAGCAGCTTCCTTAAATTTATCAATAAAACTTTCATCTGTACTTATATTAGTTGTCGTAATTCTAAAATGATGAGGCTCTCCTCCATATTCATACCACTCCTCTACAGTACTTTCTCCAAAAATTGTGGTGACTACTTCTTCAACAGCTGCAACAGTGCCCTTTTTCTTATGCCAGTTAATAGCATTTTTAACTAAGCTCCTTTTTGTCTCTAATGGCAATGTAGCATCATAATAAGGTGCATCAAATTGCTTGGCCATTAAATCCACCATATCTTCTTCCAAAGTCTCGATACTTGGCAATATGTAAAGTTTTTGTATAGCACTTTGAAGTTTCTTCATTTCTAAATCAATCGCTTCACAGGATGCAATAACCTGCTTATCATATGAAATGCTTGAGGGGAGTAACTCCTTAATGGATAGATTGTTTATGCTATGCATCCTCTACTCCTCCAAAGACTATGGATTCACTTGTCAAGTGCGCTATGCTTGTACCCTCTAACGTGGTAAATGAAGGACTTGTTACCTGAACACGTTTCGCCCCAGCTTGCATCACACGATAAATAAGCTCTGATGGATTAATGTCTCTTCCTAGCTTACTTTGTTGCCATACCTTATACTCAGCTATTGCTTGGTTCACTTGATTTTGAATAACGTTAGCCATTGCAACATCTTTTCTATCTATCCAATAAGTCATTTCTAAAGCATAGTTTTGTTTAGTTGGCTGAATAACACTTACCTTATCTGTAAGAGGCTTAACATTCTTTTCACTACACCTTTCAAGGATTTTATTTCTAAGCTCTTCTGATAAAAGCTCCCCATTTACACCGATCGGAATAATATTAACTTCTCCTGCTTTAGGTGTAATCACTGCTACATCCCCTATTTCAGGAGATACCGTCTTAGCCCAAAAAGCATAGGCACTATCACTTCCCGCACATGAATAAGAACTTGGTGCTTCATAAGCTCTTTGTCTTAATGCATCGTCTCGTTCTTCATCTGTTCCACCTGTAGTCGTTGTGGTGTTTGTTACATGACTAAAGTATGGGAATACATCTACAAGCTGATTAATCTGCCCTGCTACAAGACCATTGCCTATAACACCTGGCAGCATGCATTCAACGACTACATCAATACTTAATTGACCTGGTAGAATTATTGCATGCTCTATGGTCGCAAAATAAAGTTCTCCTGCTTTCACCCTTGTGCCTTTTGGTATAGTCATGACACTTGCTTGTGCATTAGATAATGTAAACTTAACCGTGCATCTTGAAGGAGAAGCTTCTAACCGCTTTACGCCTACCAAGGCTACAACTTGATCTAAATAATCATCTTGTGCATAGGCAAGTAAATTTTGTTTCCCACTAAAATCTATTATCACACGCTGTTGGGTAATAATAGAGGCAATAGCTTCTAAAAACAACCTCACAGGATCACCTGGATAAAGTTTCTTATTTGCTATTGCCTCATATGCATTAATAATATCCTTTTCTACTGTTGAAGTTTCTGTCTCACAAAAACTTATTGCTTTTAATTCTCTAAGACTCATTCATTACCACCATCACTTTCGGTCTTAATCTTCCTGTTAAATGGTCTTTTTCATAGGTCACTTTCATTACCTTTACTCTAGGCTCATAATCCTGTATAGCTTCTATAATTTGAGTTGTACATATATTTTCTGCCATTTCTAGAGGTAAATCTAAAGCACTCATATCTATTCCAAAATTTCTATCCAATGGAACCGACCCTTTTGAAGTTATTAATATCATAGCTATATTTTGAAGGATTTCTTCTTCTCCTCTTGCAAGCATATTAAGAGGTTTAAGTTCTGCTGTTACTTCATACATTCTTTTCCCTCCTATTTAACATATTCTTTAAGTTTAACATCTGCTTTACCTTGCAAGACATTTCCATGATTATCTACCTTCGTATATTCTTGGTCTACACTTTCTACAACCCAACGGTAGTACCCCATAGCATCTCCGCCTATAATGAGTAGTAGTGGCTCGCCAGTTCTACTATATTGCATAAGTTTCTCCATATCATAACGAGGATTTCTTCCAAGTAAAACATCGAAGTGCATTGTAAAACTAATAGAATCCAAGTCTGGTCCTAAGAACTCACCTTTTGGCTTTTGCATATGTACTTCATGAATAGCCCATCTCCCTGAACTACTTCTTGAAAAATCTTGGAAAGTGTTTACATTCTTTATGGATACTTTAAATAAAATATCTCCTAAAGCGCCTATCATATTTAATTCACCTTCCAACTTCCAAGTATAAAACCATCGGAAGATTCATCTAGAAACAAACAAAGTACAGGCTGATTAATTTTAGGGAGCTCTTCAATTGTTAACGAAGTCCCATTTCTAGTAATAATACTTAAGTCATCGGACACCATATTATCCAACTGTTCAAAAAGTACTTTTGCAGCACATTTTTCTTGATTTACACTAGATATTTTTCCCATTCTAATTTCCATCAATATCCCTCCAAACATTTAGTAAGTTCTAAGTCTGTTGTATAACCACCAATGACTTTGTGGGTAGCTTTTTGAATCATATATTTACCATCAAATTTGTGCCAACCTTTCAGCTCTATCGTTACACCAGATACAAGATTAACGTTACCTAAGATACTTAAATTCGCTTGATATTCCTTCATATTTTTCTCTCTAAGACGTTGACTTGATACACGTTTTGCTTCATCTATAGACTTCACTTGTTCATTAATTTCTAGTTGTGGTCCCTCGCCTACTGTTGTCGTATATTCAATAACCTTATTTGTTGTTGGATTGGTGTAGCGTACTCTACAGCTACCATAAGATGTGTCATTAGATGAGGTACTAAAACCATAACTTAGTATATTTGACTTACCTTTTATATAAGTTGCAACGACTTCACTTTGTTCATATAGCTTTTGCTCGAAAAGAACCATTTGATTATCTGTTATTTTTAAGGATATGCCTTCTCGTGTACATAGTTTTTGTAAAAAGCTCATATCACTTTGTTTGACTTGATCTATACTTTCATATCTAGGATCATTACTACATTCAAACATTAAGCTAAGCCCACATACTTTTGCTATGTCTTTTGCAATCTGTGATAGATTTACATTCTTCCACGACTTTGTTTTTTTTGTATACTTTATAGAGGATACAACAGGTACAGATTGTCCCTTTAAAGAAACTGTATCCGGTGGACCATCCAAGTTTATTTCATCAATGGTAAATGTTCCACATGGTAATGTCCTATCTCCATCTTCCCAATTCTTCACATTAAAAGAGGCATGGATAAGGTCACCTTTTTCAGGTAACCAATCGCCATGCCATAACCCTTCACTATCCTCCAGTGTTATTTCTAGGTCATCAGCCTCATTTGTTGCATTATCTGTATAAGAAAAGCTTACAAGATGCTTTGCAATATCTCTACTTATATCTATTCCTTGATAGTTTACCTTAAGTTCTACCCTACGGCTCATTATATACCTCTTTTCCAAGGTGGTAACTGTGTAACAATAGGAATTTCAAAATTAGGAATAGTTAAAATTACGTTCGCTGGGAATATAACTGTCTGAATATGATTTTTATTAGCTTGAATTAAAACATCCATATACTTTTCATTACCATATACCTTATAGCTAATCCTATCCCATGTATCACCTTGTGAAGTTATATATGTATTATCCATAAGCTAATCTATCCTTTCCTCTCATCATTGCTTTGACTTCTGCCATGAACTTTCTTCTTTCAGCTTCAAGAATTTGTGCAAGCTTTGATTCAGATATGCCATCACCATTAACCGTAACATTTGGACTAAAAACAAAACGTGAGCTTTCATTATTCACCTTTGATAAAATCCCTTTAGTCTGTGCATTTGTAAAGACTCTTCTTCCTGGTGCCCCCGAGATAAGCTCAGGGCCTTTTTCACCTGCTATAAAGGCACCTTTAGGTGTACTCATAGTTCCTTTGGCAAACATGGGGATGGTCGGAATAGTCGGTATATTAATTCCAAAACTTTGTCCAATACCTATCAACTTATTAAGTGCTTCTGGTATTTTATTTAAGCCACCGATAATAAAGTTAATAAAACCTTTAAAGGTAGATTTAACACCTTCCCACAAGCTACTGAACCATGCTCCTACACCACTAAAGGCTGATTTTATACCTTCCCAAAGTTCAAATGCTTTTGCCTTTAGGGTATCCCAGTTTTTCCATAGAAGGACACCCACTCCAATTAAAGCCCCTATCCCAAGCACTACCCATCCAATTGGCGATGCAATAAAAGCTGCATTAAGTGCCCATTGTGCTGCTGTAAGTGCCATTGTTACACCTTGTGAAGATAGCTGTATACCTTTTAAAGCAACTAACCCTACTTTTTGTGCAACTAATTGAGCTGTATTAATTGTCCAAGCGAGTGTATTCCCTGCAATAGCTTTTCCTTGCATGAATAAGGACTTTAGAAAATCTCCTGCATACAAAGCTTTAATATAAAATGTTTCAGCTTTATCAGCTATTTTGGCCAGTGTTAATTTTTTCTGTGCAATGGTTGCTACTGTAATTGCTTTTGCTGTCTTATAAAACTCTATTACCAAGGATCCTATTTTCCATCCAGTAAAGGCAGTACCTACTCCAATAATGATTGGTTTTAATGTGGTCCAATTTGTACTAATAAAATCATATAAATCGATAGCTTGCTCTAGCACAAACATCACACCATCTGCTACCTTTGGTAGTGCTGTGTCTTTTAGCCAATCTAGAGTGGAAGCCCCACCTTTTAAGTTACTAAACTTTACTTTAATATCTTCAACAACATACGCTATTTTATCTAGTAGAGGTTTATTTTCGAGTACTTTGGCTTTGATAGTATCATAAGTGTTTATGGCCCAGCTTTTTAATTGTTCAAACTTTTTAAGAGCTTGTGAAATACTTTTACTAAGTAGGTCACCTATCTTCTCAAAGGTACCATCCTGTTGCCATTTTACAAAGGTATCTGCAACACTTTTAGCTTTGCTTTTAAGCGTCTCCATTAGGCTACCTTGTTTAAGTGTTCCGTCATTCGTTACACCTACTATAGTAGCCATTCCGGACTTCATAATGCCACTAATAGTGGACATCAATCCTTTCATGGTACTTGCTTGTTTTTCCATTCCACCTTTAAACTTATCATCCATAAGGGCAAGCATCGCTTCATTGAACTTTTCTTGATTAGTAATCTGTCCTTTGTTATTGACTACCTGAGTCTTATTCATTTTTTCATAGGCGTATGCTACAATGTCATCTTTCTTAATGCCAAACTCTTTAAGCCTTTCTAACTCTCCTGTTTGGGCATCGATAATGGCTTCAGTAGCTTGTATCAGGTCTTTATTGGTTGCCCCAGCCATATCTCCAATCATAGGTAAATACTTTTGTGCAGATAACCCCATAGCTTCAAGCCTAGCACTGGCTTCTACAACTGAACCTGTTTCAAATGGCGTTCGATTGGCTAAATCAATGGACCACTTCATGATCTCTCCTGCTTTTTGAGCAGACTTAGTAGCTGTTTCAAGTTGCATCTTAAAGCCTTCTAAATTCATAGCTTCTGTAAGGGCTATGCCTACAGTATTTTTAGCTCCTATAGCACCTATGGTTGTTGCCATAGCTGCTTTTGCTGTTCTAGCTAAATTTTGTATACTCTTTGTAGCACTGCTAAAGCTTTTATTAAAACCAGAAGCTAATCTACTATTTAAAGCAAAAGCAATTTGGTATTGCTTACTTGATGCCATGCTTTCACCTCTTTTCTTCCATAGCTTCTAACCAAGCTTCCAGTTCATCTAAAGATTGGTCTAACCAATAGTTTACTGGAGTAAAAGACGCTTGAGCCATTTCAAAGACTATTCTTCTAAAGTTTGTTCTTGAGGTAATTCCTCTCCTAATAAAAAATTTTGTACTTGCACCGTTACCGTACTAAAATCTTTAATCCCTAAAAGAGGAATTAAATCTGTTGGTCTACCACATGCTTTTGCAGCAACAACTGCTAAATATTCTTTATTAAATTCCTGAACAGGCACATCCATAGATTGAATTTCTTTTTGAGCATCAATCATATCTTTACCTGTTAAACGATCTAAATCCATATCTAATTCTTTAATTTCTTCACCTTCAAAGTTAATGGGTTTCTTTAATGTAATTTTCATATTTTTTATCCTCCTTATTTATCAAAAAGACCTAAGTTCTATAAACCTAGGTCTCGTCTTACTTCTTTTAAATAATCAATGCCATTTACAATATAAATGTAGTTGAATGGATCAATCTCCACTGCAACCTTCCCATCAAGTACCATCTTGTAGTAAAGAACGCTAAATTCATTACCACTTTCTGTACCAGCACCTGTTTCCATTTTACCTGGTGTAATTTTCTTTGGAATAGCCCGTACGATGTGTTTAACTGCAACTGTTTTAAGCTTGCCCTCTACATTGTCAAACACTTGTTGTGATGCTCTAAAGTCTAGAGCATGCGTTACTGGTGCCGATAAGGCTACTAAATCACCACATACACTTCGCCAGTTAATTGTCATACTCATTGCACCTATATGCCCTAAAGTAGGTAAATCTACCTCTCCAGAAATACCTGCCCCTTTAATAGTATCTGACATGGCTTCAATATCTGGAAGCTCTACATCTGCAATTCCTAGCATATCTTTACCATCTTTATAGGCTCGATAAGCTATAAGTTTATCAGGAATTTTACTCATAAACTGTTACCTCTCTTTCTATGCAAAGAGTGCTTTTAAATACTCAACGTCGTATTCAAGCACAAAATCGATTTCTCTTGCTGGTGATGGTGGTGTTAGATATAAATGGAACTTAATATTGCCATCCATAATGGAGGTTGAAGGGTTCTCTTCCTCTAAAAATTCAACTCGTCCACCTAATATATAACCACTTGCTGTTAAACCATTTAACCAAATATTTATGCTATCCATTACAGTGTCAACCAGTCGCCTTGTAATAGGCGCATCAACCTTTTGCCAGAATGTCTGTACAATGGTTGTGGCTATCCAGTAGAACATACGCTTTACAGGAATAAAGGCATCTTTTGGGTCTGTAACGGATGGATAACATGCTGTACGATTCCCCCAAGCCTTCCAACCACCACTAAAGTTAATGGCTGTCACAATACCTTGTCCATTAAGATAGTTGGCTTGGTCTATACCTAAAATAACTTCCTTGCCAGCTTTACCTACTAGCCCATTAATCTGTAAGTTGTGATTGGATGGGGATACATAAGGTACACCCTCATAAGAAGCATCTACTTTACACATAAGACCAGCTAATTGTGTACTCATATGATAAATAGCATCGCCTAATCTTACTTTGGGCCAACATGCAATCTGATTTTCATACACATAATTATTGGATGTTTTCCACTGTGCAACATCTGAATACTTGGTCACTTGCTCTACTGGAATATCTGTCAGTGCCATACACTTAAAGTATCCGTTAATATTACTTGCCTTACTTACCATAACAGCTGCTACAGTTGGCTCTGTACTAAATTTAGGGGCTAATAACTGTCCTGGCACAAGTCCAAAACGTGGAAGGACTTCATTAACCAGTTCCAGTCCTGTTAACTGCCCCTCCAAGCCCACACTTCCTATTACATCATCATTTGATACTGTTGCTGGGGTAAGTTTAGAATAAGCCACCTTAATTTCTTCGGTTCTTCCATTATTAAGAGAAATAACAAGGTGTCCTCTGGCATTAAAAGCCAATTCATAATCTTCACCTATAGACTGCACTTCTCCTTCATTATTTTTTACTACAACTGTAGATAAAAGCACAGGCTCTTCAATAAGTAATTCCCCTTCAACTGCAGACTTTGTTGTCTCTTCTACGGCTTCTTTATGTTTTGCTGGATCTAATACATTAATAAAAACAACAGGTGCTACACTAAAAAGTGTAAAATGTGATTTCATAAACTCACATAACGTATAGCTTTCAAAATCATCACTATATCCAAAAGCTTCTACTGCTTCTTTATAAGAATAACAAAGTACAGGCTCATTTACTTTTGGATTTTTTACTAGATGAATAGGTGCTGTTCCAACGACAACTGGTAAACCTGCTAGTGCTTCAACAGGAGGAATAATACTCGTTGGTATCTCTGACACATAAACCCCATGTCTATATCCACTCATCTTATCTACCTCCTAAATAATTCATAATTTCTCTGTATTTTTGTTGCTCAAAACTTCCCTTTATAGCAAGTTTTAAACGTGTATAATTTAACTTTTCAATAGGTACAATCAACTTACTAATCGCTGGACATGATTCAATATGCAACTTTAAGATATTGTTTTGACCTTCTATAACTGTAAATTGATTTAATCCTGGCAAGTTAGGCCCACAATAAACTCTTTTATCAGATGTCTTGTCGCTCACTTCTTTCTTACTCTTTACACTGGCCATGGTTCTTCATCTCCTTCCATCCCCATTCGAGGTACAGTCAATTCTAGTTCCATCATTCCAACATAATTTGGAAACGGGTGTTCTTCTGGAATCGTACACTTAATAGGTAATTCCACTGTATAGAAATCAAAAGTTTGCTTTTTCAGAATTTCTCGCTTAATAAGCTCCATGCAATGAAGGATGTCCATCCACCCCTCACTGTCCTCACTATAAACTCCAAACAATACTTTAATGTTTACTGTTGCCGATTCTTCGCTCACTTGATCTTTCAAATAGCGTATAACAATGTATGGGAAATCTTCTTTTTCTTCTCCATATTCATTGTCTTCTAAGTATCCTAGTTTAACCTGTGGCATTTTACTTTGATTTGTTTTTGTAAGAAGTCGCTCATTACGAGCAACCTCTTCAATAAATTTTTTAAAGTTATTCAGTACGTTATAAATGGTCATCTATATCCTCTTCTAATATGAACAATTCCTACCCAACGTTATTTTGTATGCACTCATTAGAGATTCACACTCCATAACATAGTAAGATTCATTATTCATTTTAATTTTTTGGCCTTCTTGAGGCCTTGTTTTGAAGTATTCTTTTTGAACTAAGAAAATAATTTCTCCCACATAGGTTCCTTCTGCTTCTTTGATTTTTCGCCCTTTCAGCTCATCTTTACATTGGATAATAGGTATACTTTGTTCTCCAATAAATACTTTCTCAGCAAATTCATTACAATTAAAAAAAGCAGCCTCATCTTTTTGAAGTTGCTCTCTAAAATTTAATGCCATGTTATTCACCTAGACTTTCTTTTTCACCTATGTAATCAAGAATTGCATTAATTAACTCTTGGTTTTTCATTTCCTTGGTAAGCTCAATGCCTATTTTGCCTCCGTATTCCACTAATTCATCTTTATTTAGTTTCTTAAGTTCTTTTTCATCTAGATAGTCTATCTGTAAATCAGCATTATTATTTTCAATAACATCTATGACTTCCACTACAGATTCTTTAATAAGACGACTTACTTCCTTATCTTCTAAATAAATGATACTGCCTTTCTCATAGTTTTTTCGAACCCCATCTTTTCTTGTTGTAATAGAACTTAGTACCTTACATTTCATCATATGTACTTACCTCCTAATCCTCAGCTAAAACAGTTGCAACATACCAGCTATCTACATCATCTGGTTTAGGAAGAGGTCTTGATGTTAATCTTAACGTTTTAATATTATTCCTAGTATCTACAAGGACTTGTGGTACGATTTCAGCTTCATAGGTCATAAAGTCCTCCCCTTCTAACTGTGTAACTGACCCATACTCAAATGATCCAATTGACGTTGGAAGTAAGATAAGCTTACCATCTGGTAGCATAGGTTGTTCCTCCCCTGCATCATCAACAAACCATTCATCATAAGAATAAATATCTATGTCAAGTTCAACAAGTCTACCAAGGAATGTAAGAGATGGATCAACTATACGTGGTTCAATCTTAACTGTTGAAGATGTTAAAAGTTGTCTTTCTTGATTTACTTTTGGATGAACCTTAAACGCTTGATACACATCATTTGCCATAATACATACAGTAGGTGCTTTACCAGTAGCTTTAATAACTGCTCTTCTCCAAGTTGCTAAATCTTCAATAGGATTTGAAGTTGCTGCTGACCAAAGAGCTTCACTTACAAGAGTTGTTTTGTTAGTAAAATTAAAGTCGATTTCTACATCAACTCCTTCTTCAGCATCTTGTACACTAATAGCACCTGTTAAGATAATCTCTCTTGCCATCCATTCTTTTCTACGTTGGATAGCTTCTTCAAGTTCTGTCATATCTCTTCCAAGTAGCTCTACTGCACGTTCTTCAGGTGATTTATTAGAATAAATGCTCTCACCAAAACCTTTTTTACTAATATCATCTATTGTCATTGGACGTTCTGGTGCAATTTTAGGGGTTTGAAGAAGTTTCGTAGTTGAACCACTTCTTTTCATTACCTTGCCTCCTACACGTGGGGCAACAAATGGAGCCATTGTACGTTTACCTTTTTTAATCTCAAGTTGTAAAATTTCAGCTATATGTGTATTACTTACTGGAAAAAACTTGTAAAAAGCTTCCAATTGGTTTTCTCAAATCTAATGCTTGAAGCATTTCTATAGTAGTGAATTTTTGTGACATATTAATTTTCCCCCTTAACAGTATCTAGATACATGCCTAATTTTTTCATCTCTTCTTCATAGTCTTTGTATGTAGTGCTTGAAACACAGCTCAGTGCATCTCTATTAAAATGTCCTGTAATGTACACAGTTGCAATGGTATCAGATTCTGCATTAACATCATCTGTTAAAACACCTACTAACTTATGATCTACTTTTGCCTTATCTGCTACTTCACCTTTTCCTGTACTTGCATCTGCAATAATAATTGCCCCTCTCTTGGCATTTGTACCAGCTACTAGAGTAATACCTTGTGTTAGTACTGGAATACTTCCACTTACAAATAAATGATCTGGTGTAAACACATCACCGTCTTGAACTAATTTTGCCATCTTACTTCACTCTCCTTTTATCTTTATTAAGTACATTACTTAATGCTGTAACTTTTTCTTTTATTTTATCTTCAGGATCCGTTTCTTTTCCTTCAGCATTAACCTCTTCAACTCCTGAATTTCGTGTATCCTCTTGGATATGATTTAAAAATTGTGCTGCATTTTGTTGTTGTAACTGAAGAGCTTGAAAAGCAAGTTCTTTTGCATCCATTGGTTCTTCATATTTTGCTTTATTTACAAGTTCATTTCCTATAGAGGCTGAAATATTTTCAATTGCTTTAATACGTTCTCTTTCTTCTTGTCGTGCCTCATTTTTAATTTGCTCTACTACATCTGGATGATTTGCTTTAATTTCTTCTAAAGTCATTGCATTACTCCTTTTTCTTTGAGTTTCCTTAGTTTGGTCTTCTACTTGATTATCAAGTTCATTATTTTGTGGTTCTTGTTTTATATTAACAGGCTCAAATATTGGCATATTCTTGAACCCACTAAGGTCATGTGCTACGTTATTAACAAGTATCATGCGATTATTAAGAATACTATTAGTAACCTTTGTATCTTCTAGTAATTCATCACAAAACCCTTTCTCAACTGCTTCACGACCTGTTAACCATGTTTCATTGTCCATCATTTCAGCCAACTCCATTTTGCTTAGAGTTGTTTTAGTACAATAAGTTTCAATAATACAATTTTTAACACTATCCAGCATTTCTTTAAGCTGTTCAAGGTCTTTTGCTTCAAAACTATCCCATACTGTAATACTTGGATTATGTATCATAAATGCTGAACCTGGGCTAATCTTAACCGTGTCTCCTGCACATGTAATAATAGTTGCAGCACTTGCAGCAATTCCTTCGATAATGATTTCAACCTTTGCTTGAAGGGTTTTTAAATGTGTAAAAATAGCCTGTGCTGCAAACACATCACCACCCCTACTGTTAATACGAACTGTCACCTTATTTTTATTTCTTAAGGTTTTCATGTCTTTTAAAAACTCTTCTGGTGTAATCATCTGTCCTTCTGACCACCAAGGTTTGCTACTTCTTATTTCACCGTATAAAATAAGTTCGCCCTCATCATTTGTCACATTATTGACGTTCCAAAACTTCACTTTATGCACCTTCCTTTCCTTTAGTGAGTTGATTCATTTTTTCTTGCTCTAGAGTAAGTTGTTCTATATTCCTATCAAAATCACTACCATTAATTTCAATAGCTTCTCTTTCTCTCGTTGAAACACCTATTTCTATTCTTTTTGCAGATGCCGTCACCTCCTTTACTGGATCTAATTGTCCTGGTGCTGGTCCATTCCATTCTGCTCCAGCATAAGCTTTTCTTATAAGTGGATTTTCAAAGTATCCAGGCGCATTAATACGCCCTCTTGCAATGGCTTCACTAAGCCATACCTCATATATAGGCTGACAAAAATCACTTGCAAACCAATTTCTTCGCATTTTAAAAGCCTTCCACGCTTCAAGTAATGCAGCACGACTGGCTGAGTAACTTGCTGTGAAAGACTTTATTAAAAGTTCATAAGGTATTTCTAATGCAGCACCTATATATTTACACATAGAAGATACAAATCCATCAAAGTTAACATTTGGTCTTTTAGGATCAGCGATTTCTATACTTTCACCTGCTCCTAAAAGATTAATCATTCCTGGCCCTAATTTATAATCAGGCATATCATTTATTGTTTCTCCTTCTTGGGATAAGCCTTTAAAATCCTCATCCACATCTTCTGGCGAATCTGATTTAATAAATACTGTGAAAAAACCATTAATAACTGCTGCCATAAGTTCTGCTTCTGTGTAGCGTGTTAATTGTTTAATACTTTCAATAACGGGTGCTAAATAAGGAACACCTCTGTATTGCTCTGGTCTTTCTGCTTCCATCACATGAAGGATGTTGGGTAGCCCAGTTTTATCTCCTATAAACTTAATACGCTGCCATTCTTTTTTACCGTTTGTTTGAGGATGTCTATTACAAATATGATAAGCTTCAACCATGCCATACTTATTAATTTCTACTCCATTAATTAATTGATTCCCTTTATACTTAGCATTTTGACTTACATTACCATTAGATGATGGATTACATACACGATCCCCTTCAATAATATGAAGTTTTAAACCATATGGCATATAAGGTGTAGGCTGTAGATGGCGTATAATTGTAAAACTATCACCATTCATTAACCAAGACATTAATGCAATCTGTTGTAACTCATAAAAACTATTTAGTCCTAATGCATCACAAAATTTTGATTCAGCCCATAAATTAAATTCTTGCTCAACTTGTTTCTCCCATTGATCAGCTTCTTCTTGTGTTATGCCAAGAAGATTAAAATCTATACGACTCTTTAACCTTAATCCTGCCCCAATAACATTGGTTCTTGTTGTTTTAATAGCTGATATTGCAATAGGTGATGTCATATATAAGCTTCTTGAGCGTTGTGTTAATAATTGGCGATTCATTTCAATGTCTTCAAATGCACTTCTACTAGCTGCTCTCCATCCAAGCATAGATTTTTTTGTACGTGACGCACCTGAACCATCATATCCACTATTTAAGGGATTAATCTGCCTTGCCATACCAAGCTTTAATCTAGCAGCCTCTCTATCCAATGCTTTCTGTGGATTTACTACTTCATAAAACTTATCAATTACATTAATCATTTTTATCCTCCTAATCTAATGGAATCACTCGCCTTACACGCCTACCTTTACCATCAGCTCTTCTTATTTCATTTTCTAATTGGTTAATTTGTTTTTGAACATGAGATAAATTGGCCCTATTAAGTGTCATTCCATCAACTGTATAGGACTGGTTAAGCAAGATAGCTTGTTCTGCTTCATAATACATGGCAAGCCTCTTTTTCTTCATCTCTAATAAAGCATCCATTATACTTCAACTCCTCTACCTACTCGGCCTCTTGGCTTTTTTACTCTCTTCTGTTTACTTTGCTTCATATAGTTAATACCATTATCTATTTTTTCTTGTAATGACTCCCAATTAGGATTTAATATTTGAACTGCTGCTGTTGCATAATTTCTAATGTCTAAAGGTTCATTTCTAACACCTGATTTTTTAATCCACTCTAGCTTGGATTCTCCTTTTTTATTAACTGATATAACTCGTTTTTCACTTGTTAGACCTTTCATGTACTGCTCATCGTAATTGCGTTCAGGATTACTAGGAAAATGACAATATCCTGGACCTATTTCTTCTGTATTAAGTCTGGCCATAATTAATTCTTTACCTTGATCTACACCTAAAATGAAAATACCAACACCATTTTTTGTGTTGGTACTCTTTTTATAGATAAGAGGATAACCTGAACCACCAAGCCCTTTAATGCCATAAATTCGCTTGTGCTTCTTCTCCATTTTCTTCAGAAACTTATAACAGTTGTCTGTAAAATGACCACCAGTGTCAATACAAGTAGCTGCAATCAATAAGCTATTGCCGTCACTAAAATAAAACTCTTGTTCTAGCCAATTTTCAAGTTCATTCCACGACTCTTCTTTTTCTGGATCACAATAAATCGTATGATATTGGATTCCCCAACTCTCATAGCCATTTCTCCATCCAACGACTTCTATCTCAAAGCGATTATCTTGAACATCTACTCCTGCTGTTAAAACAAGTACACCATTTGGAATATCAGCATCATACTTTTCTCTTCTATCAAGAATCTTATCTTCTTCTACCCCTTGGCCTTTTAACTCCCATGGCAATCCACGAGAAGTATTTTGAAATACTTTAAGCTGCTCTACACTTCTTGTCTTCTTATAGTGTTCGTTTGCATCCTTAAAATCTTTTATAATTTCATCCCAATGTTTCCAGGGAGAAGCCATTTCATTGAGATGGAATCCTCTTTTTTTGATAGCCTTACCTTTAGCAATCCACTTTCCTGGCTGTGCTTTCCATTCTTGCTCACTAAATCTTTCTCTACACTCCACACACTCCATAGTTAAATCTTGAAAGTGTAGCCTTTCCCATTCATAAGGTTGATAAGTTCCACAGGCAGGGCATTCTACAGACCATTCCTCCATAGAACTATCGTTGTACTCTTGCTCTATACGAGATATACCTTTTATGGTAGGTGTTGAAACATATATCTTTTTCCTATTCCAAAAAGTATTGGTACGCTTTTCGGCAAGTTTTATAGGATCACCTTCTGTTCCTGCACTTAATGGATATCGGTCTACCTCATCACATAAAAGAATACGAATAGGTCGAGATGCCAACCCCGCTGCTGATTGTGCACCTACAATGGTGATATGTCCTCCTGGAAACTTCTTATGCAAAATAGTATTTTCACTATCACGACTTTTGGCATCAGATATTTTTCCTTTAAGAACCGGTGTATCTCGAATCATTGGTGCTAGCCTATCCTTACTAAATGCCTGTGCCATACCATCCGTCGGTTGCATGACTAAAATAGGAGATGGATCATAGTCTACGCAATAACCTATCATATTTAATACAAGCTCTGTCTTTCCAACTTGTGAAGAGCTCATTACCACGACGGTATCAATAGATACATCACTTATGGCATCCATAATTTCTCTTTGATATGGTGCCCTATCTGTATTCCAGCGTCCTGGTTCTGCAGAAGCTTCTGCTGATAACCTTCTATTCTCATCTGCCCATTGACTGACTGTTAGTTTGGGTGGTGGAGACATGACTTTTGCAATTCTACTAAAAAGGCATAGGGTCTTATAGTTGATTTTCTTCTTCATTAAGTCCATACCCATCAATTTCTCCTTCATCATAATCTATATATTCTTTTGAATAGAAATCTTCAGCATTATAGTCTTTTAATTCATGTAAAACTTCAATAAGCTCATCATTAATAATTTCTTGAATCACTGCTTTATTCTTTTTTTCTGCAAGAATTGGAGCCAATTTAGGAGGTATGTTCAGAAGTCTTGTCCTAAATGAAGTCAGCATATCAACCATTACTTGTTCAACATCTTCAGCTTTATGAATCTCACCTCTCATAAGAGCTAATTTAATCTCAGCTTGATGTCTTTCAACTCTTACCTTAATAGCTCTTTCTTGCTCTAAGTCTAGCTCACCATTTGTATGAGAATTTACAATGTCTTTTTCCATCTTCAACATATTCAAATATGTTTTAATGCTATCTGGCAAGTTATAGCGTCCTTTCGAAACGCGTGTAAAAATGCCTTCACTTGCTAATTGCCTTACTCGTCTATCTGTTACTCCTAATAAATCTGCTAATACTGCAGATGATACTGTTAATGAATCAATATTTTCTACCTTAGACATACCTCTTCTCCTTTCTTTTACTTTTTACTTAGTAAATAATTTACTTCATGATCAAATCTTTCATTAAACTTTTTATACATTACTTTAGTAACTTTTCCTCTAATAGGTTTGGAACTTGCCATACCTGGTATAGATGGGCCTGTCAGCTCTCGTATTCCTAACCTTTCTTTACCTTTCCTGATAAATATACCTTTATGCTGCCTACGCTGTTTGCCATTATTTTTAGGCATTTTTGCAACGAATGCTTGCTCAGGTAATGCTCTTTTACCTCTTCTTTTAATGGATACAACATATTCTTTTGGTATACTTGTATCATTCTTGAATCCTGAAGCTCTAAGAACTGGTCCACTTGCAACTACTTTACCTGATAATTTTGATATAGTTGCATTTTCTTTCTCTAACCCATGTTTGATTTCACTTACCTTTACAGTATATGTATCCTTCAATTCCGTATGAATGAACTTATTGGTAGCTGATATTGTTCTATTAATAGCATTCTTTGTAGCTCTATTAATCCCTTTTGGTATATGAGCTAACTTACGTGTTGCCATCTTATAAGCTACCTTGTCAATTTCAATGTTAACCACTAAAATTACCTCCTTATCGGAAACGGAACTTTCGATTTTAAACTATTAGAAACTAGGGAACATTCGGGCGACATGGAACCGCAATCCATTTTTGAATTTCGAAAGAACCTATAAAATTTCACCCTGTGAGTGCCCATTTGTTTACATTTGTAAACTATATTATGCGTTATATCTATTATGTCTCTCGCATTATTTTAGCTTTATATTTCCTGTTGGCTTTCAATGCCTCTAAACACTTTCTTGTATTACGAATAATAGACATAGTTCACAATGTCGCAATTATTTCCCAAGCTTTTTTAACTTCCCATTAATCCCCTTAAAGGATCTTTCATTTCAAGTGTTATTTTATCGTTTGTTTCCTGGTCTAAGTCTAGATAAATGCTAGTAGTTAATGATGATGTGTGCCCTGCATAATGCTGAGCTTTCTCTATACTATTCCCATTATCTTCATATACAGCAAGAAAGCACATCTTTCTAAATGAGTGAAAACCAAAATCCTTTAGGTGAAACTCTTTTGTTACTTTATCTAACCTTCTATCAAACTGAGAATAGGATAAAGGTTTGTTCCTACCTCTCGGACTAGGGAATAATACATGCCACATCTCCATATCTTTGGTATACTCATCAAGTATTTTCTTTAATGTAGGATGTATTAAAATTTTTCGTGCCTTTTTAGGTGGTTTAGGATTCGTTCCATCCTTTTCAGCTCTTTCTTTATACTTCTGTTCCAGATACTTTGTCTTATTCTCTACAATTTCTAGATATTTACCACTAACATCCCTTTTTCTCAGACATCTTAAATCATTGATTCTATATCCTGTATAACGAATTAACAAAATCATAATATATAGCTGCATATCGTACTTCTTACAGTATTGATAAATTGATATCTCTAGCTCTTTATCTTTGATAGCTTTTGTTTTAATCCCCATATACTTCTCCTCTAATAATTTGTAATAATTAACTCACCATATTCTTTTCTAGCCTTTTGTTCTTTTGCTATTGAATAGGGCACTTGCACCTCTTCTATATTAAAATCCTTATACCATTCTCTTACTTTAGGATGGTCATTGATTGTAACCATAAACTTGCCTTTTATCTGAGATAGTGTATCTCTTAATAAAAGATGTTCTTGCTCTCCAAACACATTCCCATAACCTGTAGTTTCAAAATAAGGTGGATCACAAAAGAAAAAGCTATGAGGTCTATCATATCTTTTAATAATATCCTCAAAGCTTTTATTCTCAACATATGTATTTCTAAGTCTTTCTTTTATATCCCTAAGTACACCTTGATAAAATATCTGTGGTGCTGGTTTACTTGTTGTTCCATAACCAAATGTTTCACCTTTTCCAGCAAAGCTTTGTGAGATAAGATATAGAAAACGTACTGCTCTTTGAATCTCTGTAAGATACTCAACTGTACAGTGCTTATATTCCTCAAACATATCCCGTCCTGAAAACTCATACTCGAGTACCCTTTCGATTTCTGGAGCATGACACTTAATCATACGAAACATATTAATAAGCTCTTTATCGATGTCATTGATTACTTCAACTTTGCTTGGTTCTTTACCAAAGTACACCCATCCAGCTCCGAAGAATGGTTCTACATAACAAATATGTTCTGGTATTCTTTCTAAAATAGTTTTTCTTAACTTTGATTTTCCACCCATACGTGGAATTGGTGGTTTCATCATTTGTTCTATTCTCCTTTACAAAACAGTTTTATTGGGTTATTACACACCATTTTGAACAAGGATTTTTTAAATAAAAACACACCTAGATCACTATATTACTAGGTGCATTTTAAAATGAATATTTGATAGGTTACCCTATCCTTTTAATATTTCTTTAGGGGGAATTAGGATGAACTCAATATTTAGGATGATTTCTTTCGTTCACCCATTAACATCTTAACATGTAAAACAGGTCAATAGTAGGTCAACATCAGGTCAAAGTAGGTCATGAACAGGTCACAAAAAAAGAGGAAGGTTTTACCCTTCCTCAAAAGATAGTTTTATTACCCATCAAGTAACTATTTGCATGTCGAGAATGCTAAAAATACTTATTCTAAATCGAGCTTGTATGTATAATTGTCGTATGTAATATTAGTTCCTTGTTTATTGAAAGAACCTTCCTTTTCTATAGTAAACCCTAACTTTTTTATTACTGCATTAGATGCAATGTTTTCTTGTGCAATGTCTGCTGTAAACTTGCGGCCCCCTTTGGCATAGCCAAAATCAATTAATGCTTGAATAAGTTCTGTTCCATATCCCTGTCTCCAGTATTGCTTATGGATACAGTACCCCAAGTCCCAATGCATCTTATCTTCCATAGGTACAATACTACCTGTTCCTACAAACTCATTGGTATCCTTTAAAAATGCTACAAAAGGATACCATGTTTCATCTTCCTCAATCCCTTTAGCAAAATTCATATACTTTTCATCTGCCTTATCTCTCGGTGGATCTCCTAAATATTTTCCTATTTCATCGTCTAGCCACATATCAAGACATAATGGAGCATGCTCCTCCTTTGTACTCTTAAGAATCAATCGTTCAGTTATCAAATCATTTGTTAGCATTACTATCCCCTCACTTTTTGTTCGCTAAATAAATTATCTATTTTTTCTTACTCTAAATTTATCATATTTTTATAAGTAAGTCAGTATTTTTAGTGAAAAAATAAAGGATAAGCCCATTAGGACCTATCCTCAAAAGATATTTTTATTTGCTTGTTAAATAACTATTTGGTTCTTACTCACTCTACTATAAACCCCTGTGTTGAAGGCATGTTCTCCCATATGTATCCATCAGAAAGGTAGTATTGTCTTATAACAGAACCATCTGTTTTTGTCAAATCTATTACAAAAACTTGTCCTGTTTCTATCAACATTGGATACTCACTATAAGGTAGTACATACTGTTTGGGGTTATCCTTAAAATCGTTATATGCATTTTCTAAACGCCAAAATTCTCTATATGCATAGTCTTTAGATCCCGTTAAGTCTTGTTCTCCAAAATACAGCGCCTTATAATCTTTTCCATTAACATTGATGGTATCTACTCTATACGGCTCAATGTCCTTTGCCCAACTAGCTAAATCTTCAGTGTAGATGCTATTACCATAACTCTTTGTAAGTTGATTTGCCATGCATGGAGCAGAGTTTGTAAAATCCATCGCCTTTAACCCAGTGTGTGTCGCACCATAAATTCCCATAATACTTTCTCCACTTAGTTGGTCAAATTCACGGATAAAATTTTCAACCATCTTATTCTCACGATATACATCATCTAAACCACCATAATAGTATCTACCTTGTTCTATGCTCTCCTGTGCTAACAAATACTGCTCCGAATCTTCTAGATTATTACTTTCAAGATATTCTAAATATCTCATTCCTATAGTAGCCCATTGATGCCCTATATCTGTGCCATGAAAAATAGTTTCAGGACATTTGGCTTTTATTTCTTTGTAAAATGCTTTAACATCAGGGTTATAGCTAGCAGTTCCAACCCAAGCATTATAGATGCTATCCAATATATCATCATTGTCTGATTGCATCCATAAGTTTAAAAACTCTGCAGTATAATATGGCATTTCAATGAATAAATGCCTCATATCTTGATCATGATAATATTCACTCCATAGCTCAAGTTCTTTCTCTAAAATCTTTTTTACACCATGAGATTCTCCATATAGATAAATTTGCTCCGAAGCTTGTGGCGATAGCACTGATACATCTCTATGCATGGCACTTATCAAATATGTTGAAATACCTAGTATCATAATTAATGCAATAATAATTCCATAGATCCTTTTATTCATTGGTCTCCCCCTAAAAGATATAAATAACTATTTTATTGATTATTAAGCTTTTTCCATTTTCTAATTTTTGTGCGGAATGTTTTAAAAGGAGCAACTGTATTAATATGTACCCACTTCCAAATAGGCCATTTTGATGGTGTAGAAGACGCCCATTTTCTAACACCTTGTGAAAATAACTCCTCATCAGAAAAGCTACTAATCCAAATTATAATCCGTTCAACGCAATTATTGAATAGTCCTTTTAATTCATCTAAAGAATACTCTTTATACTCCTCATAAAAGTTCTCATACAAATCACCTAACTTGTTCCATTTGTACTCAGGTGCAGGAGTAAGTACTTCATAACCTTCTAATTCATTTTTATCCCAGTTCATAACTAGATTCATCCATCCTAGCTGATAGGCTAACATTTGAAATGGTGTGCGGTCAACGCCTTCAATAAGCCTATTTTTATCAGCTTCACTCACTGTATCAAACTCGTCAATAAAAAGCTTTGCCATCTTTACTATTTGTTTAATAAGTTCATCCTTAGTCTCATATCCTTGCATATTATGCCCCCATAAATTTTTTACCCTTTCATTTTCTACATAATAACATACTGAATATGACAACAGCATGTCATATATTAAATGATTCGACTCATAAATTATCTATTTTTTATATATTATCATATTATTTTATTGAAATCACCATTTCACTAAAAAAAGCTAGAACCTATGTCCTAGCTCTTAACAACCTATTCTCCTACTACTTGGCCAAGATAAATATCTCTAAATAAAGGTAAGTCTATATAACTCTTTTGACCTGCTAGCTTATCTGCTAACGCTTTAATTCCATCCTTTGCATATCTTTTGCATGTTGATTCACTCAGTCCGACTTTTCTTTCTGTATACTCCCAAGTATATCCTTCTATAAACTTTAAAACCAATACTTCTTTCCATACTGGCTTAATTTCTTCTAATCCCATATCAATACGATTCACATAATAACTCAATGCTTCTATCTTTTCCTCAAGATCTAATTCAAGCTGAGCATTTTTAATGGCTATTTCCTCTACTTTTGAAGTTACCTTATTATTTTTTGCTGGAACCACATCATATCTAATACCGGTTACACCTGTTTCTCCCTCAACCCTGTTTTTACGATTTTCTTTTAATTTCTTTAATAATTTTATATTAGCCTCTAGCATATCCTTATTTGCCTTGTATTCCTCTAAACATTTCTTTGTCTCTTGTAAATAATCTTTCATCCTAATCCCTCCTAAATATCAAACTTTCATTTGCTTGAATAAGCACCAAAACACTCATGCCAAAATGACATAAGTGCTTAGGTCTTTATTCAATTAATCTTCATCAAAGAAGCTTGCTGCCTCAAGTAAATCATTATCCTCTTTAATCGCTTCATGTTTGACTTCAACTCTAACTGACTGATAGTCTGCAAGGCATCTTCTTAATATCTTCTCAATTCTAATGTCCAGGTCTTTTTCATTTGCTATATTTTTTCTTTCTTCCATCATTTCTTTTCGGATACAGTAGCGTATAAACTCTGCCCTGTTCCCTTTTCCATTTATATACTCTAATAATTCTCCATCATTATCAAAGTTAACTGGCACTATAGGCCTTGTTTTACTCACTTAAACTTCACCTTCCCTATTTCAAGAAAGCCTTTCACATTAGTCCACTGCGTATCATTTACCATCTGAGCATGTGGCATAATCTGTTTAATAGCATTCTCAACGAGTAAGCTTGTCCCCCCTGTTACTACAATATCCATTAAATCTATTGGGAACTCTTTCTTAAGATTTGATACTACTTCATCTGCATACGACATATAGATTTCACTTAAAGCTTTTTGACTTTCAGGTGCAACTTTACCCTGATACTTCATGCCACCATTTTCAATAATGTCCTCTATATCTCTAGGTGACAGACCTCTTTTGTACATAGCTTCAAATTTTCGTTTAACCATAGCCTCTATATGCATAGAACCTTGATTGGTTGTCATCATAGAGCTTGGCTGTGGCATTAAGTTGTCATAGATACCAAAATTCATGTTCCTACCTCCAAGATCTATAACGCCTACACGTTTACCTATGAAAAGTTCTTTGTTGGTGTAAACTACTCCACTTGATTCAGGCATGATAAGTACCCTTGAAAATTTGATATTCTGTAATTTCCCATCTACTACAAACTTTTTGGGTGTCTGCTTGATATTATCTTGAAACTCCTTACGATTATCTTTACTAAGATAAATATTTGTCGGGCATCCTATAACTGCTGCTATATCACCTTTACAGCCCAGTCTATAAGCCGCTGTATAAATGGCCATCTTATGTAATAAAGTATTTTTCTCTAAACTGTAATCTACATACTCACCTTGATCTCCAATAATAAAAGTATCCTCTTCATAAATTACTTTATGGCTATTGCCTGCCGCTTCAATATCTAAGCTTGTAGTAAGGTGCGTGCTTTTAGTCCTAAATAAAGTCTTTTCTCCACTTGCTGCTACTGCCTTTGTTGCATGTTTACCAGCATCTACTGCTATAATTTTCATCCTAATTCCTCCACTTTATATATTTTGTATTACAATGTAATACATTTTCTTATTTTTCTGTATTACAATGTAATACAAGCACGTTTTGTAATACAATGTAATACAACTTTTCACTTTTCCTTTCTAGAATGGCAAATCATCATCTTCTTCTATAGTTGGTGTAGGTGTCCAACTTGAACCCTCACTTGATGATGAAGTATTTTCAGAAGTACTCTTCTTGCCTTCTGCAAAATGCTGTTCTTCTACAACAATATCAATTGACGTATGCTTAACTTTTTGTTGGGCTTCCCAACTATTCGTTTGAAGCCTACCTACAACTGTAACCATTTGGCCTGTTCTAAAGAACTTTTCTGCAAACTCTCCCACCTTGCCAAAGGCAACAATATTGAAGAAGTCTGCTTCTACCTCTCCTTGTTTTACATACTGCTTTCTGACCGCTAATCCATACCTTGCTACTGCCACTGGATTAGCTGATTGAGAGTATCTTACTTCAGGATCACGCGTCAAACGCCCCATCAAAATCACTTTGTTCATCTTGTGCCTCCATTAATTCACTGTATTCTTTTAATCTCTTTCTACGCATATATCTAACAAACGCTTCATTAAACAGCTTGCTCTTTCGTGCTTCGTTCTCTGCAATTTGAGCTTCTATAACTTGTTGCATACTCACTTTACGTCCTCCTCCCAAAAATAATTTTATTTTATTTTAATCTTCAGAATATATCATATAATATAATTAAAGAAGGTGATAATTATGTTAGCATGGATTCTTTGGCTAATAAAAAATTTTCTCTAGTTTCTCCAAGGGGGATTTGTTGAATCCCTCTTGGAAACCTCCAAAAGTCAATTTTATTTCGTGAATAATTTCCTAATTTCTACTTATACTATTATTGGATTTAATAGACATACTTTGCTCTACACCCCTCGTGATTTATTTATCTAGAATAGCTTCAAGTTGTCTTCCTCTTGGGCTATTCTATACATATCCCAAAAGCAAATTTTATTTAACTAAACAATTCAAAGAAACATTTAATTAATTTTACTATTATCCATCCATACACTAAAATTCCTACAGTTTGTACTACTTCCTCCATGCTCAACCTTCTAAAAATCAATTTTTCTTACATAGTTTTCTTAAAATCAATATAACCTTTTAGTAATTGATATTGATTTTCATTATTTTTTGTGTTATTATTATTTTACACTATACATATATATTTTTAATTTAAACACTCCCCACATTCATAAGCACTATTAAAAATAGTGCTTATTTTTTTATTCAAAAACCAATTTTACCTATTCCAATAATCAGCTAATTGTTAACTACTTATTTCATTTATTGTATAATTATTTCGTTTATTAATTAATTATTTATTATTAATTTATTGTTTGTTAACAATATTCGATGTATAATAAATATCAGCTAGGGCAGTTTCTCCCCAGTAACACCCTATCTAATCCCTTTGAAGCACATTCTAAGATATTTATTCGCATCATAATTATCACTTATACGCTCTTCTTCAAGGGGATTTTTTATCAAAAACTATTTTATTTGCTTATTTTTTTATATCACTAAGATATATTAATTTTATATATTAGATGGGGGATTTCTATGATATATTGTGCGTGTCAGCACTGTGGTACAGATTTAGAAATTGATACTAATGTCCACATATTAAATTATCAAGAATCAAAAGATATTATTTGTACAATTTGTTATAAAATCGCCACTAAAGTTCGTGCAAACAATACTCCTATAGTAAATGTCAGAACAACATAAAGCTTCCCTCGTGGTGGCTTTATGTATTTTATTTACTATCCAGTTTCATCCCCTTTCTTAATGAATTATTTTACTAGTTAATTTCATATTCAACTTCAAATTCATCTATATCTAAAATGTCCTTTATATCTTCATCTGTGTTTATTAGTGCATAACATGCCATTTTTATCTCAGCTTCTTTTTTCATATTATATCTCCAAAAATATTTTTTATTAACTTAAATTTGATATTGATTTTCATTTTCTTTTATGGTAATATCAATTTATACATTATAATATTTTAACAACTCCTTTCCTCAAAATTAGTAAGCACTATCGCCATATAGTGCTTATTTTTTTACTCAAAAACTAATTTTATTGATTAAGCATATCCTGCCATCGTTCCTACTTGCCACCATGCCATATCTGAATAATTACCCCATCTGTAAATTGCACCACTTAATGGTGATTCAGCTATGACTAAAAGTCCTGGGTATGGGAACTGCTTCTGTATATCCTCTAATGTTATTGTTTCATCTACTCCAACATCATGTGGCTCTCTATTCCATTTTGGATTTACCACTTCATCATTTAAAATTACAAGAACTGTATCCATACCCATTTTTGAAAAGTATATTTCTTGTGGGTTATCAATTTTCTCCATAATCTCACTCTTCCTTTAACAAAAAACTATTTTATTGCATATCATTTAATTCTGGTATTCTATAATCACAAATGTATTCTACTGCCATAAACAATACATCTATCAATGTATTTGAATGATTTTCCCATATAGGCGATACATCTATGTCATTTGCTGCATCTTCTAAATTTAGTAACTGAATACACCATCTTTCATCTACTGTATAGATATTCATTTGTGCAAACTCTCGTATAAACTCTATCAACTGTCCTTCTGTTAGTAATGGTGTATTTGCATCGCCTTTTAGTTCTCTAACTGCGTCAAGTTGACTACTTCTATAAATCAAAGTAGGATCTCCGTCTAACGGAACGTATAAATCCATCATTTTTGGTTGCCACCACTTTAGTAACGTATATTGAGTTGCCATTGACGCTCTATTAAATTTTGCTATATCAATAACTTTCATGTTTTCACCTTCCCAAAGAACTATTTTATTGATTCTACATACTCATAGTCATCATGGTAAAACCGTAGACATACGTCTTCCCACTCAAGATCTGTAAGTTCTCCGTCCTCTAATGTAAAATCACACCCATAATTTTCAACTGTCATTTCAAATCTTTTTTCTTTGAAAATCCCTATCCAGCGTGTATCATTGACTTGTTTTAACTGTAATTCTTCCATATTCCCTCCTCAAAGAATTATTTGTTTGATTTAATTTTTTAATCTTAAAATTCCTCATTTCTTAGTCGTGTGTATTTTTCTTTTATTTACATATACTACTTATAAAAATTGGAGGCCAAAATATGAAATCTAAATCATATGTTTTTATGTTTATTACATCACTTTTTGTATTTACATCTTCTTTGTCTGCAGCAACTATTGACTCTAACGCACATAAGCAAACTGTTACTAACTATATAGAAGAGATTAATCAAATACAAAAACAAATCTTTACATTGACACAAAAAATTGCTTTTCTAACTACTCCATCTGATGAAATTTATATCACAGAATTAAAATTTATAAATAACCAGTTAGATAATGTTACACAATCAATGCTTAGCTACTATGAGTCTCTTCCTGATCTATGTGCTGAAAAACTCAATGTACTAGTTCTTTTTAATTCTACTAACCTAATTCATTGTTCTTTAATCAAATTGAATGAATTAAATAACTCTAATTCTAATATTGAAAAAATGACCATCTTACAAACCTATTGTGCATTTCATGTAGAAGCTAATAATATTCTAAATATTGTTTCTAATCTTGTGTCACAATAAATTGTTTTAAAGTAGTAGCAGTTTTATATAGAGAATGCTACTACTTTAAAATTATTCTATGTCGGTTTTGATATTTATTAATTGAATCAATAAAACCTAGATTTTGTCATGAAAATTCTTCATTTTCTTCTGTAGTTATGTTTTAATTATATGTAAAAAAGGGGGTAAATTTATGAACATAACTTGGCTTATTATAATGATTGCAATCTTTTTGATACCTGCATCATGTTTTGTCTTTGGTCTTATCACTGCAATTAAATACGTTATAAAAGATGACACCAAAAATTACGAAAAATTTGCTTGGATATCTACTTTAGGATTAATTGGATGCTTAATTATCATCTGTTACATAATTTTAAGTTAACAAAAATTATTTTTATTTATTTTAAATTTTTACTTTTTCATAGCGCATTGACATATTTTTATACTAAAGTATAATTTTTATCAAATAGAGTTTTGTTTATATACTTGTTGGGTTCACTGAGATTGATTCACTTAGTGAACCCTTTATTTTTTACAAAAGTTACTTTTATTAATTAATACATTGAATAACAAAATGCTAACTTTCCTCCGACTACATCCATAATGCTAACTACTACATAATGTACATAACATCCTCCAAATTCCGTTCTATATAACCCATTTAAAATAGGATTATGGATTCTAACTGCTGTATCTCCTATCGCTGTAAAATCTTTAAATCCTATGATTTCTCCAACCACTTCTTTATCATCACTTCTTTGAATTACTTTTAGCTCTTCATCTGATAAGACTTCTACTAGCTCCATCCTTTCCCCTCCATCTCACAAAAATTCACTTTTATTTCATCAGTCCTCAACTAGTCCCCATATATCTTCTTCATCTAGGAACACTGTATCAGGATCTCCTTCTTCTACTTCATAATTACGTCCACCATAGTTGTTCTCCATATAAGCATCTATAATTTCATCATCTGACATATTGTTAGGTCTATCACACCCTCTGTCTATTTCGATTACGATTGCTGCACAATCATCCATATACACTGTGTATCTATTGTAATTTTCCATCATCTCACTCCATCAAAAATTGATTTTATTTATTTGAATTTTTTCTTATGCCCTATATAATTTATTTATCAGCTCCACCAAGCTGAAATATAAAAGAAAGTTGGTGATTATCATAGAACATCTTACTGATATCATCGAGGTAGTTGAATCAACTTATCACAAAGAAGCTAATGCCTATCTTGAACTTGGTTGGTCTTTACTTAGTGTTAACGTCATATCTTCTCCACAATCATCTATAAATGGTCCTTGTTATATTCTTGGTTGGAATAAATCAAATGGCTCTATTAAATATCCTAAACAAGCGAACGGTTTTGACAGACTACGTGATATGTATGATCAAGCTACCTCTGACTTTGTAAATTCTTAACTCTGTATTCTACCTAAGGAATACATCATATTTTGATAAGTTGGGTAAATGCATATTAAAATCCATCCTGTTTTTACTAATGCATTTACCTCTTCCCAATTATCAGTTTCTTTTATTTCTTTAACTTGGCTTAGTCTTTGATCTACTAACATCGCTATTCCTCCAAAAGTTAATTTGTCTTATCAAGAATGCCTTTAATTTCTTCTATGCATTGCTTGACTTTATCTGCCCTTGCTTCAATTAAATCCTCGTACCCACGCTCTGCAAATAATTGCATTCCATTAAGTACGCCCTCAATTGAATCTAAATACACTCCTATCAAGTCCTTATCTAATGCATTCATATGTCACCTCCATCAATAGATTATTTGCTTCTAGCAGAACGCTAGCTGTTGGTAACCAAGTTCATCCCTTATAACTTTGACTGGCACCTGTTCCTTGCGCCTTTTATCTAGTTGTAAATTAGTGCAATACTTAGAGGCATAGACCTGCATTGCCACTTCCTCAATGGTGTCATGTTTATTCCATAACTTGACTGTCCCCTTGATTTTCTCAAAGGTTTGTTCATTGTCATTTTGCTTAATATGTTCCCTGACTAAGCTTGTCCATTCTTGCTTATCAATAGGTTCACCATTCATTAGGTAATACTGCTGTTCTATCTTGCACCCTATAGTTAAATTCATTGCTACACCTCATTTAGTTCTTTCAGCACATAAGATTTGATATGCTCAATATCTCTATATTGAGTCATAGCTTCATGTAGCTTCATGAGAACATATGTAATCGATTTGTTATGAGCATCAGCTACTTCACTTGCCCATGCTGCCATATGATTAATCTGTTTAGTTGTCATCTCTAAGCTCCTGTTCCCAAACTAGCAAGAATACTTTTTACCTTTTCTAACCCTCTATTAATAGATTCATCACTTGCTCTTTCATATCTCGTTTCATCAGGGATATAAGCGATTGATTCTCTTGGTTTCTGTAATAGGCTTATTTGATTTTTAAGCCCTATGCTCACAACGTTATCTAGTTCTTGACGCTTGTTGATGCTTTTCATGGTCTTATAAAAATGAGCTCTATCTGCTTCATCATTCTCACTCGAGCAAATCTCAAGCCATCCCCCCATCGCCTGAATAGCTTGTACAACTTCTACTGGCAATGATGCATAAGCTTCCTCTGCTCTTGCATATCCAAAACTTCTGATAGCTTTCTTAACCAGCCCCCAAGCCTCTGTCTCATCAACAGGTGCTCCATTAATAATTTCACTAGCAGCTTTTCTAATCTTTGCTATATTAGGGTAAAACTCTTCTTGAGAAATCAATTTGTGTACTGCTGCTGTTAATACCTGCATAGGGATGTCCATCAAGCTTTCATACCAAAACAGCATCATGTTCTTGTCTTGTAAATCAAATTGCCAATTTGGATAATTGCTCTTCAAACCTGCCATAAGTGTTGCGAACTCAGTTCTCAATTTTTTTTCTAGGTCTATGTTGTTTTCATACATAGATTACTCACCGCCCCCGTTAATGAAATCTTGAATGCCTTGTGACTGCAACTGACTTGTTACACTCCCAAGTGTAGTCTTAAGATTGTTATCATACTGCCCTTCCAAAATAGCAATTGCTTGGTTCTCTCGCATGATCCAATCAAAGTTTGCCTTCCACTCTTTCTTACGACCTGCTAAGAAGTCACTGGACTCTGTTTTATAAAACAAGGTTCTCAATATATCCATATCTCTATTTGCATACTTCCACATAGTACGCATTGCCTTTTTACGCTTATCACTAATTTGTTGTACCTGTGGTAAAGATGTACATATCTTGTTGTACTCAAAAATAATGTCTTCATAAGGCACTTGTGTACGTTGCTTGTGTGCTTGCTCGTCAGAGCCACTATTGTGCGTACTCTCCTGTGTAATCTCTTGTGTAGTCTTCTGGTAATCTACTGTGTAATCTACTGATAATGGAAATGCCCTTTGGTCACTTACGTAAATACCTTTTGGTTCTGTACCTAAGTTCCCTTTGGTATTCTCTGTAGATGCCCTTTGGTCATTTACGTAAACGCCCTTTAGTAACTTACCTAAAGCACCTTTGGTCATTTCCGTAGAATCACTTTTTATACTCCATTCCATTAATTTTGCATCTATCAATTCATTATTTCTCATATAGAAAGTTAAGCCTTTAACACGATCTCGGTAAGATAAGTAATACATTCCCTCAAACTTATCTTCTGCTGCTACATAAGCCTTTTTACTTTCATAAGTAATACCAATCTTAGAGAAAGCATTTTTAAACTCTTTCTTACTAAATCCAATTTCCTCAACCCAACTATCACCTAATGTATAGCTTTCATGTTCACAGGACTCTAAAAACTTATAAAAAGCTTTACCACTTGTCTTTGAAAACCAATATTCTAGTTGGACCATTAATAGGCTTGCTGTAACAGAGCCAGTTATACTATTTAATTCCGGATAATATGGAATTGCTCTAGATACATTCGCAAGCAATAAATTTTTCATCTTTGACATATGTATCCCCCTTTTATCTATAAGTTGTAAAAGCCTACTAGAAGAGCACACAATGGTATACTTGCTACCAATACGCCTCCTAATAACGCTCCCATTACAACACTTAGAATGTATATAAAGCTGCTGAATTCCTCAGCAATAAAATTAACAATTGCACTCTTTTTACTATTCATTTGTCAACGCTCCCTTTGACTTAAGTTACAAACCATGCTATACTTAAGTCACACATGTATTTTTTAAATGTAAGCTCTTACAAGACTGCCATCTTGTGAGGGCTTTTTACTTTGCATAAAACTTCTAATAATCAGTGGCAAGCTTACCCCTGCTAGATCTGCAACTTCCTTCTGAACTATACGCCATCGTTCCTGCTCATGCTCTTCTACAGTTCCATCACATGCTATAGAGATCATGTCCATTTGAATCCGTTTAATATCGTCATACTCCTTTTGAAATCTCAGCGTTAAATTATCTAAATCTGTATGTACAATAGGTGGTAAAACTAATCTGCCTAACTCTGTGCATTCATGCAAATAAACATAACCTAATAATGGCTCATCATAAGCTTGTACAATTTTAGAAGCCATCTTTTCAGATGGAATATCCTTGCCAGTCTCCCACTTGCTTAATGTGGATGTATCGGCTATACCAATTAATAAACATGCCTGTTCTTGTGTCAGTCTACGTTCTTTACGTGCTTTAACAAGTAACATTGAAAATTCTCTTACGTGCATTTCTATTCCTCTTTTCTTGTTTTATTGGACCAACTTTTCCATTGAAAATTGGTCTATAACACTATTCCTTTGTAACTTCCTATGAGCTACACTATTCTATGTAAAAAAGATTTTCTTCCTTACCCCAACGTATAAGTTCTTGTTGTTGCTGGGGAGTCAGTTTTTCCATGATTGAATTAAGATAAATACGTTTAGCTTGTTCAAAAGTTTGTAGAACAGTAGGCCTGCTAGGATCAGTTGAGTAACTTACTGTAATCTTATCTGCATATCTCCCCATGACTAATCACCTCCTATATATACATATGAATGTCAGAAATTGTCCTATTCTACTACCTATTTCCTTTTTACTTGTATTTCCGTCATTTCGGTTAATAAATTAAGGTCTACCCCAAGCCTTTTGCTCAACGCAACCATTACTGGAACGCTCGGCATATACCTATCATTTTCAATGTCTGATAAATAATTTCTAGAAATACCAATTTCTTTAGCAATTTCTATTTGTGTTTTATTGCATTTTATTCTATGTTCTCGTACAAGTTGACCTATTGTATTAATCACGTCGGATATACACCTCCTTTATATCCCAAATTGTATTGTATCTCCGTCAAAATGTCAACAGTTTTTTTACTTGTCATACCGACTTTTTGATATAATATCTTTAAAAGCAGGAAATACCGACATTTCAGAAAGGAGTGTGCAAATTGTCTATTGGTGAAAATATTAAACTGCAAAGAAAAGCAAAAGGGCTTACACAAGCAAAATTAGCTGAACTCTCTAATATATCTCGTTCATATCTAGGAGATTTAGAGGGTAATCGTTATAATCCTAGTATTGATACGCTTAAGGCTCTAGCTAAATCTCTTAATGTAGATACTTCTGTGCTATTAGATGGTTCACAAGATATAGTATCTATGCCCATACCTAAAGCTATAGAGAAGAAAAAAGAGCGTATATCCTATGATCAATTTATGGAGACTGCAAAAGCCTTCTTTATGGATGCTTCTGAAGAAGATCGTGAGGCAATCACTAGAGATATATCCAACCTTTATTGGGAAAGTAAACAGATTAATAAAAATAAATATGCTCCACGTAATACAAAAAAATAGTTATGCAGTTTTAGCAAATCTATAACTTTTTTTGACTGGAGAGTGACCAATGATAAACATTAGTTTGCGTGTAAAGAATTTAATAAATAGACATGAGACACGTGATCCGAAGAGAATTGCAAAAGACTTAAATATCCATGTAAGATACCTTCCCTATGAAACAACTAAAGGTTATTTTATCAAGATAAAGGGCAATAAATTTATTATCATCAATTCCAACCTGGATGAAGTAACTCAAACTATCGTTCTTGCGCATGAGCTAGGACATGCTCTGCTCCACTCAGATTTAGAGTTTATAGGGGAAACAATAGATAAAACTACATATGAAATGCTACTACGCATTAAACAAACTAAAATATACTAAACGACATTCAAGGCATGACATAAAACTATAAGTTTTTTTGTCATGCCTTTTATTATGAATTAATTTCCTACTATCTTATTGAAAGAATTTTCAATATATAACATCAGGAGGTATATATGATAGAACAACAAATTATTTTCTCATCCTATTATGATATTGACTTAGACAAACAATGCATAATACATCAAACAGGGGTAGATGTCTTAAATAAATATATATTAGCTACTTTAGATTGTGTAATAAGTAAATATGACAAATGCCAGTTATATGAACCACTTATACCTAACCAAGGCTATGTATATGAAAAAATTTCAGAGATTCTACAAACAATAGAGTCCATCATTCCACCTAATCTCCATAAAAATCTTGATACCTTATTACAAGATAATTCCCAGGAAGTTGCTGTTGCTCTGGATGAAAATATTTCACCTGAATTATCATCTTCTTTCTTAACATATAGTAGTCATATTGCTAATAAACTATTATCAGAGGAATTACGAGTAAATCATGGTGCTGTTCAAATTAAACAAGGTGCTTTAATACAATCTATAGTTATTACTCGCCATGGATACTATTATATTCTGTTAAAAAATGAATTTTTTAGGGGAATTAGTAGAAACTCATTAGAAGAAATTCAGGCTTTTCTATATGATACTACTAAGAAAAAACTGCCCCTAAAAATAGCTATTTTTAGGTTTGATTTAACAGACTCAAATGAGTTGATATTAGGTGAGACATGTATTGATGATGGAATCAAAAGTGACCATAGTCCTACTTGGTATGAAAGCTTCCTAGAATTAAAAAAATGTACTAATGATTCTATTAACACCGGGAACTGCGCAAACTTTCTTATTAACATGTGGGATTCTGTAAATATTGATACCTACACAGCTAATGAAATAAGAAATACCTCTATCGGTTATTTCTTTACACATGATGAATTTGATTTAGATGAATATATGGACCAGATAGTCACAACATTTAATCTATCTGATAATCAAAAAACAGAAGCATTGAATAAAATTAATACTTCTCGCAAAAAAACGCGGGGTGGCTTTGATTATAAATTCCACATTATGAAAGATGCTATTAAAGATAAGTATATGACAAAAAAAATATATCCTATTGGTAGTAAAATTACTGTTTCCGTATTAGGGAAAATCCTTCCATCTGATATAAAATCATTTCGTTCTCCAGAAGGTAATTATTTGATGATTCGAACTGAAGATACAGCTGTACTCGATGCTTATAATGATTTTGAAATCTAAAAATGTCTTAAACATTGAAACATTAAAAAGTGTATGATATAAAAGAGTATATAAGTATAAATTAATAAAAAAAAAGGGGGGGATCTATGAAAATAGTTCAGATGTGCTTTAAATTATTTAGTACTGCTACAATTGACTATAAAGTTATTTCACACAAAGAGAATATTGAGCGCGCTGAGATAACTATGGAGCTCTCTTCTTTTAATTTAAATAATGACCACACATTTATCACTAATTGTAAAGAGCTAATAAATCAATTAGGTACAGATGTTATTTCTCTACATATTCTTCAATATAATAAGACCATTGTAGATATGATCTTAGATGAAACTACTGCTGATGATGAATTAGATGCTTACTATGCTACTATAGCTGAAGGATTAGATGCTTCGTTATGCTCTTCATTAAAAGTTATTATTGATAAACCATCTAAAAATCAAAAACATATCTATTTTATAGATAAATTTATTGAATACTTAGAATCACAAACACTTAATAAGGTTATTAGCTTACTTAGTAAGCAAAAGAATCAAAATGGACATATTATTTTTTATATAGATGACTATAAAGATATCTGTTATACAAATTATATCTTTTTTATAACACGTGAGTACCCATTAGATCCACGAGCCCATATAAAAAAATATGAAATTAGTAACTCTTGTCATCTTATGCATATAAGTAATTTATTAAGCCCCGATACTTTTGATTTATTATTTGCACCTAAAAATAATGTCTTATATAACTTTTTTGATAAAATGCGAAGTATTCTATCACTCATTTATATCTCTAATAAATCAGAAATTCTAGACTCTACTTGTATAAACTTCAGTATTACAGGATATAAAACTATTGAACTCACCATTGATACAAATGGTATTATCCCTAGGTCTACTATATTTGAGATTTTCAAATGGGTTTATGAAGAGGGTTGTACTACGGATAGGCTAGAATTAGCTAGAAATATCTTATCCTTAGATTATATAGATTCTCTAAATGATATAAATAATACTACACTAGCATCCATCCATTCTAACTATAGTATGTATCTAAAGGAGAATATAGATAAATATCTAGACACTAAGAATAAAATCAATGATATTTTCTTAGATTTATTTTTTAAAAGTAAAGAAATATCCAATAAGATTAGTTCTAATTTAAAAACTGCATTAATGGCAAATTTATCTTTTATATTTACTATTTTAATAAGTAATGTAATTAGTAGTAGTACGACACCAATGTTAATTACTAAAGACTTTAGTATTATTTACTTATCTATTAATGCATTTTCATTCTTATACCTAATCTTTTCAAGTTTAATATGTCACCATGAAATTAAACAGCATAGAAGCCTATTTGATAGAATAAAAAAATCTTATTCTAAAGTTATATCTCCATCTGATTTGAATGAAATATTTAATAAATCTATTATTGATGAAGATATTAAAAGTATTACCACTACATGTGTATTCTACATTATCCTATGGGTAATAATTATTATAATAAGTATTATTACTTTATTTACCTTAAGCCCTTGGTTTAGCAATAAAGTAATCAATATAGTCTATAATTTAAGAGGGCTCGTATAAACAATACGAGCTCTTTGTTATTTATTAGGAGGGCATTATGAAAATAGCCGTATATTCTCGTAAATCAAAAGCCACCGACAAAGGTGAATCTATAGAAAATCAAATTAATGCTTGTAAAGACTACATATTAAAATGGTCCAACCTTAATACTTCTGATGTACAATTTATCATCTACCAAGATGAAGGTTTCACTGGGAGTAATACAGAAAGGCCACAGTTCCAAAAACTCTTAAATGATGCTAAGAAAGATAAATTTAACATGCTTATCTGCTACCGCTTAGATCGTGTCAGTAGAAATATTGCAGACTTCTCCAATACCTATGAGCTATTGCAAGAACATGGTATTGAATTCGTATCTGTGAAAGAACAATTCGATACTTCTACGCCTATTGGCCGTGCCATGCTTAATATTGCCATGGTCTTTGCTCAGCTAGAACGTGAAACCATTGCTGAGCGTATTAAGGATAATATGCTTGGACTAGCCCGTACTGGTAGATGGTTAGGTGGCACTACACCTACTGGTTTTAATTCTGAACCTATCGAGTACCTAGACCATAATATGAATACTAAGAAAATGTATAAACTAAGTATAGATGAAAATGAAATTGAAAAAGTTAAACTCATCTTTACCAAGTTCATGGAACTTAAAAGTTTACGTTCAACAGAATCTTATCTACTTATCCATGATATCTATAGTAAAAACAATTGTAAGTATACAGCAGCTACTATTAAAGATATCTTAACGAATCCTGTCTATGCTGCTGCTGATTCCAATATGTATGATTACCTCTCTTCTCTTGGATGTCAAATTTGTAATGAAGAAAAAGATTTTGATGGGACATATGGTATTATGTCCTACAACAAAACAGATCAAGTGGGTAAATCCATTTCTACTAAAGATTATTCTGAATGGATTATCAGTATAGGTAAACATACACCTATAGTTGAAGGTACGGATTGGGTATCTATTCAAAGTATATTAAACTCTAATACCCAAAATAGCTTCTACACGAAAGAAACGATGCAATACGGACTTCTCACCAATATGATTAAATGCGCTCATTGTGGAGCGAATATGAAAATAAAAAAAGGGAAGATAAATGCTAAAGGCGAGCTTGCCTACTCTTACGTTTGTACAACTAAAGAAATGTCGAGACGTACAAAGTGCAATGTCAAAAATGTAATTGGCCAAGAAGTAGATGCAGATGTTTTTAATTATCTAGTAGACCTAGCCGAAAATAATGAATTCATGTCCTCTATCTTTAAATCTAACAAGGCTTTTGTCACACAATCCATAGAAGAAATCAATCATAAAGTTCAAGACTTGACAGCACAGATAGAAGATAATGACTTATCTATGAAAAATCTCATGAGTCAACTTGCTAAATTACCCGCTGAGCATCCCCTTGTTGACCTATATATGAAACAACTTAGTGAACTTGATACCTCTACTAAAGCGTTAAAATCTCAAATTCAGCAGCTTCATGAAAATGGAGAGCAACAACAAGTTATTAATCTTAATTTGGATTCCCTTCGAAAAGCGTTCACCCATCTTAAGGATTTAAAAGATAGTACAGATATTCATATGCAACGCTCTATTATCCGTTCTATAGTAGATTATATTACTTGGGATGGTGAAAGCCTTCAAATTAATCTATTTGGGCAAGATATACTAAAAAAAACAGCGTAAGCTAATCCGTTCAGAGGTTGTATCCCCTACGCCTTTGTGCAAGGATAGCAAATGCTATACCAACTGCAGAAGGCGCCATCCAATATGCCATGCAAAATAGTGAAATTACACTTAATGATAGTAAATGCCTTATCCTTGGCTTTGGTAGATGTGGAAAAATTCTTGCCCATAAACTAAAAGGTATTGGGGCTAGAGTCTATGTAGAAGCACGCTCAACACGAGACCTTGCCTATATTTCTACTTATGACTATATACCTATTCCACTTTATGACCTGAAAAAACATCTTTGGAAATTTGATTTTATCTTTAACACTATTCCTGTTCCTATTTTAACTGCTGAATATATCGATCTCTTTCCAAAAAATGTTGTTTATATTGAATTAGCATCTGTATCTGGTATTGATAAATCTTATAGCCAGGCTTTAGGAATTCACTATGTTCCGGCCCCTAGTCTTCCCGGAAAAGTTGCTCCTATGACGGCTGCTTCGATCCTCTACCAAGGCCTAACTCTTATTATGCTCAAACAGGGGGAAAAATTATGACTGAATTAAAAAACTTAAAATTAGGCGTTGCATTCTGCGGGTCTTTCTGTACTTTTAAAAAAGCCATTGTTATGCTTAGAAATCTTGTAGACTTAGGTATTGATGTCTACCCTATTATGTCCTTTAATGCTTATACTATCTCTACACGCTTTGGCAGAGCCGAAGACTTTATTGACGAAATTGAAACAATCACTGGAAAACCTATTATTCATACCATTCATGATGCTGAACCATTAGGTCCTAAAAATATGATAGATGCACTGCTTATTGCACCCTGCACAGGAAACTCACTTTCTAAAATTTCTCATGCTATTGTAGATACACCTGTCGTCCTTGCAGCAAATGCAACCATGATATGAATACTGGTTTATAGCTGTATGCTCTATCAAATTCATGGTATGAATTAGAGGCGATTAAAACACTAGGTGATTGTATTAGATTTAATAGATTAAAAAATAACTTAACTCAAGCTGAGCTTTCCATTAAGATTGGAATCAATAAGAACATACTTTATATGCTAGAAAAAATAAAGCTAAACTACATGTAACATTTATCTTAAAAATTGAAGAAGTACTAGTGTGTTCCTTAATAGGATCTGATAGATACTATGATTTTACAAGAAATAATCCTAATAGAGGTGTACAATCCGATTACTTATATTTTCCGATAATCAGTTGTAACTCCTACCTAAAATTACAATTTTATACCAGCTCATTATTCCGACAAGCTGGAATTTACACATCTTTTTCAATAAAATGCACCGGATAAGTATCCCAGTATTTCTTATAAACTCGTTCATTCAGCCCATCAAAATTTAATTGATACATTCTAAATGTAACCAATATGTCTTTCGGTTGCCACTGTTCTTCATAGGAATACTTATAACTCATTCCTAATTGTTTCATAACTCTACCACTACGAGGGTTTTTAATATCGTGTGTAGCTGTAACATACAAAAGTCCGTCTTTTTTTACCTGTTCTATAACTGTCTTGCTTGCTTCTGTTACAATTCCTCTGTGCCAAAATTCTTTGCGTAATCCATAGCCTAAATCATGGTTATCATCAATACTTACATTAACATAACCAATAGGTACATTGTCTGTTTTTAAACAGATAGCATATCTATATCCATTATCCAGTTGATATGCTTTTTCATATTTATGTTTGTAGAACATTTCAGCTTCTCCTAGTGATTTAAGAGGAAACCATGGTAGATAGGTATTAACTTCTTCATCTTTGTAGATATGGAATAGGGCTTCTATGTCATTTTCAGTGAATTTTCTTAATATCAATCTTTCTGTTTGTAATATAGATGTATTATGATTTTTCATATTTTAACTCCTTTAAATTCAAATTTATATTGCTCTATGAATATACATTCTAGTCAGTTCTTTCTCCCCATCACCTTGAACCATACATAAAAACTCCCATCCATAACGCTCATAAAAAGAAGTATGATCTGTAATAAGGTAAAGTGTATTAATATTTTTTTCTTTCATATCATTACAGGTATAATCTAGCATTTTACCTGCAATACCTTGATTTCTATATTCTTCTTCTACATAAAGAGCACAGACATTAGGCGCTAAATCTTTTCTATCATGAAAATCATTTTCTATTACGCCAAGTCCACCTACGATTTCATCTTCCAACATTGCTACATACCATTGTGGAATATCATTTTCATTTTTTAGGCACTCATCAATACTTTCAAGATATGCTTCAAGTGGAATATTCCATCTCTTATGAAACCAATTAGCTACACGCTCCCTCAATTCTGGTTGTTCCTGTATTTTTAAAATTCTATACTTGATCATACTTATATTCCTTCCGTCAAATTCAAATTTATCAACTCATAAAATATCTATTCCAAATATTATCATATTTTCTTATCAAAATCATTATTTGAATAAAAAAATAAGAGATAGCCCCCTAATTGAACTGCCCCCAAAAAGTTAGACATATTTAATGACGCAACGAATGGGCATGGTATGATAAAGTAGACACAAAGTTAAGATAAAATAGTGAAAGGTGGT
>NZ_JBKVCH010000022.1:0-26354 GCF_046966505.1 Zhenhengia sp.
CATCACAAATATTTTCTACTTCTTGAATGAGATGGGTTGCTATAATGACAGAGCTCTCTTCAGAATAATTTTTAATAATCGTATTTAAAATATAATCCCTAGCTGCTGGGTCTACCCCTCCTATTGGCTCATCTAAAACATAGAGCTTGGCTTTTCTAGACATAACTAAGATGAGCTGAACCTTCTCTTTTGTTCCTTTAGAGAGGGTTTTAAGTTTGCTGTCTTCATCTATTTTAAGTGTAGCAAGCATCTGTCGTGCTTTCTCTATATCAAAGTCTTCATAAAAGTCACTAAAAAATCCTAGTAAGTCTTTTACCTTCATCCACTCATTGAGATAAGTTCTTTCTGGTAAGTAGGAAATCATCTTTTTAGTTTCTATGCCTAATGCTTGACCAGCTACTAATATCTGTCCATCTGTTGGCTGAAGCAGTCCATTAATGAGTTTAATCAGTGTACTTTTTCCGCTTCCATTAGGCCCTAATAAGCCAACTACTTTACCTGGTTCTATCTTTAAGCTTACATCTTTAAGTGCTTCTTTCTTACCATATGTTTTACTTACATGAGTAATTTCTAATATAGGTTCCATTATTTTATTCCCCCTAAATAATGTTGTATCAGTGTTATGACTTCATCTTGCGCATAACCTAGCTGCATTAATGATTCTATAAATGTCTTTACCTTTTCCTCTGCAAATTCATCTCTCATTTTGGTTAATAACTCCTTATCCTCTGTTACAAATCTTCCACTTGTTCTTTGACTATATACTAATGCTTCACGTTCTAGCTCTGCTAATGCTCTTTGCATTGTATTAGGATTCACACCCGCTTCTTCTGCCATATCTCTTACAGATTTTAACTTACTTCCACTTGCTAACTCACCTGTTACAATCATTAGTTTGATACTTTAAGCTTACATCTTTAAGTGCTTCTTTCTTACCATATGTTTTACTTACATGAGTAATTTCTAATATAGGTTCCATTATTTTATTCCCCCTAAATAATGTTGTATCAGTGTTATGACTTCATCTTGCGCATAACCTAGCTGCATTAATGATTCTATAAATGTCTTTACCTTTTCCTCTGCAAATTCATCTCTCATTTTGGTTAATAACTCCTTATCCTCTGTTACAAATCTTCCACTTGTTCTTTGACTATATACTAATGCTTCACGTTCTAGCTCTGCTAATGCTCTTTGCATTGTATTAGGATTCACACCCGCTTCTTCTGCCATATCTCTTACAGATTTTAACTTACTTCCACTTGCTAACTCACCTGTTACAATCATTAGTTTGATACGTTCTACGAGCTGCATATAAATTGGCCTTGTTGTATCAAATTTCCATGACATTGTACCACCTCTTTATTGTATTAATCACTTAATACAATAATACTTATACATTATAAATTTGTCAACATGTTTTTCAGAAAATTAATTACCATTTTTCACTTATCCTGTAGGTTTATCATAGTGTATTATAAGACTAAATTTGAGGTGAAATATGAGAAGAAATTTAAGAAGAAATAATAGACAAACATCAGAGTCTTATAAATATACTTTGGCCAATACCAATCTCTATCAAACAAAATCCACTTCATCTACAATACTTACCGCAATTCCTTCAGGTGCAAAAGTCCAGATTATTGATGGCGAAGAAGATTGGTATACCGTTATGTATAACAATCTAACAGGCTATGTCCCTGCCTCTTCCTTATCAACAACTAAATATACTTGGCTAGATTTACTCTTAAGATCTTATCCTTCCGCTGAATCCAATCCAGTTGCCATGGTTCCTGAAAAATCTGAAGTACAAGTTTTATCCGTAACGGGTGAATGGAGTCATGTTGTTTATAATGATCAACAAGGCTACATCTTTAGCTATTTCTTAACGGATGATGGGAATTCCCCAGCTCACTACGATTTCACATATTTTTATACTGATATGACTAGGTTCGTGAATGATAATCAAATCCCAAGTCCTACTGTAAACTTAATTACAACGGACTTAGAAAATAAACTCACTTATGTCTTTGAAAAAGGGGCTAATGGTCTATGGGTTTTACTCTATAAATGGGACTGCACTGTTGGAAAGCCTAGTACACCCACTATAAAGGGGACTTTTTATGTAAGTGGTAGAAAACCTTACTTTGGTACTGATAATTATAGAGTTAAATATGCAACCAGAATCAAAGGAGCCTATTATTATCATTCCGTTCTCTTTAATGCTGCTGGAACTGAAATCATAGATGCTAGACTAGGTATGGCTTTAAGCCATGGATGTATCCGATTAGCTGTAGAAAATGCCCAATGGATTTACGATAACGTATTAGATGCTAGTGCTATTGTGATTAATTAACCCTAAAACTTAGCTATACTCTATAAAAATAAAGGTGTCCTATAACTTATGAGCGTAAGTGCTCACCCGTATAGGACACCTTTTTATTATAATAAACCTTTATTCTTTTACAGCACCGGCTGCTACTCCTGCTAAAATATGTAAATAATCCAAAGTAAGAGCATCCACCTAGTAAGGCTGCTTCATCGTATGAGCCAGATAAAGTGGAAATAAGCTACCTATAAATATAAAGCTGCATGAAGTCTGAAGCAATATAGATGATAAGAGGTACTCCTATAGATATAAAAATGCACCTCTATCAAATCAGACACTTATAGGCCTTCTCCAAATGAGATGCATTTTTTATCTTTATTTAATTTGAATTCCTAGGATATAACTCCTTAATCATTTTGAAAGTAGTTCCTTTTTCTCCTTTTAATAGGATATCTTTCCCCTGCACCCTAACACCTTCCTGTTCTTCAAAAAATTCTGCTAGGTCTGCTAAAATAATTTGTCCACTATACCCTATGGTTACTTGTAGATTTACTAACTGCTTCCCATCCCATTCTAGATCTAAGACATGTCCACCCGGCACTTTTACCCCTAATAGTTTTCCTTTTGCCCATGCTTTAGGCAGTGCTCTTAAAAGATGGGTTTTACCTCCCCATGTTTGTACCATTCCTTCTAAGATGGCGGCTACTGCTCCTAGATTTCCATCAATTTGAAAAATCTTAGGAGGATGTAAATCTAATAATGTAGATGTAGCAAAATCTCTAATGAGTCCATTCATATGATCCCATAGCTGATCCGCTTCTCCCATACGTGCAGCCAAACAAGCTACCCATGCACGACTCCATCCGGTATGCCCCCCACCTTGTTCAAGTCGATACTCTAAAGACTTCTTAGCTGCTTCAAACTGCTCGGGGCGATCAATTGGATTAAACAAGTCTGATGGAAATACGCCATAGAGATGGGAAAGATGCCTATGTCCTGGCTCAACTTCTCTTCTTTCTTTTTCCCATTCTAATAAACGTCCATCCTCTCCTAAGGCAAAAGGAGGTAAGTGTTGTTGTATAGACTTCCATTTTTTCACCAGTACTTCATCTACTTCTAATACCTCGGCACTTTCAATAGCATACCTCAAGGCATCATATGCAAGTTGAACGTCCATAGCCGAAGAAATACCTATGCTAACTGGCCATTCTTTAGTTCCCTCAAATCTATTCTCCGGAGACTGGCTAGGCATAATCTGATAAATACCCTTTTCATCTTCTACTAAATAATCTTCATAGAAAGATGCAATTTCCTTAAATATTGGGTAAGCTCTTGTCTTTAAAAAAGTTTGGTCACCTGTGTAAAGATAATGCCACCAAAAATGTTGGGCAATCCAAGGTGCTGCACCAATCCATACTGCCCACCCATAAGCTTCTGGTGTTGCCCTTCCCCAAGCATCTGTTTGGAGAGGTAAATAAATGCCTCTACATCCATAGAGCTGCCTAGCTGCCTTTTTAGCATGAGGAATAAATCGCTCTACATATTTCAAAAGTGCTTCTGCGCACTCACTCATATTTCCCTTTTCTACCATCCAATAATTCATCTGGAGATTAATATCAAAATGATAATCACTATCCCAAGGCGGATTGATCTGATCATTCCATTTACCTTGTAAATTAGCAGGTAATTCTCCTCTTATAGATGAAGCAATTAATAAATACCTCCCATAATTGAAATAGAGTGCAATAAGGTCTGGATCTTCCTCTCCCTCTTTAACACGTCTAATTCTCTCATCTGTTGGTAAGTTTCTAGCTTCTGTTTCAACTTCTAATGTCAAACACTCAAACACCTTTTCAAATGATTGACGTGTACTATTGACGAGTTCATTCCATGATGTATTCGGTTTAGGATATTGCTTTAACTCTTTTTCTATGCCTTTTACACTTGTTGCTATATTTACAGATACCATTAATTCTGTTGCTTCAATAATTGACAAGCCCTTTAAAACTTCTACTTTTCCATCTGTCTGTATCGATACTTCAACTTGATAATCAATACCTGAGTTAAAACTGCATTTAAAAGTAATACCGTTTTCAGTTACATCACACTGCGTTATAGCTTCCTCATCTGCTACTCTTGAAAAGGATAGTACCCCTGAAAAGGTTCCCTCTACGGCATGCCATCTTCCAAAAATCAAACTTGATTGTGGATCAGCTATAAAGGTAGACGCTACTTTTCCCGTTTCTAATTCTCGTTCCCCTTCAACAACGCCTCCTTTAATATCTAACTGACGTCTAATATAACTTTTAAATTGCTTAAACTCAAAATATAAGTCCCCTGCAGGTTGATAGGAATCTACCCTATTTTTCTTTCCACTTACACCACCTGCTCCACCTAAATAACGGTTAGCAAGTTGAGTTCCCTCATAAAATTTGTCTTGTTGAAGTAAGGCTCTTATCTCATGCAAATGCTCCGCAACTTGTGTATTTTCCCTTTTCTTATTCACACCTCTCCATAGCCATTCATGATTCAGACTTAATTGGTCATAGCTCTCTCCTCCATGTACCATTGCAGCTAAACGTCCATTACCGATAGGTAAACCTTCTAACCAAGATTGCGCAGGCTTTGTATACCATAGAATATAGTTCATTTTATCCTCCTTTATTTGGATTCATGCTTAGTTATTTGATACAGCATATTATAATTTATTTTTTCACTAAATTCTATAATATTAAGTTATATTTTCTCATTTTTTCTAATTATATTATTTCTATAAAAGACTTAGCCTCTTTCTATCCTACTACCAGTTGTCTAAAAACAATAAAAACCAACCCAAGTATGCCTCCCCCTTAAAAACATAGGCATGACTTAGGTTGGTTTTTATTTTGTGGCACATTTCTCGGCATCTAGGCATAAGCATTTGTTCATTAGCTCCGTTTAGATTGACTTCTGGGAGGCATTAGGTTTTCTTTGGCTTTAGTTCGCATCTTCAGTGCCTATAGGTGAAAGGGATGCCACTGCATGTATCACTACAAGTTACTGCGTCAGCTTACCGTAGCTTAGGATGACCTTCAGCCTGCCGTTAGGCTCACTTGACTATGCCATTGAACGTGGCTTACAAAAAAGATGTCCTGAAACAGATATTGCCCCAAGTACTACTCGACTGCCACCATCAAATAGCTTGGTTCCTAAGAAGAAGTTGTCTCTTTTAGAAGGGGGAACTAAACGATTCAAGCTTCCTCTTAGCTATGCAAGTCTTTCTCATTATCTAGAATGTGAGAAGTCCTTGCACTTGAAACTTATACTCTATTTATACACCTATTTTAGAGTTAAATCCAGTAAAATATTCAGAAAAAATACACTTTCAGCATACTCCCTAAAATCTGCCCTTAAATCAAGTGAAAAAAGCCTATTGTATTTTAAAAAGATGCTCTTCCACATTTAGGAAGTTTATTTCTAGAAAAGGTATACCGATTCAACTATTCTTAAACTTCTACGAGCACACAGTGCACGCATCTATGTATGCTATGAAATACACATAGCACACATAGATGCCGGGCTACGCCCTATAAAAATAGAGCTAGTATATACCTTATAAGAGTGAATTCTCCTGATTTAGCAGTGCTCACACTCAGTCATGTTGCCAAAATCATGCAACATAACTGAGTGCACGGGCTACGCCCTATGCTGATAAAATAAAAAGGTTCCAATTGAGAGCGAGCTCTCATTGGAACCTTTTTATTTTATCAGCGCACTGCTACTAGCTTTCGCGACTATTCAAACTCAATAGTTGCTGGTGGCTTACCTGTACAGTCGTACATTACTCTATTTACACCTTTAACTTCGTTTACGATTCTTGTTGTTACTTTTCCAAGTACTTCCCATGGAAGGTCAGCTGATTCTGCTGTCATGAAGTCGCTTGTTGTTACGGCTCTTAGGGCGATTGCGTAATCATATGTTCTTTCGTCGCCCATTACGCCTACTGAGCGCATGTTTGTAAGAGCTGCGAAGTATTGACCGATTTCTTTATCGATACCTGCTTTTGCGATTTCTTCGCGGTAGATCCAGTCTGCATCTTGTACGATACGTACTTTTTCTGCTGTTACTTCACCGATGATACGGATACCAAGTCCTGGACCTGGGAATGGTTGTCTGAATACAAGGTATTCTGGAATACCTAATTCTAAACCTGCTTTACGTACTTCATCTTTGAAGAGAAGACGAAGTGGTTCGATGATTTCTTTGAAATCTACACAGTCTGGTAATCCACCTACGTTATGGTGTGATTTGATAACTGCTGATTTACCGTGTCCACTTTCAATTACATCTGGGTAAATTGTTCCTTGTACTAAGAAGTCTACAGCACCGATTTTTTTAGCTTCTTCTTCGAATACACGAATGAATTCTTCACCGATGATTTTTCTCTTAGTTTCTGGATCTTCTACGCCTTTTAATTTTGCGTAGAATCTTTCTTGTGCATTTACACGGATGAAGTTAAGATCATAGTGACCTTCTGGACCGAATACTGCCTCTACTTCATCCCCTTCATTTTTTCTAAGTAAACCGTGGTCTACAAATACACATGTAAGTTGTTTTCCGATTGCTTTAGAAAGAAGTACTGCTGCTACAGATGAATCTACACCACCTGATAAAGCACATAATACTTTTCCGTCGCCTACTTTTTCGCGGATTTCTTTAATTGTTGTTTCTACGAAAGAATCCATTTTCCAGTCACCTTCGCATTCACAAATTTTGTGAACGAAGTTTGAAAGCATTGTTTGACCTTCTTGTGTATGCATAACTTCTGGATGGAATTGTACTGCGTAAAGTCCTTTAGCTGCATTTTCCATAGCTGCTACTGGGCATACTGGTGTATGAGCTGTAATGCTAAAGTCTGCTGGTGCCTTTTCAATGTAGTCTGTGTGGCTCATCCAGCAAATTGTAGATGGTGCTACCCCATCAAATAATTTTGAAGCTGTTTCTACTGCTACTTCTGTTTTACCGTATTCACTTACTGGAGCTGTTGCTACGCTTCCACCTAAAAGGTGAGCCATAAGTTGTGAACCATAGCAGATCCCAAGTACTGGGATACCAAGTTCAAATACTTCTTTATCACAGATTGGTGATTCATCAGCATATACACTGTTTGGTCCACCTGTGAAGATGATTCCTTTTGGATTCATTTCTTTAATTTTTTCGATGCTTAAATTATAAGGATGTACCTCGCAGTAAACGTTATTTTCACGAACACGTCTTGCGATAAGCTGATTATACTGTCCACCGAAATCTAGTACGATAATTAAGTCATGTTTCATCCGTATTTCCTCCTCTAATATGTGTCTGAACTAAAAGCCGTCTTATACTTCACTATAATAATATACTATTAATTAGTATTCTACGCTATAGTTTGGTGCTTCTTTTGTAATTTGAATGTCATGTGGGTGGCTTTCTTTAAGACCAGCACTTGTGATACGTACGAATGTTGCTTTTTCTTTAAGTTCTTCGATTGTTGATGCGCCTGCATAACCCATACCAGCACGAAGACCACCAATCATTTGGAATACAGTATCTGCTAAGTAACCTTTGTAAGCTACACGACCTTCAACACCTTCTGGAACAAGTTTTTTAGCATCATTTTGGAAGTAACGGTCTTTGCTTCCATTTTCCATAGCTGCGATTGATCCCATACCACGGTATACTTTATATTTTCTTCCTTGATAAAGTTCTGTAGCTCCTGGACTTTCTTCACAACCAGCAAGCATTGATCCCATCATACATACATTAGCACCCATACCGATTGCTTTTACAATGTCTCCTGAGTATTTAATACCACCATCAGCAATTACCGGAACCCCGTATGGAGCTGCTGCTTTAGCACAATCTTCTACTGCTGTAATTTGTGGTACACCTACACCTGCAACAACACGTGTTGTACAGATTGAACCAGGCCCGATACCTACTTTAACTGCATCTGCACCAGCTTCGATAAGTGCTACTGTAGCTTCTGCTGTTGCTACGTTACCAGCAATGATTTGAAGTTCTGGGTATTTTGATTTAATTAATTTAACTGTATTAATAACACCTTGTGAATGACCATGAGCTGTATCAACTGTAATTACGTCTACTTTAGATTTTACAAGTGCATCTACACGTTCAAGTACATCTCCTGTTACACCTACAGCTGCCCCTACTAAAAGTCTACCTTGAGCATCTTTAGCTGCTTGTGGATAAAGGATAGCTTTTTCAATATCTTTGATTGTGATAAGTCCTTTTAAGTTACCTTCTTTATCTACAATTGGTAATTTTTCAATGCGGTGTTTAGAAAGAATTTCTTTAGCTTTTGCAAGGTCTGTACCTTCTTCAGCTGTAATAAGATTTTCACTTGTCATAACTTCTTTAATTTTACGATTATGATTTGTTTCAAAGCGTAAATCACGGTTTGTAATAATCCCTACTAATTTTGTACCTTCTGTAATAGGAACTCCAGATATTCTGTATTTTGCCATTAATTCATTTGCATCATATACATAGTGTTCTGGTGATAAGAAGAATGGGTCTGTAATAACACCATTTTCAGAACGTTTTACTTTGTCAACTTCTTCTGCTTGCTCACTAATAGACATATTTTTGTGGATAATACCAATACCACCTTGTCTAGCAATTGCAACAGCCATACGTGCCTCTGTTACAGTGTCCATCCCAGCACTCATCATTGGAATGTTTAGTGTAATTGTTTTAGTAAGTTGTGTTTGAAGTGATACTTGATGTGGTAATACATTTGAGTAATTAGGTACGAGTAAAATATCGTCAAATGTAATGCCGTCTTTAATAATTTTTGACATGTGAAGTTCCTCCTAGTATGTTGTGTAATGGATTATATAAAAAAATCCCTCAATAGAATAGGTATTGAGGAATTAAAGAGCAATACAGTAATAAACTGTGTACTACTAATTTAAGTTTCCTCGTAGTCCGCTTATTTACGGTAAGCGGGTAGATACTCTCGGCCCAATCGCCAAGTATATACGAAAAATCAGATTTGCTTTTTGTTATCGCTTATTATAGCATATCCTTTCTTAAATTGTTAGTAGTGTTTTTTAATATAATAATAAGAGGTTTACACAATAAAAATATGGACTATATACAACTAGTCCACATTTTTCGCCACTTTTTTCAAATTTTATAAACTACCCTCTATATTTAAAAACTTTATTTGGTGCTTGCTTATACATTAATTGAAGCATTTCTTCATTTGGTGTAATGAGGATTTTAAGTAATTGTCCCTCATGAGGATACATAATAGCATATGTTGCTTTAGTATGATTACCATCACTTGCATCGATAACCTTTTGCCCACGGCTGATTTCATCTTGACGTCTCTCATCTTTAATACTTGCAATGACGTTAGCCTCTTTAATGTCAATTTCCATAATACGTTTTCTTTTTTCTTTATTGTAGATGACATCAATATCCATAATATTATTGGTTAAAGCATACTCATGTTCTTTTTTTAGTTTACTTGCAAAGAACATTGCCCCCCACATGACTGCAAGCACTAAAATAGGTGCTGCAAAGATTGGTAATACAAAGAATAAAATAACAGATACTAAAATTGCTACAGTCCATATAATTGTGCGTTGTAGTTTGTCTTTTTGACTCATTGTCATTGGTACTAACTGCTCTTTAAAGCTATCACCCATGTTTTCCTTCTCCTTTTATCTTATTGATTTTTATATATTTCATTATACCCTATTTTTACCTTCTTTTCAATGAATGCCACAAATCAGAAAAGTGTTAACTATTTAAAATAATTGTCGCACTTTAGCAATTTTTGTATTATAATAGAAAAGAAATGATTTTTTAGTAAGGGGTATTATAATGAACAATCTCATCCACGCCAAAAGCGAGTTCCTTCATCGTCATTTATATAAACATTTGGTATTGCTTGGCATCTTCAATTGTTTTTTTATAGGACTTTATTTAATTGATGAAGACACTTTTTTCTCTGTTTTCAAAGTCGTTCTCTTTAGCTTATCACTTTATCTTATGATTAACGCTTTCTATACGAGGTACATTACGCAAAATGCATTCTTATCTTATCTCTCTATCTTTTATGGTGCTCTTAATCTCTTGCTCTCTCTTAGATTTGTCATCCTTAAACTTTTTGATATAACTATTAATCGTTATGATGTATCTATGGGTGCTAACCATCTCGTTCATATAAGTTTTGGAGTATTTCTCATAATTTTAACCACTACTTATGTAAAAAAGCCTGAGCGATTAGAATTTATAAGTTGTATACTTATGGGATGTTTTGCCTTAATTGTAATCTTCCTATTCCCAGTTCTTTCAACCAAGACATATGTCGCCTTTGTTACAGGTCATACACTGCATGCACTTTTATTTAACTTATGTTCTAATCTCTTCTTTCCTATTGCAATGATTTTTACTTTCTATAAGCTATACTCCATACGTTATAAGATTCCTGATACGCATAAAATTATCATGATTATGTTTGCTGTTTGCTGTGTGACTTATGAATCAATCCATTTAATTTACTTCAATCCGTTAACAGTACCTAGTATTATTTCTTATTTTTTCAGGCTTTCATCATTGTACCTATTGATTATAGGTCAAATTGATTGCTGCATCTTAAGACCTTTTGGTGAACTGTATTTAAAGAATGAAGCTTCTGAAAAAATGATTGAAGATACTTATAAGGAACTCTATCACTATAGTACATATGCTGCACGATTAGAAAGTAATCTTAAAGCAAAAACCAATCAATATGAGCGTATTCTAAGTATTTTTCCTGAACCATTTCTACTTTGCGTAGATAATAAAATTCTAGATACCAATCAGGCAGCACTCGATTTATTCCATTCTTCCACTAAGCATAGCCTGTGTGGTTGCATACTCTTTGATTACTTAAAACTAGATGCTCAAACTCTATCTGCCTATAATGGATTGCTTGAACATCCTAATGAACTTTTAAAAGGTGAAGCTAAGCTCACCACTTTAGATCATGAAGTTTATGATGTAGAATACCTTTTTACTACTACATATTTACACGAGTCTATAAATATTGTATGTATTTTACGTAATATTACTGAGAAAAAACAGAAGTTAGCGGCGGAAAAAGCTTTAGAAGAGCAAAACTTGAAGATGAATTATTTCTCTAACCTTTCTCATGATATTAAAATGCCTATTAATATTATTTACAGTGCCTTACAAATGCAGGAACACGCTACTACACTTCCTGAATGTCTACACTATACAGGTATGATGCAATCTAATTCTCTTAAGCTCTTAAAATTGATTAACAACATTTTAGACCTAACTAAACTCGATAATAATATGCTTCAGTTCTCTTCCCAGATTTTTAATGTTGTAGATGCTGTTGAAACGCTCTGTGAAGCATCCTACTACTATATGAAAGAGAAAAACATCTCGTACACCTTTGATACAGATTTAGATGAACGCTTAATCCATACAGACCCATCAGCATTCGAACGTATTATATTCAATTTACTTTCCAATGCTATTAAGTATACAGCTCCTGGTGGCCAGCTCTATATCACTGTCTCTGATCTAGGCGAAAGTATACAAATTGACATTCTCGATACAGGTATTGGTATTCCTGCTGATAAGCTAGACCATATCTTTGATCGCTTTATTACGTCTTATCAAGGGACTAGTTCTAAAGAACATAGCTGTGGCATAGGCTTATCTATAGTAAGGGATCTTGTACACATTATGGGGGGTACTATTACTTGCTATAGTAAGTTAAATGAAGGGAGTTGCTTTAGTATCGTCCTACCTACACCTCCGATTGAAGATGTTATTATAGATCAACCTTACCAATCAACTTATACTTCACATAATATTAAGATTGAATTCTGTGATATCTAATACTGTGTGACTTTTAGGAGGTTATATCTTGGATCTTGTTGTTATGCTTAAAGCTGGGCTACTGGGCATCATAGAAGGGCTAACAGAATTCTTACCGGTGTCCTCCACAGGGCACCTTATTATCTTTTCTAACCTTATCGACTTCTATAAACACTCTAGCAAAGAATTTGTGGACATGTTCAATATGGTTATTCAACTAGGCGCCATACTAGCTGTTGTCGTTTTCTACTGGAAAAAAATCTGGTCTACTATCGTTCATCTCTTTCCTAGTAAAAGTACCCCTGTCAACAAATGCGGCCTATACTTCTGGGGTATGATTTTAATTTCCTGTATTCCAGCAGCTGCTATAGGACTGCCCTTTGATGACTGGATACAAGAACACCTATTTAATCCTGTGGTCGTAGCTTGCACGCTGTTCTTTGGTGCACTTTGGATGATTTATGCAGAAAATAAACTTAGAAAAGGCAAAATGACTTCCTTAGAAGACATTACAATAAGTCCCAAACAAGCACTCACTGTTGGCCTTTTCCAAGTTCTTTCCATGGTCCCTGGTATGTCCCGTTCTGCTTCTACTATTATTGGTGGCTGGGCATGTGGCCTATCAACTGTAGCTGCTGCAGAGTACTCTTTTTTCCTTGCTATCCCCGTTATGATGGGGCAAGCACTTATACATATCCTTAAAATGCTCAAAATGCCCACACCACTTACAAGTCTTGAATGGACCTCTTTAGGTGTAGGCTTTGGGGTATCCTTCATTGTAGCACTCCTTGTCATCGGCTCTTTTCTTGCCTTCCTTAAGAAAAAACCAATGCGCTACTTCGCAGTTTACCGCATTGTCTTTGCCTTTATCGTCCTGATAGCTGGCTTCTTCGGCCTCCTTAGCCAAGTAAGCTTCTAAAAATTACAATAGCCCCTTGCGTTCTAGCAAGAGGCTATTTTTATACTCTAAAAAGGTTATTTATTTTCTCAGCATTACATAAACAAAAGCTGGAAGAGTACCTCACCTAGCCTTATGAATGCATAAAAAAAGGAACCGTCTCCAGTTCCTTTTTATAGAATGATTACATCATTCCCATTCCACCCATGCCTGGCATTCCGCCACCTGCTGGCATAGCTGCTTCCTTATCTTTAATATCTGCTACAATACATTCTGTTGTAAGGAATGTAGATGCTACAGATGTTGCATTTTGAAGTGCGCTTCTTGTTACTTTAGTTGGGTCAATGATACCACCATCGATCATGTTTACATACTCTTCTGTAAGAGCATTGAAACCAACACCTGCTTCTGAAGCTTTAACTTTGTCAATGATAACAGCTGCTTCAAGACCAGCATTTGCTACGATTTGACGAAGTGGTGATTCAAGAGCTTTTAAGATAATACGTACACCTGTTTTTTCATCGCCTGTTGTTTCATCAAGAAGTTTTTCAACAGCTTTAATAACATGGATATATGTGCTACCACCACCTGCGATGATACCTTCTTCAACAGCTGCGCGTGTAGCTGCAAGAGCATCTTCGATACGAAGTTTTCTTTCTTTCATTTCTGTTTCTGTTGCAGCACCAACTTTGATTACTGCTACACCGCCTGCAAGTTTAGCAAGACGTTCTTGAAGTTTTTCTCTATCGAAATCAGAAGTTGTTTCATCGATTTGGCGGCGAATAACTGCTACTCTATGAGCGATAGCTTCTTTATCCCCAGCACCATCAACGATTACTGTATTTTCTTTTGTAATTTTAATGCTTCCACAACGACCTAATTGAGCCATTGTAGCATCTTTAAGGTCAAGACCTAATTCTTCAGAAATTACTGTACCACCTGTAAGTGTAGCAATATCTTGAAGCATTTCTTTTCTTCTGTCACCAAAACCTGGTGCTTTAACAGCCACACAGTTAAATGTACCACGAAGTTTGTTTACTACAAGTGTAGCAAGAGCTTCGCCTTCTACGTCTTCAGCAATAATTAAAAGACGAGAACCTGATTGAACGATTTGTTCAAGGACAGGTAAGATATCCTGTATGTTTGTAATTTTCTTATCTGTGATAAGGATGTATGGATTTTCAAGAACTGCTTCCATTTTTTCTGTATCTGTAACCATGTATGCTGATAAGTATCCACGGTCAAATTGCATACCTTCTACAACATCTAATTCTGTTGTCATAGATTTTGATTCTTCTACTGTGATAACGCCATCATTTGATACTTTTTCCATAGCATCAGCGATTAAGTTACCAACTTCATCATCACCAGCTGAAATAGCAGCAACACGTGCAATGTGGTTTTTGCTATTAACTGTTTGGCTCATGCCTTTGATTGCTTCTACAGCTTCAGTAGTAGCTTTTTGCATACCACGACGGATAATGATTGGGTTAGCACCTGCTGTAATGTTTTTAAGCCCTTCAGTAATCATTGCTTGAGCAAGTACTGTAGCTGTTGTTGTACCATCACCAGCAACGTCATTTGTTTTTGTTGCAACTTCTTTTACAAGTTGTGCACCGATATTTTCAAATGGGTCTTCAAGTTCAATTTCTTTTGCAATTGAAACACCATCATTTGTAATAAGTGGTGTACCATATGATTTATCAAGTACTACGTTACGGCCTTTTGGTCCGAGTGTTACTTTAACTGCATTTGCTAATTGATCTACACCTGATTGAAGTGATTGTCTTGCTTCCATTCCAAAACGAATTTGTTTTGCCATTGTACCTTACCTCCCATTATTCAACGATTGCTAAAATATCACTTTGTTTAACGATAATATATTCTTCTTTATCTAATGTCACATCTGTTCCAGCGTATTTTGAATAAATTACTTTATCGCCGATTTTAACTTGCATTTCTACTTTTTCACCATCTACAATACCACCTGGTCCAACTGCAATAACTTCAGCTTCTTGTGGTTTTTCTTTAGCAGCACCTGTTAAGATGATACCTGATTGAGTTTTTTCTTCGGCTTCTAATTGTTTAAGTACGACTCTGTCGCCTAATGGTCTTAAATTCATAAAAATACCCTCCTTTTATAGATAAAGTATGTAATCTCTTAAATGTTAGCACTCTTTATAAGTGAGTGCTAATTACATAAATAATATTATGCCATTCTTATAGAGATTGCAAGCCTAAATTTAATTATTTTTAATTGTTTTTTTTGCATTTTAATGCTATTTCAGTGTTTTTCTCTTAATCTCTCAATTTTAAGGAATTTTTCACTTATACAAGTTATTTTCTCTACCATAATAGAAGAGATACTGCTGTGCATATCCAGCTAAATCAGCAAAATATTCCCTAGCAAATGTTTGAATAGCCTTTAATGAGATTTCCTTTCCCTCAAAGTACATGCCTTCTATGACACGCTTAATCCATACATCGGTAGGAAAAAGATCCATCTTTCCATAGGCAAATAGTAAAATGCAATCTGATACTTTAGGCCCTACACCCTTAATCTTCATAAGTTCCTCTTTAGCTTCCTGCGAAGACATATTGAATAAATCATTAAGTACAATCTCACCGCTTACGACTTTCTGACATGCGTCCATAATATAAGGTGCTCTAAAGCCTACTTTACATGCTCTAAGCTCTTCTTCTGTGGCTACTGCTAATTCCTGAGGTGTAGGGAAGGTATAGTAACTCTTCTTGTTCTCTTCCTCATAATCAATCTTCTGCCCATAACGCTCAGTAATATTAGCAATACACTGCTGAATATGTGGAATAGCCTTATTCTGAGAAATAATAAAAGAAATCAGCATCTCCCAAGGGTCCTGCTTTAAAAGCCTAATGCCTTTCCCAAAAGCTACTGCATTAGCCATATGACTATCTTTCTGCACTAATGTACGCGCAATATGTCCATAATCTGTATCAATATCAAAGTAAGGCCTCCATATTTCCTCAAACTCTCCTAAGGTACTATTGTAAATCATTAAGGTTGTACTTTCTGGCAGTTGAGTAATCTTAATACACTTACCTTTTGCAATAAGGATATAGGTATGATCATTAATCTTCTCAAATCGGAAAACTTGTCCGCTCTCCAGTATCTGACCAATATTAAAGTACTCTAACTGCTCTACTATGGCTACGTTTTTCATAGATTCACATCCTTTAGAAAAGTCCTTTACATATTATTACCAATGGAAGTTTTTTTATCCAATTTTGCCTCCTTTTTATTTTACTTTAATCTTCCGAATTTATCTACTAAATATGTTATAATAGACAGAGTAAACTAAAAATTTTTACAAGATTGGAGTCGTTTATGAAAGATACTCTTTATACCATTCCACTTACAGATGCTTTTAAAGCTGAAGATGAATGCCCATTCTGCTTTATTTATCGTAACCTTGAACAAGATGCCATCTCCTTTACTTTAGGCGCTTCTTATATGGAAGATGATATTCGTGAAAAAACAGATGCTCTCGGCTTTTGCAAAGAACATTATAAAAAACTCTATGACTATGGCAACCGTCTAGGCCTTGCCTTTATCCTACAAACACACTACGTAGCTCTTCAAAAGACTTTAAAATCTACTTTAAGTCATACACGTGCGCAAAATCTTTCCCTACTTCAAAAGCTTAAAAAGGGAGCTAAAGTGCAATCTGCTTCTACTCATACGCCTGCTACTCAAAAACTAAATGATACCCTTTCTTCCTGCTATGTATGCAGCCGTATTGACTATAACTTTGATCGCTACATAAAAACTTTCTTTTATCTTCTTACAACCAATGAGGAGTTTAAAACACTCTTTATAAATAGTAAGGGCTTCTGCCTACCTCACTTTACCAAACTTCTTGAAGAAGCCCCTTATCATCTAAAAGAAAAAGACCAAACCTTTTTCCTTGAAGAAAGTCAGAAGAAGCTTCAAGAAAGCTTAGCACGTATTGAAGAAGATCTTTCCTGGTTCATTGATAAATATGACTACCGCAATAGCGCTGCCCCTTGGAAAAATGCCAAAGATGCTATCCCACGCGGCATTCAAAAACTATCCGGTATCTATGTCCAGGATGAACCCTTCAAAGAAACTAAATAAGAAGTAGGCTTACACATTCTTACCTAACAGGATTGAAGCCACTCACCTCTCATATTCTCTTAGCACAAAGGGACTGCCTTACCAGCAGCCCCTCTCTTTTTTAATGAATACTATAAGTCCCTTTTTCTAAATCAATAGTCACTTCTGTTCCATCACTATACACAGCCTTTTGCACAGTGTATGCTTCATTTAAAAATTCATGTCTAACCATTTCACATTTTGCTACTTTTTCTTGAAGTGCTGCTACTTGACGGTAACGCTCAATGTCATGTTCAAGGGCCTCTCCATCTTTCTCAGCATCTAAATAAGCTGCTCCTCCGTTTAATAGAGCATATAACATATAATCTCCTTGGCTAGCATCTTCTTTCATAAGCCACGGAAGTACAACACAGTCATGGTATACCAAGTTAAAGAGTGGAACTGGCACGCCTTTAGGTGCATCATTTGGCCATAGCATAAAGGCATATGGTCCGTAGTGTGCGGTTACAACACTCGGTACAGCCCAGTCAATAACTTCTTCAGAGCTTGGAAGAATATCATGTGCGACTAAGTAGTCAAAACATGATTTTCTATATTCCATACATTCTTTACGTGTCATACGGTGCCATGGATGTGTACATTCATCTAACTCATTACATGTAAATACATCTAAATAAGTACCCTCTAACTGAATGCCTTGTCTAAAGAGCTCTGTAAAGTTACGTCTTAAATAAAGTGGTGCTTGTGATGCACAAATATAAGTCTGCCATCCCCCTGCCCATCTGCAAAATTCAATATGTGAGCCATCTGGATTTTGCAGAGCAAAATCTCTGTCATAAGTTGCTGCATCAAAGTAGTAATCTCTATACTGATCATGAATAGCAAACATGTAATTTAATTCTTTCATTTTATCTGAAAGTGCCTTCATCCCAGGCCATCCACCTGCTTCTACGCAAGCTGGTAAATAGTCAGGATGCTTATTATCATACCCTGGATTGCCCCATCCATCTAAATGAAGGTAAACTTTTTCAAGGCCTGCTTCTTTAAGCTTTTCCATTTGAGCCTGTCTTGTTGCAAATGAAATGACCTCATCATTCTTTTCTGGATGTTCTTTATCATAGTATGCTGAATCTGGTGATACATGTGTTTTAATACCTGTATGTACAATGGCAGACCCAATAAACTTATCTACTAATGGATTTTTAGCTGCCTTTTCTTTTAAAGTAATCAATAATCCTTGCTCTTTAGCATATTGTCTATACACCTTACAAAGGTCATTATAATCACAGTTTTCTAAGAAAGTCATTTTCATACTACGTTTATAAGTTAATTTACCCATACTTGGTAACCATCTTACTGCAATATGACAAAAGTCAGATTCCGCTGGATGGTTAACTTGATAACCTGCATCCCAAGGTGTGCATACAATAGCAATATAACCATCTGTATTTCTTACTTGGCCAAACCATGGCATATAGGCTGCCGAACTGCACATTTGTCCATCAAATACTAAACGATCTACTTGATGTGGCCAGTTATTAGGAATCATTAGACCTTGTAACATATTAATAACTGTGTACCATTTACTACTGTTTTCTTTAAATGCCATTTGACCTGGCCAGTAGAAGTTACCCATAAGTTCATGGGCTTCCTCTACTGGAATAAGTTCAAAGTATACATTTTGAGTAGCATCTTCTACCCATACAAGCGTTTCAAAACTTAAAGGACTTTCACTACCATTAATAACGAATCTAGAAAACTTTGTTCGAAAACCTTCGCCTACACCTGTATGCCAACTAAAGTGCTCAATAGCTCCTGCATCTTGAAAATAAATTGTTTCTTCACCTATCTTAAAATAAGGTTTATAAACTTCATCCCACTGCCAAAGGTTGCCATGGTTTTCTACTTCTATTTGTAATGTTTCTTCATTATAACGTAATATAACGGCTTTATTTTTAATTTCTTTTATGCTCATAAGTTAATCTCCTATTCTTATAGATTTAGCCTTTAACACTACCTACTACAATACCTTTAATAAAGAAGCGTTGTAGGAATGGATATACAAGTAAGATTGGTAGTGCCCCTACGAAAATCTGTGCAGCTTGTAAGTTTAGATCCCCAATACTTTCAAGTGCTAAGAGCTGTTCTGGTGACATCATCTGATTTGCTGTCATATTTTGATCAAGTACAACTGTTGACAAGTACGTTTGTAATGGGTACTTACTTGTTGTATTAAGGTATAACATACCATCAAACCATGAATTCCAATGCCCAACAATAGTGAAAAGTAAAATAGTTGCTAATGATGGTAAAGAAATTGGTAAGTAAATCTTGCATAAAATATAGAACTGACTTGCACCATCAATAAGGGCTACTTCTTCTAAGTCTTTTGGAATCTGTCTAAAGAAGTTGAGAAGTAAAATAACATTCCAGACATTCATAGCTGTAGGAAGTACCAATGCCCAAATGGTATCAATAAGTCCTAAGCTTTTAATAACCATATAAGTTGGAATCATACCGCCACTAAAGAACATTGTAAATGCAAAGAACCATACATATATGCTACGCTTTTTAAAGCGTAAATCAGACTTAGATAATGGATAAGCTGTTAAAATAGTAATGGCCATGCTGATAACCGTACCAATCAATACCCTTACAACGGTTACCCCCATTGATTGGAAGAATTCCTTTTTTTGCAGTAAGTATTTGTAAGCCTCTAAACTGACCTCTTTAGGTAAAAGCCCAACTTCCCCTGCTGTAGTTGCAGCTTGTGAACTCATAGATACTGCAAATAAATGTATAAATGGTAATACACAGATTAAAGTGATAATAGATAAAAAGATAATATTAAATAGGTTAAATACTTTACGCCCCTTTGACTCTTTTATTGCCATATACTCACACCCTTTCTTGACCTTTTTCTAGAAGATTCGATAATCACTTACTTTATAAGCTGTCCAATAAGAGAAGGCTACCAGAATAAGTGATATAAAAGATTTAAATAATCCTACTGCTGCTGCTGGTGAGTACTGCCTATCAAAGATACCTAAACGATATACAAAAGTATCGATAATATCACCACTTTCATACACAACAGGGCTATAAAGCATAAGGACTTGGTCAAATCCAGCATTTAATAAGCTACCAAGACTTAAAATACCAATAAGAAGAATAATAGGCATCATACAAGGAAGTGTGATGTATTTTACACGTTGCCATGCATTAGCTCCGTCCATCTCTGCTGCTTCATAGAGACTTGTATCAATCCCTACAATAGACGCAAGGAAAACAATCATGTTATAACCCATGCCTTTCCATACATGCGTTATAACGATAACGATCGGGAACCAGGCATTATCTAGTAAAAACATGATAGGTTCTACACCTACTCCCTCTAACATTTGATTAATTGGTCCATTTAAAGCAAAAATTTGTTTTATAATTCCACCTAATATAACCCAAGATAGGAAATAAGGTACAAAAATAGCTGTTTGAACATATTTCTGAAAACGTCTAAGTACAACTTCATTTAAAAGTAAAGCCAGTACTAAAGGTACGACTAAGCCAAATATAATTTTAAGTACAGATATGTAAAGTGTATTCCATACCGCATCATAAAAACCAGGTAAGTTGAATACGTACTCAAAGTTATTCATTCCTACAAATTCAGAACGTATAAACCCCTTTACAGGATTAAACTTCTGGAAGGCCATTACAATACCTGCCATCGGTAAATAAGCAAATATAGCAGTAAAAATAACACCAGGTATTAACATAAGATGCCATGCTGTCGTATCTTTTTTGAGAAATGCCTTAATATTTTCCATCTACCATCCTTCTTTCTGTAAAAGTAAAAGGGTAATAAGACTACTACCCTTTTATAGTTATTTTATTGATTTTGATACCACGCATTAACTTCTTCGATAATTTCATTACCTCCTAGTTTTAACCAGTTGTCTGCATAGGCTTCAAATTCACTAATAGGTGTTTCTCCCATTACCATTTTTACATATGTTTCCTCTGTTAACTTATTGAGTGTAGCTTTTCTTTCTTTCATTGTATCTGTAGCAAGGCCATAGAATTTATTTAATTCATATTCTTTGTTTTCTACAACTTGCTCTGTTGTTCCCCAAGCAAAATCGTCATCAATTCTTGCTAAATATTTGCCCCATTTATTTGTTTCATCATAAGGTATTTCTCCAGCTTTCCATTTGAAGTAATCTTCAGCATACCCCCAAAGTTGAATATCTCCTCCGTTAATACCTTCTGGTACAGTCTTCAAATCACCTGTTTCAATTTGTTTATTAAAGTTGTCGTGTAGAGTTTGAATATCATATGGGTCAAAATAAGTTGTTGGTACCCAGTTCCATACATGTCCATTTTCAGCTTTAGCTTCCTCTGGATATTCAGTCTCAAATTGTGCCCAAAGATTGAAAAGTTTTATAACAGCTTCTGGATTTTTACAATTTGCATTTAATACGTAGTAGTCTTCAATCATCATAGTTTGAAGTAATGCCCCATTTGTTCCTTCTGCTTTTGGAATAGGTGCAGTTGCCCATTTGCTATCTCCATTTTTTGCAATTTCCTTACCGATAAATGAGTCGAATGCCCACCATGGTGCAATTAAGATGCCAAGTTTTTCTGACACAATAAACTCTCTAAGTTTCGTTGCATCATGTAAAGCAAATTCTTTATGTATTAATCCCTTTTCATAGAAACGATTGAGTGTTTCTAGCGCCTCTTTCGTTTCAGGTTGAATTTCTCCTGGTACTAATGTCCCCTCTTCCCCTTCTAACCAAGCAGTTGGGTAAGAACCAAACATATTCATAAGCGCTGCAAGTGGGGACGTACCTGCTAAAACATCTTTTGAAAGACTAATTCCCATCTCTGCACCTAATTGTTCTTTAAATGCAGTTGCTACTGCTTCTAATTCTTCTACAGTTTTTGGTATATCCATATTCACTTGCTCTAACCAGTCTGTACGAATCATCATAATATTAAGGTCACGTTTTGAATCCCAATATTGTGGAATAGCCATAATATTACCATTTTCATCTGTCACACTTTCAAGAACTGCTGGATCACGTCCAATCCATTCTTTTAAAGTATCACTTGCCCACTCTAATGCATCATTCCATGGCATAATTTGTTCATTCTCTAATAAATTTTGATAATCAACTGCTGATACAGCCATAACATCTGGTAATTCCCCTGATGCCATAGCTACCCCTAATTTTTGCTCATACTGATCAGTTGGTGCAGTCCATAACCATTTAAAGTCAATATTAAATCTTTCTTTTGCTTGTTTAACAAATGATTGATTCTCTGGTGTTGTACCTGCAGGTACTTCTGATGATGCAGCTGAAAATGAAAGAACTCCTGTTACCTCTACAGGCTCTTCATATTTCCCAAATGGATCTACTTCTCCTACTACCGCTGTAGATGTACTTGTTGTTTCTTTTTCCTTTTCTGCGCATCCACCTAGTACACTCATACACATGGTTAAAGCGAGTATCATTGCCCCTACTTTTCTTCCCATATAGCACCTCCGAATTTGTATAATTTCATTAATTTTATATATAAAATTATATATTTTGTGTATATTTTGTTCAATTGCTTTATCTTTACCTTGTTTTCTTTTATTTACTTTTATAGAAAAATAGAGTTAAAGAAAATATTTTTTACTTTCTTTAACTCTATTTTTGTTTATTGATGATTTCGATATTCTGTTGGGGTAAGTCCTACAGACTTCTTAAAAAATACAGTAAAATAACCTACGGATTCATAGCCTAACATTTTAGAAATATCCCCTATTTTTTTATCACTGGTTCTTAATAGTTCCTTTGCCTTTATTAACTTAGCTTCTTTAATAAACTGTGATAGATTTCTACCTGTAACACTTTTATAAAATCTAGATAAGTAAGAAGGATTAAAGTAAACTAACTTAGCTAGTGTCGTTAAACTAATTTCTTCTGTTATGGAACTTAATATGTATCCTTCTATCTTTTTAATAATCATATCTTCTTCTGTCTCTGTAGTAAGCTGTTTATCTTCTCCCAAATATTTAAGTAACAATACTAAAAATTGATGAATCTCATCTATTCCAGTTAAATAACGCAAATGGTAGTAGCCTCTTTGCAGTTCCTCTGATAATTCTAAGTAGTTAATTTCTTTTTCTATATAGGATACGACCTTCTCTAAACATTTATAATACATTTGTGTATCAATCAAACTTAGTTCATAAGTATTCTTAATACTAATATAAAGACTTTCAAAAATTTCTTTCAAATCAAGAAATCTCTTTTCCATAATCATTTTATCAATCTGCAAGACATATTGATCATGATTGGTATCTTCCAATTTATTTTTCTCCATTAATGCCTCTATATCAATCAGAATAGGCATATGCTTAGACAGATTAATGTCCAACAAGGTATTATATAATTTAACTTGGTCTTTCAATTTCTGCCCTGTGATCCTCTGATTAGAGTAAATAAACGAAATCTTTTCTTCATACAAGGTTAATAGCTGTGTTTGCATTTCCTCCAACATATTTCCAATTAGAATCTGTTTTTCTACAAACTCCTGTTTAGGCTGAATCACAATTAAATAGGTATTATGATATAATTTCATTTCATCTACTTCATAAAAATAACTATATTGTTCTTTGACTTGCCTTATAAGCCTATAAATAACTTCTTTATTTTTTCTTTTATAGGATTCTCCCAAAACTTTACCTATGACAATATAAAAGTCTTGCTCTATTTGAATAGGCCCTTCTTCATATATACTCTTTAACATTTCTAGGCTTTCACTAGCATTTTTACATCCTAAAAATTCTGTCATTAACTGACACCTTTCGTAAGCTTTATTTTGGTCTGTAATCTGCAGCATTTTACCTTCTGTTAATTTCATCTGCTTACTAAGTTCTATCTCTGTAATACATTGTCTAATAACTTGTATAAACTTCTCGTCCTCTTCATTCTTAAGTACATATTTTCCTTCATACTGATTAACTGCTCTATAAATATAATCAAATGTATCATACCCTGTCAGATAGACTATTTTACACTCCTTCCAATATTCCCTAACACTTTGGCTAAATTCAAAGCCATCCATGATGGGCATATTGATGTCTGTACATAAAATATCTAGTTTGACTTCTTTAGCAATCTTAAGTCCTTCACTTACTGTATAAGCATAATAGACTTGAAGCTCTAATTCTTCTCTACTCTCTAAAACTTTTACAAGACCTTTTACTATACTTTTCTCATCATCTATTACTAAAATTTTATACATATTTCTTCCCCCTATATATGTATTTAATCTTTTATCCAAACTTTTAATATAACCGCTAATCCCCCCAATTCTCCTTGATCTACTATAATATCATTCTTTTCATTGATATAGTTCAATCTCTTTTTAATATTCACAAGCCCTGTTATAGGCTCTTTACCCATTTGTATTCTTTCTCTTAAAGAATCTATTTGCTCTAATCCAATAAATTGCCCATTATCTTCTATTTGTATAAGCATAAAGTTACCCTGTTCCTTTACCCTAATATGTAATTTACCTTCTGATTCAATCTTTTCAAATACATATTTATACGCATTTTCTACTACAGGCTGCAAAATTAATCTTGGCACATGTAAAGACTTTAACACCTCTGGTAATGCATCTATATCTATTTCTACTCGACCTTCAAATCTAATTTGCTGAACAGCCACGTAATTTTTCATATGCTCGTATTCTTCCTCTAATTTAACAAACTTGTGATCGGTTCTTGTTATATAGCGATAATATTTAGCCAGGCCTAATGTCATCTGTTCTATCTTATCTACATCATATGTCTTGCACATATTAGCTATATTAAAAAAACAATTATATAGAAAATGTGGTTTAATCTGTCCTTGCAAATGGCTAAGCTCCATTTGTTTCATATTAATTTCCTGCTCATAATTTTTTTTAATATAACTTTCTAATAGGTTTTTTATTTTATTAAAACTCTCTGTTACATATTCGAATTCATCTGTTCCTTCGTGCTTTATTTCTTCTTCAAAATTATTGGTATTCATATTTTCAATATGATTAAGTACATGCTGAAGTGGCCTATGTATAGCTGCATTAAGATATTTAGCAAATTTGATTGTAATAAAACATAATAATATTAAAGAAAATATACTCAATACATAAAAATAGTTTCCGAAATCAATTAATTGATTAGCTACGTAAATACGAAACTCTAGCGGGTATAATTTACTTTTTACAATAATTTCCCTGTACGACTTATTTTCTTCTTGTCTATTAAAAGGTGAAATTTCTAATTGCTCTCCATTAAGAAAAACCTCTATATATGCTTCTTCATTAAATTTCATTTTTTCCATTAAGTTTACTAATTCTTGCTGATTTAATTTTATATATCCTTTTCTGTATTCTTGCTGATTTTCATATGTCTCTAGTAAATATAAAGTATCCCCTAAAAAATATATCCCTTCCTTTTTATCTAGCTTTCCTATTGCTTCATCAGGTCTAAACCAGTCTAAAGCAGTAATCCATAGATCTTGTTCAGATATATAAATCCCCATATCATCAATCCATTTATATTGTCCGTATATTACTAGAAGGTCATCTTTAGCTTGCTTCTTCCAACTTACCTTATTATAATCAGATAGCTGTTCATATTGATTAGTAATTACTAAGATACTTTTACTTTGCATGGTATACATCAATAACTCTTGTAAGTCTAACAATTGCTCATCAAAATACTCTATATGTTGGAGTGCATTCGTTGTATATGTGTGTATAAAATTTTCTTGTATAGTTTTAATTCCTACCCCCATGATAGCTAAAATACTTAATGCAATAATAAAATGCCCCAACAAATATGCCCCTATAACTTTATAAGCTAACTTAACTTTCCTTACTTTCTTCATTATATCTCCTTAACTTTTTCATATTTGTTAGGTTTATTATACAATATAAATTATTTTTTATAAATATCTGATAAGATAGATAACTTATTTTTATATAAGAAAAAGCTATGTAGATAAAAAATATCTACATAGCTTTTAAGAAGCCGACGATCGGACTCGAACCGATAACCTGCTGATTACAAGTCAGCTGCTCTG
>NZ_JBKVCH010000023.1:0-16754 GCF_046966505.1 Zhenhengia sp.
GAGCACTTGACTTTTAATCAAGTGGTCCGGAGTTCGAGCCTCCGGTGGCTCATATTTAAAGCTTGCATTTAATGCAAGCTTTTTTTGTATGTTAAAATATAAATAACATAGAGCTAATTATACAAGATGTAAAATTAATAATAGAGATAGGACTTATTGTTATTTCTTTGGTAATAACAATTAAGGTTACAAGAAGAGAAGATACTCTAATTGAGTTGATAGATGAACGAGCAGATAAGATATTAGGGATTATACTTATACAATCAAATTATGAATAAAGAGCAAGGCTTACTTTTAAAGTAGGCCTTGCTCTTTATTTGTCAAAATATGATTAAAGAAACTTTGAATTGGTAATAATAAAATTAAAGAAGGAGGAGAGATTCATGTATACTGAAGAAGCAGCTTTTGAATACATATATCCACGTCGGGGGGAAATTTATGAAGCAGATCTTGGAGTGGGTGATGGAAGTGAACAAGCAGGTATTCGACCTGTTCTTATCATACAGAACAATGTAGGAAATCATTATTCACCTACTATTATATGCGTACCTTTAACTTCAAAGATTAAAAAGGATATACCAACTCATTATACTGTGACCAAAGATAGGTATCATTTCTTAACACATGATTCGACTATATTATGTGAGCAGATTAAAACCATATCCAAGAGACGTCTTTCACATAAGATAGGCATGCTCTCTAAACAAGATATGCAAAATGTGGATCAAAGATTAAGTATAAGCATTGCATTATAGGAATAATGTAGACGGTATACATAGAGACAAAGGAGACGTAGATTTTTCTACGTCTTATTTTATTGCTTTAAATTATTAAGTAGATTTATAAATAATGCCTCTCTATATGACAAAAAATAAGAATGATGAAAGAGGGATGTTTATGAGTTCATGTAAAGTGAGAATTGGATATGCATGTATTAATTTATCATTAGGTAAAAAGTTTCGTACTTTTAGATGGAAGTCTGTAGAGGATCAAGATATTCAAAAAATAAAAGAGGTTATTCAACATAATATTATTTTGCTAGGTGACATTATTTATGACAATATCAAAAAAAATATTTTCGTTTATAGGGTTACGGCAGAGATTATCCCTTTTATAGATAAACTTGAAATTAAGGAGCTAATAGAGAAACATAAAATACTAAGTGAGCCAAAAATTCAAAATGAGTTTGAAAGAATTAGAAAGTGGCAAAAGCAATATGACTTGAGAATTTCTATGCATTCTAGCCATTTTACGATGCTAGCAAGCCCTAAAGAGGATATTGTACAGCGTTCTATAGGAGAACTTAGAGCACAAAGTGAATTTTTAAAGATAATAGGAGGCCAAAACTTAGTTATTCATATAGGAGGTGCCTATGGCAATAAGGAAGAAACTTTAGAAAGATTTAAAGAGCATTTAAAAACATATAAAAGAGAAATAGATGTAGAACGGCTAACTATAGAAAATGATGATAAGACTTATACTTCAGAAGAAGTTGTACCCTTATGTAAAGAACTAGGACTTAAATGGGTATATGATTATCATCATGAAAGGTGTAATCCAAGCAAGTATGTAAATATTATTGAACTACTAAGAGAATACCCTCCAGATAAATATCATCTTTCATCAGGAATAGATGGTATTATCAAGCCACCCCATGCGGATTATATTTTGAAAGAGGATATGGAAGGACTTATTAATCAATTAGATTTAGCAGGCATTAAACAAGCAGACATTATTTTTGAAGCTAAGAAAAAAGATTTATCTATTTTTGAAGTTATGGAGCCAACGGAGAATGGTTATTGGAAAATAAAAACTACAAAATTATAAACAAATGTAGTAAGATAGAGTTATAGAATTTAATTTAGATTAAAAGGAGGATAAGTAAATGAACATTACAATTCAAAATAAAGAATTAAAAGATTTACAAGGGATGATTATTCCTGTTTATGAAGATAAAACTCATACTTGTGAAAAAGTTGAAGCGATTAAAGCTGGAGAGCTTTTTAAGGGTAAAGTAGGTGAATGCTTCTACTTTACAACAGAAGAGATGAAATACATGATTTTAGTTGGTTTAGGTAAATACGAAGATCTTAAATCAGAGGCCTTTAAAACAGCTATTGCTAAAGGTGTTAAAAAAGCAAAAGAACTTAAATTAAATGAATATGGTATTAAATTTATAGATGCAGCTCATATGTGTCCAGGTGGTAGAGTAAGAGCTATTGTGCAAGCTGCTAGACTTGCACTTTATAATTTTGATAAGTACAAAACTGGTGAGGATAAAAAAACTTATACACCAAATGTTTATGTATTAGATGCACCAACTGAAAAGATAGAAAAAATGAATGGCAAGCTGAGTGAAATTAATAATATTGTAGATGGCATCATTGAAGCAAGAGATTTAGTAAATGAGCCAGCTAATGTTATCTATCCTGAAACACTTGCTAATAGAGTTGTAGAACTTGGTCAAAGAGATGGATTTGAAGTAGAGATCTTTGATGAAAATCAAATTCAAGAAATGGGTATGAAAGCATTTTATGAAGTAGCAAAAGGTTCAGCAAGAGCTCCAAGATTTATTGTAATGCGTCATATGAATGCCCCAGAAACAGGAGAAATTTTTGGGCTTGTAGGGAAAGGCTTAACATTTGATACAGGCGGTTACTCACTTAAACCATCAGGTTCTATGGATACGATGAAAAGTGATATGGCAGGTGCAGCAGCAGTCATTGGCACAATGAGTGCTCTTGCTAAAAATAAAGTAAAAGCTAATGTAATTGCAGTCATTGCAGCTTGTGAAAATGCTATTTCAGGGATCAGCTATAAGCCAGGGGATATTATTGGTTCTATGGCAGGAAAAACAATCGAAGTACTTAATACAGATGCAGAAGGCCGTTTAACTTTAGTTGATGCTGTAACTTATATTATTGAAAAAGAAAAAGTATCAAAAGTTGTAGATATAGCGACACTTACAGGTGCAGCGCTTGTGGCATTAGGGACAACAACAACAGCCGTTGTATCTAATAATGATGAATTCTACAATGACCTTATTGCTAAAGCAGAAAGAACAGGTGAGAAGTTCTGGAGATTACCAGATTTCGATGACTACAAAAAACTTATTAAGAGTGATATTGCAGATCTTAAAAATATTGGTGGTAGAAATGCTGGGACAATTACAGCAGGTTTATTTATTGGAGAATTTGTTCAGGATAAACCATGGTTACACTTAGATATTGCAGGTACTTCATGGGCAGAAACAGCTTTAAATGAGTACTCAGTAAAAGGTGCAACAGGTGTGCCAGTATCAACACTTTATGCATTAATTGAGCAAAGAAAACCATGTAAACACTAATAGAGAGAAAATAAAAAGTTGCCTATCCGTCTAGGCAACTTTTTTATTTTTAGCTTTCATATGACAGTACAGCATAACCCCTATAAGAATAAAGATAGAACCTATATCAGAAAAAGGTTGTGCATAGAATACACCTTCTACGCCCATAAAGATTGGTAGGGTGAGAGAAAATAAAATTTGAAGTACAAAACTACGGCCTATAGAAACAATATTGGCTTCTATATTACGATTAAGTGCTTGGTAATAAGCACCCATAGTATAAACAATACCAATGAATGGTATACCAAGACAAAAAGTTATTGTACGATTATAAGCTAAATCAAGTAAATTTTCTGCAATGCCATAGAGTCTAATAAAGTATTCCCCGTAAAAAATAAGTGCAAGAAGGGCTACAATACTTGTCATAACACTTGCAATCAGTGTAATTTGCAGGAGTTTATGCATGCGTTTAATTTGATTTGCACCATAATGGCAACCAATAAGTGGTTGCATACCTTGAGACATTCCTACACAGAGCTGAGTATAAAGAGAAATAACATAACCTGTTACACAGAAGATAGCAATATCTGCTGTATTACCATATTGATATAAAATAACATTTTGAACTAGTATAACGACACCTATAGAGATTTGAATCATAAAAGATACAAAACCAATTTTAAAGATATCTTTTAATAGTTTTTTATCAATTTTAAAATATTTTTTATGGAATTTAACATGGGACTTACCAGATAGGAAGTACCAAAGACCTATAATTGTTGAGAAGATCACACCGGCACCTGTTGCTAGAGCGGCTCCCAGGGTTCCCATACCTAATTCAATAACAAATAACCAATCTAAAATAATATTCCCAATTGCACCTGCTCCTACCATAAGCATAGATAAGTGAGGATTACCATCAGCTCTTACAAGTGGATTAAGTGCATTGGCTAGGAGGTAAGGAATAGCCATTAGATAAATAACAATAAAGTAATCTTTAGTATAGCCAAAAGTCTCTTCAGTAGCTCCTAAAAATTTAATAATAGGATTAGCAAAGAGTGGGCCTAGAATCATAAGACCAACACCGATAATTAAAAGGGATTTAAGAACAGTACCTAAAAGACGTTCAGCTCGTTCCTTATCATGACTCCCTAAGCAAATAGAAATAAGACTGCTAGCGCCTGAGCCAAAGAGAAGACCTATACCTAGTATAACTGTAACAGCAGGCCAAGCTAAATTTACCCCTGCAAGCCCAGCTTCGCCAGTACCTTGCCCAACAAAGATGCCATCTACCATAGTATAAATCGTATTTAGAATAACACCTATAACGGAAGCAGAAACAAATTTAGACCAAACTTTAAATAAGTTGCCGTTTAATATATGCTCAATATTCATATATGGACTCCTTTTCTATAAGATATCTTAAAAAATTATATAGCATTCATCTTTGGAAAGTAAAGTGAATTAGGGCTAGAAATGCTATAATGAGGATATAATGATAAAAGTTAAAAAATTTATAGGAGGAGAACATGCGAAATTTTTTAAGTAAAGAAGATATAGAAGAAATGCAAAAAGAAATTGAATATAGAAAGGTCGTAGAACGTAAAAGGCTTATCGAAGATGTAAAAGAAGCTAGGGCTCATGGAGATTTAAGTGAGAACTTTGAGTATAAAGCAGCTAAAAGAGAAAGAGGTAAGAATGAATCACGTATTCGTTACTTAGAACGCATGATTAAGACTGCAAAAATCATTTCTACAGAAAGTAATGTAGATGAGGTAGGACTTAATAAACAAGTACGTATTAAGTTTTTAGACGATGATTTTGAGATGACCTATATGATTGTTACAACTATGAATACAGACGCTGTGAATGATAAGATTAGCATTGAATCCCCTTTAGGAAAAGCCTTATTTAAGAAAAAAGTAGGACAACGTGTCAAAGTAGAGGCACCAGAAGAAACCTATGAGGTAGAAATACTAGAGATCCTATAAGATATATAAATTAATGATGTGTTTACATTTAGAAGACTCTGTTTTACTATAAGCTTATATGGGAAATATTTGAAGAAGGGGTGCTAGGATATGTTCAAAAAAATTTGCAGTGTAGGATTTCTACTTTGGACTATGCTTGGAAGTTCTATGATTTATGGGCAGGAACCAGGGCAGATAGTTATTCCTCGGTGGGCTAAAAGTGATTTATTGACAGCAGAAGTAAGTGGATTAGTACCAACTGACTATGTTAAGTATCTTAATCAACCTATAAATGAAGAACAATTAACTCAGATTATAGAAGGACTTAAAGGGCAGTGCAGGCAAGCTGGACTCAATGAGCAGGAAGTTAAATCCATCATACAGATAGGAACAAGAGAGCAGGTACTAAGTAGCTATTATAATGTGCTTCAAGGTTTCGAGGGACGAGTTGATTTGAAGAAAGATATGATAAGTTACATGCAGCATGCTGGTGCTATTAAAGGTGATGAAAAAGGCAATTTAAATTTAAAGGAACCTTGTACGGTACAAGATGCCGTTTTATTTGCGAATCGTATTGTAACAGATATTTATAAGCAGACCGAAGCAGGGGCCAAAGGATTCGTGTGGGAAGTAAGTGATGAGAATAATACAGTTTATCTATTGGGAACCATTCATTTAGGGAGACAAGAACTATATCCATTTAGTGCTGGGCTTAACAATATCCTAGAAAAGGCTGATAAAGTAGCATTTGAAGTAGATTTTAATAATCAAAGAGAACAAGTATATTTTTATCAGAAACAAATGTATTTAGATGACACAACCCTTAAAGAACATTTAGATGAAGAAACTTATACAAGAACTGTAGAAGTCTTTAAACAGTATGGCATGTCAGAGGAAGAAATAAATAGATATAAGCCTTGGGCGCTGTCAAATACATTAGCAACACTTAATGTAAATACAGGAGATAAGGAAAATCACACTACTACTTCACTTCCTGTTATAGATTTATATGTCTATACAAAAGCACTTTTAGAAAACAAAGAGATTTTAGAAATAGAAGGGTATAATTTTCAAGCAGGTTTATTTGATGGGCTAGATGAAGCGTATCAAATAGAAAGTTTAAAAACTAATTTAGATGCTTTCAAGTCTGAGGATGAAATAAATGTAGAGAGCGTAATATTGGTAAATGAATGGGTAAAGCAATTTATAGAAGGAAATATAGAAGCATTTGCAACACGTTATGGTAAAGACCAAGCTTTAGAGCAAGATGACCCATTAATGAAATTACTCTTTATAAATCGGGATGAGCGTATGACAGATAAAATTGTAGAGTATTTAGGGGATAAAGAAAATGCTACTTACCTCGTAACGGTTGGGGCAGGGCATATGGTAGGGAAGAAAGGCATTATCAATAGGCTTCAGAATTTAGGATATACCGTAAATGTAGTAGGGGGGAATTAATATGAATAAGGGGAGAAAATATAGTATTAGTCTATTACTCGTTTTATGTTGCTCTATCAGTACAATGTTATTGGGCATGGAAATAGAGGACTTAATGAAGTTAAGGTTATATATGAAGAGTACTTTAACACCTAGTAAAGAAATTACTTTATCTTTTGCGGGTGATTGTACACTTGGAACTTATTACGGGCAAGGAGAATGGAATAGATTTGACCAAGTAGCTAAAAAGGAAGGCAATGCTTATTTTTTAGAAAAGGTTAAACCTATTTTTGAAGCAGATGATGTAACTGTTGTAAATCTTGAAGGTCCACTTACAACAGGAGGTCAAAGGCAGGAAAAGCAATTTGCTATTAAAGGAGATCCTAGCTATACGGAGATCTTACAGTTAGGTAGTGTAGAAGCAGTAAGCCTTGCCAATAACCATACATATGATTACGGACAGGAAGGTATGAAGCAGACAGAAACTGCTTTAGATAAGGCACAGATTGATTATTTTAGAGGAAATAAAATTGCTTATAAAGAAGTAGAAGATATTAAGGTTGCTCTAATTGGTGAGAAGGGTTGGGATAATAGTCAATCTACTAAAGCTAGGATTAAGCAGTCTATTTCCCAGGCAAAGAAAGAAGCAGACCTTGTGATTGTAATGTTTCACTGGGGTATAGAAAGAGAACATTATCCTAATAGTATACAAAAGGATTTAGCACATTTTTGTATCGATGAGGGAGTAGATTTAGTAGTAGGCTCACACCCTCATGTTATACAGGGGATAGAAACTTATAAGGGTAAAAATATCATTTATAGCTTTGGCAACTTTAGTTTTGGAGCCAACAAAAATCCAGATGATAAAGATACCTTTATTTATCAAGAAACTTATAAGCTTCAAGGAGGAGAGGTAACACGTACTGAGAGCAAGGTGATTCCTTGCAGCATTTCTTCAAGTAAAGAACGTAATAACTATCAGCCTACACCTTTAGAAGGAAAAGAAGCAGACCGTGTATTGCAAAGGCTTGAGACTTATAGTAGTAAGTTTAAACAATCATACTTTAAATAGACAGGATGAAAAACATGAAAACGCCACTTTATAATGCATTAATAGAATACAGTAAGCACAAAAAGCCTTTTCATATGCCAGGGCACAAGCTTGGAACTTTTGGTGATATGAAGCAGTTAGATTTCACGGCTTTAGATGTAACAGAAGCAAATGGCCTTGATAATCTCTATGAAGCAGAAGGGATTATTAAAGAGGCTATGCAAGAGATGAGCAGATTTTATGGAGCCCAAAGCACTACCTTCTTAACTAATGGTTCTACAGCAGGTATACTGGCTAGCCTTATGACCATATGTAAGCCAGGGGATAAAGTACTTATAGCAAGAAACTGCCACCATAGTGTATGGCATGCTTTAATTTTAATAGGTGCAGTACCTATTTATATTCAACCTGAGTATAATGAGGACTTTGGTCTAATGGGAGTCATAGCTAAAGAGACAATCAGTCAGGCATTAGATTTATATCCAGAAGTAAAGGGGGCTATTATTGTAAGTCCAACCTATGAAGGGATAGTTTCCGATGTTAAAGGAATAGCTGAAGTTTTACATGAACAAGATAAAGTACTTATAGTAGATGAAGCCCATGGAGCACATTTTGTAGTAGATGAGACCTTCCCAGAAAGTAGTGTTTTGCAGGGAGCAGATTTAGTGATTCAAAGTATGCACAAGACTTTACCAACCCTTACACAAAGTGCACTTCTACATAGAGGAACTAATAAGGTAAATGAGGGCGAACTTATTAAGAATCTAAGATTAGTTCAAACTAGTAGTCCATCATATGTGATGATGAGCCTTATGGACTATATGAGGGGTTATATAGAGAGTCATAGAAATGAGATTAAAAAAAGCTATATTATGCCACTTGAGAAAATGCGCGTTGAGCTTAGTAAGATGAGAACGCTTAAATTATTAGGGCTACCAAGTGCTATGTATGACCAAAGCAAAATTGTTATCTTTACAAATGGGAGCGGTATAGATGGTTATACTTTAGGGCAATACTTAGAAGAACGTTATAATATAGTGGCAGAAGCTATGTTGCCGCATCTGATTATTCTTATGACTACATTAGCAGATAATGAGCAGACTTTAACCCACTTAGAAAAAGCATTAAGAGCTATAGATGAAGAACTCTTCCTTAATAAATGTATAGCAAGTGACGATAGATATAGTAAGTTAATAGGGCCTATTTTAAGTCAAGTAGATGATGTGACAAAAGGGGAACTATCACCGAGAGAGGTCTATTACAAAGAGTCACAGTTGTCCCCGGTAGAAGCGTGTATGGATAGAATTTGTGCACAGCAAATCATGCTTTATCCACCAGGTGTACCTATTATATGTTTAGGAGAACGCATAAGTAAGGTACATATAGATTTAATCAAACAGTATAGAGATAGGCTTAAGGGATTAGAAATAGTGGATGGTCAAATCCATTGCAAAGTATTATAGATTTCAGTACAATAAGAGAGTAATAGGGCTTATACCTAATTTAAAGCTTATTATGAGATATAGTAACGTAACGTTCGTGGTTTCACGGACGTTTTTCTATAGAAAGGAAAAGACTATGGAACTATTTCAAGATATTAGAGGACATGAAGATATAAAAAAATATTTTAAGAAAGCTATTCAAACAGATAAAATATCACATAGTTATATCTTTGAAGGGCCAAAGGGTGTAGGCAAAAAAATGATGGCTATGTCTTTAGCAAAGGCTCTTTTATGCCAAGGAGAAGGCAGGCCTTGTGGCAAATGTAAAGCATGTGCACTGGTAGAGGCAGGTACACACCCAGATATTATTAAAGTAGATAAAGATACAAGAACAACTAAGATAGATACTATTCGTGAACAAGTGGTTAAAAATATGGATATTAAACCTTATCAAGGACCCTATAAAATCATTATTGTGACGGAAGCAGATACTGTAACCATAGAAGGCCAAAATGCTATGTTAAAGACTATAGAAGAGCCACCAAGTTATGGGATGATTATTTTAATTACAGAAAATCTAGCTAAGTTACTTCCAACTATTAAGTCTAGGTGTATTCAATTACGATTTAATCCACTTAATCAAACTCAGATTATGGAGTATTTACAGGAATACCCTATAAGTGAAGTGCAAAAAGAAATTTATGCACAATTTGCTGAGGGGAGCATAGGGACAGCTAAGAAGTTAATAGAAGATGAGGATTTCTTAGAAGAGAGAAGAACAAGCATTAACTATCTTTTAGACCTTCAAAAAGCCGACCTCATGCAGATGTATAATATACAGAAAAGCATATGTGAGGATAAAGAGTTCATAAGTAGCCTTTTAGAATTCTGGTTACTCTGGTATAGAGATTTAGCCATCCTTAAGGCTACAGGAGAAGGGAACTTGTATTATTTGGATTATAAGACGCACTTACTCGACATGGCATCTAAATTAACGTATAATACAATTGACAGACATATTAAGCTTATTAAAGATGCGACTATGCAAATTAATCAAAATATATACCCGACTTTTGTAATAGAAAATTTATTACTTAAGATAAAGGAGAGAAAAAAATGATAACTGTTATCGGCGTTAGATTTCGAACAGCAGGTAAAATCTATTATTTTGATCCTGAAGATGTTAAGTATGAAGCAGGAGACCATGTTATTGTTGAAACTGCTAGAGGGATTGAATATGGAGAAGTTATCTATAGTAACCGTGAATTAGACGATAAAGAAGTAGTCTATCCTTTGAAGAAAGTTATGCGTATGGCAACAAAGGAAGATGCAGATAAAGTAAAAGAAAATAAAGTTAAAGAAAAAGAAGCTTTTTTCATTTGTAAGCATAAAATTATTAAACATAATTTAAATATGAAGCTTATAGATGTAGAATACACTTTTGATAACAATAAAATTTTATTCTACTTTACGTCAGATGAACGTGTAGACTTTAGAGAGCTCGTAAAAGATTTAGCAGCTGTATTTAGAACACGTATTGAACTTAGACAAATTGGTGTAAGAGATGAAACAAAGATGCAAGGAGGAATTGGAATTTGCGGTAGAAACTTATGTTGTAATAAGTTTTTGAGTGATTTCCAGCCTGTATCTATTAAAATGGCCAAAGACCAGAGTCTATCCTTAAATCCAATTAAAATTTCTGGTATTTGTGGTAGACTCATGTGCTGTCTTAAATATGAAGAAGATGTTTATGTAGAAATTCGCGGCAGATTACCTGAAGTAGGTGACTTTGTACAGACACCAGACGGTAGAGGCGAAGTCCTTTCTGTTAATGTACTTCGTGAACAGGTTAAAGCTGCTGTTAAGAGAAAAGATAAAGATGAGAAAGAAGCTATTACTTACTCCTTATCTGATATCAAAATCCTTACACGTAAGAAGAAATCTTGTGGTGGATGTGGTAGCAATAATGGATGTAGTAGTGGATGCGGCAGCGGTGGATGCTGTAGTAGTTCAGAAGATAAGGAGTTTGAGAACTTTGACTTTAGTAAACTCGAATGAGAGATTAGATGACTTAGATAGAAATGGATATAAAATCATTCAGAATCCCGAAGTATTTTGCTTCGGGATTGATGCTGTTCTTCTTAGCCACTTTGCAAAGGTAACTAAGAAAGACCAGAAAGTATTAGATATTGGGACGGGAACAGGGATTATCCCTATCCTTATGCATGCTGTCTATCAAAAAGGTAAATACACAGGTATTGATATTCAAGAAGAAATGGTAGAGATGGCTAATCGTTCATTGCAACTTAATGAAGTAACAGGGGATATTCAGATTAAGCATGTAGATGTAAAAGATTATAGAAATCATTTTGAAGGTCACTCATTAGATCTTGTGACATGTAATCCGCCTTATATGAAAGGTACAAATGGTCTTAAAAATGAGCATCCTTCAAAGACTATTGCAAGACATGAAGTCATGTGTACGCTTGAAGATATTATAGAAGCAGCAGGTTATGTGCTGAAGGTAAAAGGTAAGCTTTGTATGATTCATAGACCACAAAGGCTTGCAGATATTATTTGTGCCATGAGACAAAATAAAATTGAGCCAAAGAGACTTCGTATGGTATATCCAAAACCAGGACAAGCACCAACAATGATTTTAATTGAAGGTGTAAAGGGTGGAAATAGCGAGATGCGTGTTGAAAAGCCGCTTATTGTCTATAATGAAGATGGAACACATACAGACGAAATCTATGAGATTTATGGCAGAGAAAAGCCTAAAGCCCAGTAAAGAGGAGAATATAATGGAAACATACGGAACACTGACTTTATGTGCAACTCCAATAGGAAATTTAGAAGATATTACTTACCGTGTGGTACGTACTTTACAAGAAGTAGATTTTATTGCTGCTGAAGATACGAGACATACAAGAAAGCTTCTTAACCATTTTGATATTCATACAAAGCTTATTAGTTACCATGAACACAATAAAATGGAAAAAGGCAAGGAGCTTATTGAACTTTTAAAACAAGGTAAAAACTTAGCGCTTGTAACAGATGCAGGTACGCCAGGTATATCTGACCCAGGCGAAGACATTGTTAAACTAGCTATTGAAGAAGGTATTACAGTAACTTCTGCCCCAGGAGCCGTAGCAGGTATTACAGCTTTAATTTTATCTGGACAGAGTACAAGACGTTTTATCTTTGAAGGTTTCTTACCTACAGATAAAAAAGAGAGAAAAGCTTTACTCGAAAGCCTCAAGACAGAGACAAGAACAACTATTCTATATGAAGCACCACATAGATTAAATAAGACATTAGAATTACTATATGAAGCACTAGGCGACCGTTCTATTACGGTTACAAAAGAACTTACTAAGAAGTTTGAGTTTATTCATAAGACGACTTTAAGTGGGGCTATTACTTACTTTGAAGAAGTAGAACCAAAAGGTGAGTTTGTACTTGTCTTAGCAGGTAAAGATTTAAAGACACTTCAAGAAGAAGACCAAAAAGTTTGGGAAGAGATGTCTATAGAAGAACATATGAACCTTTATGTAAATAAAGGGATGGATGAAAAAACAGCCATGAAACAGGTTGCAAAAGATAGAGGCGTAAGTAAGCGAGATATTTATGCTTACTTGCATCAAAACTAAGAATTTAAGTTAAGAATTAAAATGAGGGAGATAACGATGCCAAAAGAAGCAAAAAAAATAAGTGCAGACAGATTACTCATATGGCTAAGTCTTTATATGATTACAGCGATACCAGCTTTTCTAAAGTTATATCAAACAATTCCTATAGGACTTATTTGTATTTTGATTTTAGAGGAGATAGTTTGCTATCATATCTTTGAAGATGAACTTTTAGATGCTTACATGGACCAAGTAGAAAAGCCAGGATTCACAATAGGTCTACTTGCTACTAGTATTGGTGTAATGCTGATTACACTCATTTGGGCCTTCTTCTATGAATGGAAGTTTGTTGTACTTTTAGGTATAGTAGAAATTATTGCTTATATTGTTAGAACCTTCATTAAAATAAAAAGCTCTAGGGATGCCTAGAGCTTTTTATTTAATCATTTATTTTAGTAAAACCTTCGAAAAGAGCTTCACCTTCAATAACTTCACGTGGAAGATCGATCGCAATTTCACCTTCTTCGCTAACGAAGAAAATAAGGTCTTCATTTTCAATGATACCGAAACTTAATGCTTCTCCATAAGGAAGTTCGAAGAGAAGTTCTTGGACTGTTTCTGATAAAGAAGTAATAACCATAGTAAATCCTTCTTTTGGTTCAAGTACAGCAAGTTCATCATCAATAGCATAAAGTTCTGTAGCACTTAAGAATTTTATTTTAAAATCATTTAAAGTATCTTTACAGTCATTAGGAAAATAAATACTGAGTTTATTACAGCATGGAAAACAAAATTCAAGTATGTCATTAAAAGTCTCTTGAGAAAGCTCTGAAATATTAGCGTATAATTTCATATATAGAAAACTCCTTATCTTGGGTAATAAAAAAGACTTGTTTATATTATACCCAATTCAATTTAAATAAGCAACGAAATGAGAAATAAGTAAAAAGAGGATATTGGAGCAAAGAAGCTAATCAATCAAACACTTAAAAACCATGTTATTGCACAGGTTATACTTTGTAGGGATGCTCTAGTCTTAGCATTTTTAAGTATTACCCTAATATTAAGGAGTTCAAGGAAATGATTAATACGCGGGAATTACATATGGAAAAAAGGGAGGATAGCTTGGAAATGAGCATAGTATTTTAAATAATTATGTTATCGGTAAATAATACGGAAAACAGAGAAAAAGGTAACCATTAGAAATATAAGAATTCGTATTGAATCGTGGCCTAGATATGCATATAATAGAGACACTGTATGTAGTGTTGTCCAGCATAAAGACAATTAAGAAAGGCACGGTGAATATGTTGATAGTAGTTGGTGGGATGATTGGTTTAGGAAAATCAAGCGTAGCTGAGGTGTTAGGAGAAGCATTAGAAAGTAATGTATTTTATGAAAGTGTAGATGATAATCCAATTTTACCTTTATTCTACACAGCATCTCCAGAAGAGATTCAAGCAAAGAGATATCCATTCTTACTTCAGTTATATTTCTTAGATACACGCTTTAAAGCAATTAAACAAGCATTAGTTAAAGATAATAATGTATTAGATAGAAGTATTTATGAAGACTGGTATTTTGCTAAAAAGAATATGGAACTTGGCAGAATTAATGAACTTGAAATGCAAGTTTATGAAAGTCTTTTAGATAATATGATGGAAGAATTAGATGAACTTCCTAAAAAAGCTCCAGACCTTATGGTTTACCTTAAAGGTTCATTTGAAACAGTTTTAGATCGTATTATGAAAAGAGGTAGAAGCTTCGAACTTGATACAGAACTTGTAGATTATTACAGATTCTTATGGGAAGGTTATGATGAGTGGGTTATGAACCACTATGATGCTTCAGAAGTCCTTATTATTGATATGGATGTAATAGATGTAGTTGAACGTGAAGAAGATAAAAATAAAGTAATTGAATTAGTTAAAGAAAAACTTAAAGAGATAAGAGCTTAGTACAACATGAACATAGCCCTCTTAACAACATATAATATTAAAGGGTAATATTATATGCTGCTAAGGGGGATTTTTTATGTCTTATAGATGGAATAATTTAACTCCTGTAAATGGATTTGATGGGGGAGATTTAGACAACGCTAAACAAAATAATTATGCTTGGAGCATGGGGGAGCTAGGAGACTATATTTATGTAGGAACTGGTAGAAATATAGTTTATCAGTTACTAGAGCAAGGGGAGATATTCGGTGTACAGCCACCTCCTATTTTAACACCAGAGCATCCTAATAATGATGCAGAAATATGGCGTTACCATAAATCTGGTTACAGAGGATGGGAGAGAGTTTATAAAGCTGAGGCAGGAAAAGAACTTATGGGCTTTAGATTTATGATTACCTATACAGATATTAATAAGGTAACGGCAATCTATGTAGGTGGTTTTACTATAACAGGGGTATCCTATATGCTTATGTCCACGGATGGGGAATATTGGGAAGGAATTATACCTGGTATTCCAGGCGGATTTAGCACCAGAACAATGCTTGTCTATGAAGGTAGACTTTATATGGGAGTCACTAATACATTGGAACAGACCGAAACCACATATCTTTATTGGAGTGATAACCCTAAGGCAGGCTGGCAACCAGTAGAATTTGGAACTGGAGCCAATAATCCTAAAGGAGAAGTAATCTCTATGGCTAGCTTCAAGGGACATCTTTATATAGGGACAGCTCCGTTTGGAGGATTTGAAGTTTGGAGGACAGAAGATAGATTACCTGAAAAAGATCATTGGAAATGCGTTGTAGATAAAGGAGCAGGGGATGAATTAAATGAACTGCCACTTAGCATGGAAGTATTTAAAGGTAATCTTTATGTAGGTACAGGTATTTGGATAGGATTTAAGAGTGTTGATCCTTCTAAAGTAGTAGTTCTACCTAAAGGCTTTGATATTATAAAAGTTAATGGTAAAGATGAATGGACAGTTGTAGTAGGCCAAGAACCTCTATGGCCAACAAATCCAACTACAGGAAAGCGAAATATCTCTTGTTATCCTTCTGGATTTGGGAATATTTTTAATAACTATTGCTGGCAACTAAGAGCTTATTGTAATACTTTATATATTGGAACTTGGGATTCTTCAATTTTATGGGCTACTTTACTGCAAACTTCATATGAACCACCTATAAAAGAAGCCCAAACGCTCATGCCTTCAGCAGATGTTTTAAATAATATTATAAGTAGCATAGGAGAAGGAATATTAAAGTGCCCAGAATTTAAAAAACTTAATTTTAAAAGATGGATTCAAATGCTTATTTGTAGTATAAAAGATCTACCCGAAACTTATGGATTCGACTTGTATACAACTTATAATGGTGAAAACTTTGTTTGTCAGAGTGTTGAGGGGTTTGATGAATCTTATAATTATGGGATAAGAAACTTATTAGTTGCAGATTGTGACCTTTACTTAGGAACAGCTAATCCATTTTTAGGTTGTGAAGTTTGGAGATATCGTGGAAGATAAAAAGAAAGGTCTTAGACCTCTCTTTTTATCTATGCTAAGAAAAATAGTTAAGCTTATAAAATCTTTAATATATTATATAAAAGAAATCATGGAACAAAACTAAGCTCTAGAGGGAATGTAGTTTGTAAGTTGTGTGATAGGGGAGCAAAATCTAAATAGTGGATAGAGAGGTTACCTTACATAGAATAAGATGAAGTAGGTAAAGTCATTGATAAATCTTAAGGTTGCTTAGGAAAATAAAAAAATAAAATAAAAATAAAAAAAGGTGTTGACTTATAGCAAGGAATAACGTATACTAATACAAGTCAGCAGCGCACAGGCACTACTGAGAAAAGGCTAAGGCCTTGATAAATAAAGAAAAATGAACTTTGAAAATAAAATAGTAACCATTAAACCAGTCGATTCATAAAGTCA
>NZ_JBKVCH010000024.1:0-14370 GCF_046966505.1 Zhenhengia sp.
ACCGAACACGTAGGTTAAGACTAAAGCGGCCGATGGTACTTGGCTGGAGACGGCCCGGGAGAGTAGGTGGTTGCCAAATTTTTAATATGCCCGAGTGGCGGAACTGGCAGACGCACAGGACTTAAAATCCTGCGAGCTAACCCTCGTACCGGTTCGATTCCGGTCTCGGGCATATATTTAAAAAAACATATTCAAGAATCCTGTATGAATGTAGGATTGTTGAATATGTTTTTTTGTTTTAATATATTTTTTATCTTAGTTTATTTAATCTAATGTACACATCTCAGCAAGATGCTTCCAATAACGTTTAGGCACAAAACTTCTTTGTAATTTAGGATTTTTACGTTCTTTAATAGTTGTACTATCATAATAGCTTTTAAATAAGTCTTGAAAGGGGTCAATGATATTATTACTTGCTAAGGCATTAGACTGTTGTAAAGATAGTTGCTGTAAGTAAACTTCTTCTTGATTATATACAAGAGCAGTCTTTCGTTTTAAATCATGAATAATAAAATATTGGTCAGAGAATCTTTTAATAAAGTGTTCAGATAAAAGAGGAAGAATATTGTGGTCAGGTTCTATTTGGGCATAGAAATACTTAGGGCTAATCTCTTTAAAGCGAACGAAGCCATTAAAACGATGAACTTCAAGTGTTACCCGACGGCGGAAAGAATCTACTTGAATAATTGTGTCATTATTTTTAGCTAGATTAATACTTTCACCATAGCGGTAGCATAATTTAAGATAATCTAAACAGAGATTCTCAAATCCTTTTAACTCACTTAGATAAAGATAGTAGACAGTCGAGAGAATAGCGGTAGAGAGTTTAGTCTGAATACTTGTATAAACCCGCTTAAACTTATCTTGCTCTACGTTAACTTTAATAGGTTCATAAAGGAGATGAGGTATATAATTGATTTCTCTAGTAATAAGAGGAGACTCTTTATCTTGGTAAGCATAGAAAATGGCAGTAAGAAAGCCTTCAAAACTTCCATCATATAAATAATTTTTCATAATTTATAACTCTCCTGTTAATGCAGTTGGTAAATCATCTAAGAGTAAAATTCTTGACTTAGAATGAGGTTGATCAAATAGGCTAAGTTGGGTAGCATTGTTTTCAACTATATTAAGGTCTAATTCAGGTTTAATAGCAAGGCGAATTTTCTCATCATCATAGGATACATTTCCATTATACTTTCCATTACATAATATAAAATACTGTGCACGTTTTAAAACAATACGTAACTTTTTTAAGTCTTCAAAGGTTAAGTTAGTAAGTCGTCTAGCACTTATAATCTTCTTTGCACCATTAAGTCCAATACCGGGCACACGTATAAGCATTTCGTAAGGAGCTTTATTAACTTCAATAGGAAAGAGATGCATATTACGTAGTGCCCAGGAGGTCTTAGGATCAAAGTTAATATCAAAGTTAGGGTTTTGTTCATTTAGTAGTTCATTTGCTCTGAAACCATAAAGACGTAATAACCAGTCACCTTGATAGAGTCTATGTTCACGCATAACAGGCGGAGACTTAAGTAAAGGCAAGTTATTGCCTTGATTAATAGGAATATAAGCTGAGTAATAAACACGTTTAAGTGAATATTTATCATAAAGCCCCTGGCTTAGATTCATAATACTTAAGTCACTTTCTGGAGATGCCCCTACTATAAGTTGTGTACTTTGCCCACCAGGTACAAAGAGAGGTGCATGACGGAAAGACTTACGGTTATCTTGACTTTCTAGAATATGAGATTTAATAAGCCTCATAGGCTTTAATATATCTTGTTTAGCTTTACTAGGTGCTAGCAGTTTAAGGGATTTAGAAGATGGGAGTTCAATATTAACACTCATACGGTCTGCATAAAGTCCACATTCATTAATGAGGTCTTCATTTGCACCAGGTATGGCTTTAACATGAATATAACCTCTAAAGCTCTGTTCAATGCGTAGTTTCTTAAGTACTGTAGTCAAAAGTTCCATTGTATGATTTGGATCCTTAATAATAGCAGAGCTTAAGAAGAGACCTTCTATATAATTACGCCTATAGAAGTTCATCGTTAAGCTAACGACTTCATCAGGTGTAAAAGCTGCACGCCGCACATCATTAGATTGCCTGTTAATACAATAGGCACAATCATAAATACAATAGTTAGTGAGTAAAATTTTTAGTAATGAAATACATCTGCCGTCAGGCGTAAAAGAATGGCATATACCACTGGCTTCAGTAGAACCTAAAGCACCTTTCTTAGATTGCCTCTTAGAGCCTGAAGAGGAACAGGATACATCATATTTAGCTGCATCTGATAAAATCTCTAATTTTGTTTTAATATCCATAACATCACCTTATTTTATTATAACAGAACAAATGTTCGATAGTCTAGGGAAGAAAAGCTTATTTAGAGAATAAATTTAATTTATTTATGAGATTTCTCTTTACATACGTCAAAAATCATGGTAAGATAATAAAGTAATTGGTTAATCATTGTGTATCCATAGCTCAGCTGGATAGAGCAACGCCCTTCTAAGGCGTGGGTCCGGGGTTCGAATCCCTGTGGATACGTACTGAAAAAGAAGGCATATAAACTTTTAAAGTTTATATGCCTTCTTTTTGCTATAAAAATTGAAATGATCAATGTTGCTGCAAAAGAGATGAAAATAAATACGACTAGTGGAGATATAAAGGTAGAAAATATAGAGATAGATTCCCTAGAGGGAGTTAGTACAAGTGGTGATTTAGAAATGAAGGTATGTGTAATAATGTAGAGGGTAAAACCGTAAGTGGTAATATAGAACTAGAATTAATGCAGCATCCTAAACAAATAAGAGTTGAATCGGTTTCAGGTGATATAGACTTAACCTTTGCTAAGATGAACGGATTTGATTTAGAGTTTAACTCCACAAGTGGAGATTTTGAAAGTGATTTTGATGTTATGGTAAAAAGTAAGAAAAAGTATAGTTATAAGGATGAAAGTGCTAAGTTGAGGGTAAAAACAGTTTCGGGAAATCTAGAGATTAATTAGCTCAATTGTATTTAGTTTAATGGATATAAAGTTTTTTATTGGCTTAAAATAAAAGTCAAGTTGAAGTGGTTCATGACTTTTAAGAGAGTGAGGCATAAGTTGCATATGTACATCCATAAAAGGACAGGATAATGTATAGATTATATGGTGTAAATATAAATGTGTGTATATAGAATGATAGAAGATAAGCTCATTTATGAACCTTGTTCTTGTCATAAAAAATACGATATGATATAAGTAGAGTAAATAATAAAATTAAAGAGGGTTACATGAATATTAAATTAGATTATTATAAGGTATTTTGTATGGTAGCGCAGTGTCAGAGTTTTTCTGCTGCGGCAAAGAAACTTTATATGACACAGCCTGCTGTCAGTCAAACTATTATGCAGTTAGAAAGTGAACTTGGCATTAGCTTATTTAGAAGAAGTGCAAGAGGTGTAGTATTGACTGCAGAGGGGGGCTTACTCTATGAGTATATACATACAGCTATGAATCTCATTCAGGTAGGAGAACAAAAGATTAAAGAAACCCTTAATCTAGTTGCTGGAGAACTTAAAATAGGGGTGGGAGATACGATTTCAAGATTTTTCTTATTGCCCTATTTAGAAGAATTTCATACAAGATTTCCGAATATCAAACTAAAGATCATTAATCGTACTACCATTGAGCAATGCGAATTATTAAAGGCAGGCGAAATAGATCTAGCAGTATGTAATTTACCGGTAGAAGACCCAGCGTTAGAGGTAAGAGAATGTCTGCCTATACATGATATCTTTGTAGGGGGAGAGGAATATAGGAAGTTAAGTAAAAATCCTGTATCACTCGAAACTCTTACTGAGTTACCACTTATCTTTCTTGAGAAGAAATCTAATTCTCGTCAGTATGTAGAGCAATATTTACTTTCAGAAGGTATTAAAATTAATCCTGAAATAGAACTTGGTTCACATGACTTATTACTAGAGTTTGCTAAGATTAATTTAGGTATATCTTGTGTTGTTAAAGAATTTGCTAAAGATTATTTAGAAAGTAAGGGAGTATTTGAGATTAGATTGATGCAACCTATTCCTAGGAGAAGTATAGGATGTCTATTCTTAAAGAGCGTCCCTTTATCACCAGCCTCAGCAGAATTTCTTTCTATACTAGAAACAAATATAAAAAATTTAAATTAGCTATTTACATACGTCAATAGATATGTTATTATACTTATGAAATAGCGATGGCCCAGTGGTACAGTTGGTTAGCACGCCGCCCTGTCACGGCGGAGGTCGAGGGTTCGAGTCCCTTCTGGGTCGCTTATATGCCGGAGTGGCGGAACTGGCAGACGCACAGGACTTAAAATCCTGCGGGACTTACCTCCCGTACCGGTTCGATTCCGGTCTCCGGCATAGGGAAATCCTACAACATAAGTTGTAGGATTTTTTTGCCTAGCTGAGGGCTAGATTTATGGACGTTCTAAAAAACTTTAATTTTTTTAAAAAAAGGCTTTACATATGACAAATACTATGTTATTATAAGAGAGTAATTGACATAACAACTTTGGAGAGGTGTCCGAGTGGTTTAAGGAGCTGGTCTTGAAAACCAGTGACTCCGAAAGGGGCCGTGGGTTCGAATCCCACCTTCTCCGCTTCAGAGCGTATAACATAAGTTATACGCTTTTTTGTTATGTAAAAATAAGTATTATAAAAAAGCTCGAAATGCTATGTGCATTTTGAGCTTTTTTATATATGAATTTAGAAAACGATTTTAGAGAGAGGAATACCTATAACTAAAATGATAAGTAACATCACAGCTGAGATGATAGTTGTATATTTATAAATATCAGATGTTTTGAACCATGTTTTATTACCATGAATAAGTGCGGCGTAAGGGGAAGCAGCAGGTGTTACAAGAGCCATAAGAACTAAGAAGATAAATATAGAGACAATTGGGTCTGCTGATATACCCATTGTGCCACAGAATGTAAAGATGATAGGAATAAAAATCATCCCAATTACTGCACTGTTGCAGAGGTTTGTTAGTATAAGTCCGATCACTAAAATCATCGCAATAAAGACAAATTCACTTGTACCTCCGAAGATCGGAGTAAGCGTTTGTTTAAGGAATGGTGTTACACCAGTAGCTTCAGAAGTTAATGCATTACCTATAGTTAATGCAGCTGCAATAAGGAATACGGTGCTCCATTGAACCTGAGTACTCATAACAGTTTGATAGTCGATAACAAACTTACCTTCTAACTTAAGTCCACATAAAATACCTACGAGTAGTACTGCAAAACCAAATTTGTTGTCATTGAAGAACTGTTGTAATGGACCTGCTGGTAAGATACCAGGAAGGAGCATTAAGATAACAAAAAGACCGAATGCAGTAGCTAATAGCTTATGTTTGAATGTTAGAGGTGGTAAAGGGTTTTTATTAAACATTTCTGCATTAATGGCTTTTAAGCTTGTAACGTCCGGTCTTAATACATATTTCATAAATAAGATAAGGACAGTCAAGCAAATAAGTGATAAAGGAATAGTAAGTCCCATATAAGATGCATAATTTACTTCAACACCTGAAACATTCTTATAATTGCTAAGTAGAATAAGAGGAACATCTTTAAATGGTGCAGAAGCTACACCAAGTATAGCAGTAATTACAACAGCTATTAGCATAAGTGTTGGATATTTATCACCTGGTTTATAATCTAATTCTTTAAAAATTCCGTACAGTATAGGCCAGAATAAAAAGGTTGGTGCAAAAGCGCTTGATAAGAAAGCTAATACGTATACACCTAAAAGAAGCATAAAACTAAACACCCAAGGTTTTCCATTAATAATTTTACGGGTTAAAAACCATCTGCCTATGTAATTAGTTAAACCAGATTGAACAACTGCTCCAACAAGAACCATAATAAATAGCATTTGTACAACGGTAGAATCTCCAAGAAAATTCATTAAGATAGTATTCATAGGTGCATAGGAACTAATTCCTAATAGCGATACACCCACTAAGCTTGGCCAAATTGAATCACAAGTCGTCCATAAATAAATTACACCGAAGAAGATCCCGAGTACTTCCATTCCGACAGGAGTGATAGGAGCTGGTGCCGGAATGAACTTAAAGAATAACATTAATGACACGCCAATTATAGAATTAATAAGATACCAATAATTTAGCCTACGTTCTGTTTGTTGCATAAAATTCATCTCCCTTTTAAAATAAGTTCTAAAAATAACCTAAATCAAGTATGTTAAAATAATAACATAATTGAAGAAATAAAAAAATAACATAAGTTATTTAGAAATAAATTTTGTATAAAGAAATAAAAAAATAAATCAATTATATGTATATTATCACCATAATAAAAAAGTAAATTGACAATATAATTTGGGTTAATATACAGAAAAGGGCAAAATGATTGTTAATCATTTTGCCCTTGTTATTTAGAATAAAATGTTTGAAAGTGGTATACCTACTAAAATCGTAATAATTAAAATAAGTATAGTCATTAATGTAGCATATTTATATATATCATTAGAGTCTAACCAAGATTTATTACTATGCATAATTGCTGAGAATGGTGAAGCGGCAGGGGTAATAGTACCTAATAGAACAACAAAAATGAATATAGCAATAATTGGAGCAGGCATAATTCCCATAGATTGAGTGAAAGTGAGAATAATAGGGAGGAAGATAATCCCAATTACAACACTATTACAAAAGTTTGTAAGTATAAGTCCTAATATAAGTACTAAGATAATAAAAGTAATTTCTCCAGTTCCTTCAAATATAGGTGTAAGGAGTTTACTTAAGAACGGTGTTACACCTGTTACGTCTGAAGTAAGTGCGTTGCCAATCGTAAGGGCTGCACCTATGATAAATATAGAGCTCCATTGAGTATGGTTATTAGCAATAGATTGGTAGTCAATAAGGAATTTACCGTTAATTTTAATGAAACAAAGGATGCATACAACAGCTAAGGCAAAGCCATATTTATTATCATTAAAGAATGGTCTAATAGGAGAATCTGCTGGAAGAAGACCAGGTAGAAGCATGACAATAATATAAACTATGAAAGCTACTGAAAGAATCTTATGTTTTAAATTTAATGGTGGTAAAGGATTTTTATTAAACATTTCTGTATTAACTTCCTTAAGTAACGTAACATCAGGTTTTAATATATATTTCATGAGTAAAATGATGCTAATGATAGATAAGAAAGATAAAGGTAATGTTAATCCCATAAAGGCAGTATAGTTAATTTCGTTGCCGCTAAGTGTTGTATAGTTGTTAAGAAGGATAAGTGGACCGTCTTTAAATGGAGCAGCAGAGAAGCCGACAATTGCAATAACTACAACTGCAATAAGCATAAGTGTTGGATATTTATCTTTAGGTTTATAACCTAACTCTTTAAAGATACCATATAAGATAGGCCAGAAAAGAAAGATTGGTGTAAAAGCAGATGATGTAGCACCTAGTGCATAAACACCTAGGAGTACCATGAATGAGAACATCCAAGGCTTACCATTGATAACCTTTCTTGTTAAAAACCATCTTCCGATATAGTCAGTTAAACCTGATTGCACAAGTGCACCGATAAGAATCATCATAAAGATGAGCTGGACAACAGTTGCATCACCTAAGAAGTTCATTAGAATTTGGTTCATAGAAGCATAACTACTACATCCTAATAATAAAATTCCTAATAAACTTGGCCAAATAGGATCAATAAAAGACCAGAGTAAAATCATCCCTATGAATATCCCTATGATTTCCATCCCTATAGGAGTAATAGGTTCTGGAGCAGGAATGAATTTAAAAAAGAGCATAATAAAAATGCCGATAGCTGAAGTAATCCAATAGTGAATATCAGCTTTGGTGAGTCTTGCTTGCATGAAAATCTCTCCCTCAAATAAAGTTTAGCCAATAAAATAAGCCATAGTGTGTTAAAACAATAACACACTATGGCAGAATAAAAAATAGCCTATGTTAGGTTTAGGTAAATAATATATTAGTAGGGAAGAGATTCTGTATCCTGAATATATCGTTCTAGTATATCTAAGTTTTTAATAACAATAAGGTGACCATCCTTTTCAATTGCACCTACCTGTTTTAAAGAACGCATAATACGAGATACAGTTACAGTGTGAACGCCTAAATATTTAGAGAGTTCAACATAGTTAAAATGTTTATTTACAATGCGTCTTTTGCCAGACATATAACTAAAGTCTAGCAAAGTTTTGCATAAACGGCTTGGCGTACTTGCTTCCTGCATAAAGTGAAAATGATAAAGTACGTTAGAAAAATGATTTGCAAATAGTGTCATGATATAACGGTTAAGATGAGCATTTTCACTTAATAATTTGTAGAAGCTTTTATAAGAAATTTCATAGAGCTTACAATCAGATTTAGTATACATATAAAAGGCCGCAGAGGCAGCATTTGAGGGGAGTGTCAGGTATGCAGGAGTAAAGTTGATAATGCTTCCTGAAGCAAAATAATGATAGATTTTTTCCTCGCCAGATTTTGTAATGCTTATAAGAGCACATAGTCCATCTTCTAAACAATATACATGATCATTTAGGCGCTCTAAATCATAGAGACATTCACCTTTTTTTACAGTACGAAATTTCCCAATTTTGCAGAACTCATCAAAATAAGATTTATCTATTGATGTCATGATGCATCCCCCTCTAATGGTAAAAATAAAATAAGTATTATATTTGAAAATACAATATATTGGCTAAAAAATCAATGAAAATAAAAAAATAGATGTAGATGCCCTTAAATTTTTGAAACATAACATGCGTTATTTTTAAAAATTTAAGAGAATGATATACTGAATTTATAAGAAACGAAGGACAAAATTATAAACTTATTTGTTAAAAAATTATCTAATCAATATATACAAAGTAAATGGAAGGGGCGTTAAGCGTGGCACTATACGACGTAGTTATTATTGGAGCAGGACCAGCAGGTATGACAGCAGCTATTTATGCAGCAAGAGCAAATATGAGTGTGCTTTTATTAGAAAAGCTTGCACCAGGTGGACAAATTATTAATACACATGAAATTCAAAATTATACAGGTGTAGGAACTATTAATGGAGCAGAGCTTGCTTATAAAATGTTTGAGCATACACAAGAATTACAAGTGACTTTTGATTACGGAACGGTTAAAGATATTAAAGAAGAAGGTAATATCAAAATTATTACATGCGAAGAAGAAGAGAAAATCTTTGAAGCTAAGACAGTCATTTTGGCTACAGGGACTATTCCGAGAAGACTTGGTGTAGAAAATGAAGACCGCTTTGCAGGTGAGAATATTAGCTGGTGTGCAATCTGTGATGGGGCTTACTACAGAGATAAAGATGTTGTTGTTATTGGTGGCGGGAATTCTGCTGTAGAGGAAGCAATCTACCTTGCAAGTCTTGCAAATTCAGTAAAAGTAGTTACACTATTTGATTTAACAGCAGACCCAGTATCTTGTGATGAATTACGTGCCCTTCCAAATGTAACAATTTATGAATTCTATAACATCGAAGGATTCACTGGAGTAGAGAAATTACAAGGTGTGCGTATTAAATCTACCCAAACTCAAGAAGAGTTAGAACTTACATGCGATGGCGTATTTGAGTATATAGGTCTTAAGCCATCTACAGAAGCTTTTGCAGCATTAGGTATCTTAGATGAACAAGGTTATATTAAAGTAAATAGTCGAATGGAAACAAGTGTTGCGGGTATTTATGGAGCTGGAGATGTGGTAACAAAAGAGTTAAGACAAGTTGTTACAGCATGTTCAGATGGCGCTGTTGCAGCACAAGTAGCATCAAAATATATTAAAACAATTTAATTCGTATAAAAGATTAATTAAAGGAGCTAATAATCATGATTAAAGAAATTACAAACTTTGAAGAATTTAATGCAGTAGCAAACCAAGGTAAAGTATTAGTTGACGTTTATTCAAAAACATGTGGTCCATGTAAAATGTTAGGTTTTGTATTAGCAGACTTAGAAAAAGATATGCCAGATGCAGTAATTTTAAAAGTAGATTTTGATCGCAATAAAGAAATCGTTGAAAAATATGATGTAGCATCTTATCCAACTATCCTTTTATTACAAGATGGGGAAGAAGTAAAGCGTTTAAAAGGTTTACAACAAAAACCGGTATTAAAACAATTATTAGAAGCTTAATTAAATTATCATAAAACATCATTTTAGGTAGGAGGAAAGAAAATGTCAGTATCATTTAAATCGGTAGACCATCTTATTACAGCACAGTACAGACAAGAACAAGCTATGCTTGAAGCTTTTGCAAATGGTAGTTACAGTGTAGAAAGTCCATATGTAAAATTAAATCCTTATATTGTATGTCCACTTTCAGCAGTTATCATGTTTAACACAGAAGAAGAAGTAGAAGTTACACTTACTGTAAAAGGTAAAGAAGAAGCTGGAAATATTACTCATACATTCCCAAAAACAAAAGAGCATAGACTTCCGGTAATGGGCTTATATGGAGATTATGAAAACACAGTTGTTCTTAAACTTTCAAATGGTGTAGAAACAGAAGTTAAAATTCAAACAGCACCTGTCCAAGATAACATTGGTAAATGTACATATATCAATACAACAAGTGAATATATGCAAGATAATATCATGTTTACAACACCAGCTGGTGAAGACTATGCAGCGGGTTATGACTATAACGGAGACTGCCGTTGGTACTTAACAGAACCATTTATCTTTGATATGAAACGTCTTAAAAATGGTAATGTACTAATTGGTTCAAATCGCTTCATTGGTAAACCATATTATATGGCTGGTATCTGCGAAATGAGCCTCTGTGGTAAAATTTATAAAGAATACCGTATTCCAGGTGGCTATCACCATGACCAATTTGAAATGGAAGACGGCAACTTACTTATCCTTACACAACAAGCTGGAGCAGCAACTGCAGAAGATATGTGTGTACTTGTAGATAGAAATACAGGTGAAATCTTAAAATCATGGGATTACAAAAAAGTACTTCCACAAGATAAAGGTAAATCAGGTAGCTGGTCAGAACATGACTGGTTCCATAATAATGCTGTATGGTATGACAAACGTACAAACTCTCTTACATTATCAGGTAGACACCAAGATGCTGTTATTAACTTAGATTATGAAACAGGTGACCTTAACTGGATTATCGGGGATCCAGAAGGTTGGCCACAAGAAATGGTAGATAAGTACTTCTTTACACCAGTTGGAGATGGTGAGTTCGATTGGCAATATGAGCAACATGCATGTGTTGTATTACCAGATGGCGATGTTATGATGTTTGACAATGGTCACTGGGGATCAAAAGACCCAGCTAAATATGTGTTATCAAAAGACAGCTACTCTCGTGGTGTAAGATATAGAATCAATACAGAAGATATGACAATTGAACAAATCTGGCAGTTCGGAAAAGAAAGAGGCGCACAATTCTTCTCACCATATATCTGTAACGTAGAATATTACAGAGATGGACATTACCTTGTACATTCAGGTGGTATTGGATACTATGATGCAAAACCAACACAAGTATTACCAGCGTTCCTTGATACAAAAGATCCAAAAACAAAACTTCAAACTATTACAGTAGAAGTTGAAGATGATGTAGTTAAATATGAAATGCATACAACTGCAAATTACTACAGAGCAGAAAAACTTAAATTCTATCATGAAGGTACTAATCTTGAACTTGGAGAAGGACAACTTTTAGGCCATATGGCTGTAACAGAAGAGTTCTTAACAGAAGTCCCAGCAGAAGATACAGGTTTATTATTACCAGAAATTAATGAAGGTAAATTCATTAATGAAGTTGACCGTATTATCTTTGATGCAAAATTTGAAAGAGGTCAACTTGTAATGCTTCAATTAGAATCTATGACAAATGATGATGTACATAGATACTTTGTTCCAACAACTAAACAAACATTCTTAGCAATGTGCGCAGGTACATTCCAAGAGTCAGATGAAAGAGTTGTTAAGTTCAATGTTAATAAAGAAGGTTTAAGTGGCATCTTCAAAATTACAGTTATCGTAGACGATAAAAAATATCAAACAGGTGTTGTAGTTAACCTATAATTTAAAAAAAGGTGTAGAATCTCACAAAAGATTCTGCGCCTTTTTTTGTTTTTGTCGGTAAAATACATAAAAAAATATACAACAAGTATATATTTTTGTGGTAATATAATAGTTGTCACAAGATAACAGACAAAGAGGGGGCACAATTGGTGATAGGTTACGTATATAATAAGGCAATGGAAGAACAACTAAGAGACTTAGGCGTGAGAGAGGGAGATATCTTATTAGTACATAGTTCTATAAAAGCATTAGGACTTAAGGATTTAAAAATAGAGTCTCTTATAAAAAGTATAGAGAATGTGTTAGGTGAAAAAGGAACATTATTAATGCCTACATTAAGTTATAAAAGTGTAGATGGAAATAACAATGACACCTTTAGTGTAAAAGATACACCATCTGATGTAGGCGCATTAAGTGAGTGTTTCAGAAAGATGGATGGTGTAGTACGTAGCTTGCATCCAACACATTCTGTGTGTGCAAAGGGAAGATTTGCAAAAGAGTTACTAGAAAACCATCATTTAGATCAAACACCATGTGGACCAAATTCTCCATTTAGACTGGTTAATGAAATGGGAGGACATATATTATTTTTAGGATGTGGGTTAAATCCGAATACCTCTATGCACGGGGTAGAAGAATTGGTAGAACCGGATTATTTATATGGTGAGATGCTACAATATAAACTATTTAATGTAAATAGAGAGAAGAGTTATAAATACTATAAGACACATGGATTTAAAAATACCATCCAATGTTACGATAGAATTGAAGCGTTGTTAGAAGAAGGTACTGAACTTAAAAAAGGGAAAGTATTCGAAGCAGAATGTTATTTAATAAATGCAAAGGCAATGTGGAAAAAAGCTATCAATATACTTAGAGAAGATGAACATTATTTTGTAGATGTAAAAAAGAGTTAAAGTAGGATATTATCCTACTTTAACTCTTTTTTAGTGATTTTTATAGTGAATTATAGGGGGTCTAAATTAGAAGTCGCATCTACGGCAACCACATCTACGGCAACCACATCTACGGCAACCGTGACCATTGTCATCATCACGAGAAGTTCCTCTGATGCAGCCACGATCTTCAAGTCTATCAAAAGCGTTATCTAATCTTCTAATGTCCTCTTTTAAATCATCGATACGTCTTTCAACTTCATTAGCTAAGCGTCTGCAGTTACGGCGACGTCTGTCATCTCTGTCATCTCTGTCATCTCTGTCACGTCTGTCATCCCTGTCACGTCTGTCATCCCTGTCATTTCTGTCATTTCTGTCATCTGTGTCAAAGTCACAGAAGTTACCTCTTACTTCACGTTCTTCAAAATTACGAAAATCATCTTCAAATCTTGAACAATTACAATCACATGCCATACTAAAAACCTCCTTTAAAGTTGTTTACAATTATATAATATGTACGACCTCTAAAAGGGTGACAAACCTATGGTGAAAATAAATAATATATATTTAAATATAATTAAGAAGAAGAGGCGATAGGAAAGATAATGACATTTATGGAATGGATTAAAATAAGTTGGGGTGAACAAGATTTTAAATTAAAAGCATTTTATTAAGCTGAGTATTTTTAATGAATATACTTATTTTAAGGAAATACCTTTATAGTAAAATATTGTTACTTTCATTGTTTTCTCAGTCGGGATTACCATCATGATGAAAGATATCCTTATTAATATAGTAGGGGATTTATATATTTTATGGGCTGAACCTTTTAAAATGGGAGATAGGATAGAGGTTAATGGCAATATAGGAGATGTAATTGATGCAGGATGGTTACAATTTAAAATGATAGAAGTAAGCAATAGAATTAGCCAAGAGCAAAGGCTTTTTTCCTATTTATAACTATGAAAAAGGATTTTGCTATACTTGGCATGAGATTAGTGTTGATAATACACTAGAAGAGCGATTGGGAGAAAGCTAAAGAGATACTATATGATATTATAGAGAGAATACAGAGGGGATTATAACTTTATCTATTAGAGTAATTTAATGCCTATTATCTATATAGAAGTAAAGAATAATTATATTAGGCTTACAGCAAGATATCTATGCAGTCTAAGGCAAACTAGAATGGCGAAACATACGCTGTGGGAAAGCTTTCTTAAGATTATTCAACAAGAAAACAATATTAATTTAAAAAAGGTGTAAAAAGGGGTTGACTTATGCAAAGTTATAGTGCATAATAATAAAAGTCAGCAGGGCACAGCGCCACTGACACACAGGGCTGAGGCCTTGATAAATAAG
>NZ_JBKVCH010000025.1:0-9151 GCF_046966505.1 Zhenhengia sp.
CCTTAACGGAACCACTGCCTTGGCGGATGGATTTTACTTCTGTTCCAACAAGTACGATGCCTGCTTCAAACGTTTCTTCTATAAAATAATCGTGATAAGCTTTTTTATTTTGTGCAACAAGCTTATAGGCATTTGGATTTTTCGCCATGACCGTTCTCCTTCTTTCTTATATAGTGCATAAGTTATTATACCATATCTCTATTAACTTTCAAGTGACTTATTTTACTACCTATTCATCTTTTTTCCTGCCTATGATAAGGACTTGTAAAAATGATATAAGTTTTTCTTATAGATATTATATCATATCTTTATTTTACTTATAATCATCTATAAGGTATAGTACAATAGTAAGTTTACGTTTTCTGTAATTACTAAAAATTCATTTTATAGAGGAGCGATTTTACATGGAAAGAATGGTAGGAACAGTAGCAAGAGGACTTCGTGCCCCAATTATTCGTGAAGGAGACGATATTACATCTATCGTTGTAGATAGTGTATTAAAAGCATCTGCATCTGAAGGATTTACTATTCAAGATAAAGACATTGTAACCATTACAGAAGCCGTTGTAGCACGTGCACAAGGTAACTATGCAACAGTAGATGCAATTGCTACAGATGTAAAAGCTAAATTTGGCGAAGCTACAGTAGGCGTAATTTTCCCTATTTTAAGCCGCAACCGCTTTGCAATCTGCCTTCGTGGAATTGCAAAAGGACTAAAAAAAGTAGTGCTTATGCTTAGCTATCCATCTGATGAAGTAGGAAATCACTTAGTAGATCTTGATCTTTTAGACGAAAAAGGTGTTAATCCTTGGACAGACGTATTAACTGAAGCAGAATTTAGAAATTTATTTGGTTACAATAAACATACTTTCACAGGCGTTGATTATATCGAGTACTACAAATCTTTAATCAAAGAAGCTGGTGCTGAGTGTGAAGTTATCTTCTCAAATAATCCTAAAACAATTCTTGATTATACAACGAATGTTCTTACATGTGATATTCACTCTAGATTTAGAACAAAACGCATCTTAAAAGCAAATGGTGCAACTAAAGTTTATGGACTTGATGATATACTCGTAGAATCTCTAGATGGCAATGGCTATAACGAAGCTTACGGACTTCTTGGCTCTAACAAAGCTACTGAAGAAACAGTTAAACTTTTCCCTCGCAATTGCCAACCTGTAGTAGATGCTATCCAAGCTGCTCTTAAAGAAAAAACAGGTAAAACAGTAGAAGTTATGGTATATGGTGATGGCGCTTTCAAAGACCCAGTAGGGAAAATTTGGGAACTTGCCGATCCAGTTGTTTCTCCTGCCTTTACAAAAGGCCTTGAAGGTCAACCAAATGAAATTAAACTTAAATATTTAGCAGATAATGATTTTGCACATTTAAGTGGGGATGAACTTAAAAATGCCATCTCTGAGTATATTAAAAACAAAGATGCTGACCTTGTAGGTAATATGGCATCTCAAGGTACTACACCTCGTAGATTAACAGATCTTATCGGTTCTCTTTCAGACCTTACATCTGGTAGCGGTGATAAAGGAACCCCTATTATTTACATTCAAGGTTACTTTGATAACTATACAAAATAGATTATCTTTATAAAATATTCACTTTTAAGGATTAAACTGTTGTTTATTACCTATATGTAAAAACACTTTCTTAAAATTTAATATGAAAAAGGATGTGCTCATGTAAAATGTAGCACATCCTTTTTTATGTTCTTATTTTCCCTGTACATCTACAAAGATAGGATTACCATAAAACCATAAATCTGAATAGTTATGATCATTAATTGAGTCCGCTGATGGTCTTTCTTTCATTTCATCTCTTAATGGATTACCCATTTCATCTGTTTGACCTTCTGCGCTTACTTCTAAATTTGTCCCTCTTAAACGGTAATAACGGTCTTTATCTGCTTTCACAGTGAAAGTAAGTGTATTGTATCCCTCTTCATCTGTTGTCCAATCTTCACTTGTAAAGGTTTGAATAACTTTTGTTGTTTCATTTTTATCATTTGTATACGCTTCACTGTTTGGACTAATTTTACCTGTTACTTCACCTGAAATTAAATCTATATGGTCTACAGCAACCTCATTAGTTGTGGCAGTATCTGTACTAAAGAGTGTTTGATAGTTATTTACTTCTGGACTTTTAAAGCGTACTGTAAGCGTCACTTCTTCACCTTTTTGTACCTTTAAAGTATCACCCATCTCTACTTCTTCACTTTTGCCTTTTGCTCTAAAGTCTAGGGCATCAATTAAATCACCTGTTACAGCGAAGGATTTACCTGAACGAAGTCCATCTGCTAAATCTTTCATAGTATTGCCTTCTACCCATGTATAATTTCTGGAGTATTCACCTGGCCAATATCCACTATAAGAACCACCTGTAGGGTCTTTTCTTACTTTAAAGTGGAAGTCAGAGTTAGCGAAAGTAAAGAATCTTCTTCCTTCTCCAAGAAGGGCATCCCACATGCCACCTACTTCAGCTAGCATGCCATCTGCACCACCATAAACTTCTTTACTTTCACCCCTGCCATCGTTAGACATCTGATTGCCTAAAATCCCTTCAAAACCAAATACAATATTTGGTGCAATATCATTCATTCTACGAATATCTTCTATTTTGAGTTCAGATTCTCCACCATTTTTACGTGCTGGATGATTGATAAGTACATAGCTGTCTGGATAATTCTCTTTTAACCACCCAATGGCATGGAAAGTATTTTCTTTTATATTTTCATTGTAACGTTTACCATACTTTTCAGTTTCTTCATTTGTAAAGTATGTATCTTTTGTTTCCTTACTATAACGGTATTCAAATTCTTTAATACCTTCTATCATTTGCTCTTCATTTGGAGCAATAATCCCTACAGCAGCATGGTCAAGCCCTAGCATATCCCATTCAAATCCTGAGAAGATTAATTTATCTTCGTATTTCCCCTCTTCCTGAAGTGCTTTCACCTTATCAATTTCCTGCTGTAACCCCTGATAAAAAGCAAGGTCTTGTGTCTTTCCATCTGGATTTCTAAAAGATGGTCTAAGGTGGTTAGCAAGTACAAGATAATCAAAAGCTGCACCATCTGCATCTGTTGTTTGCGTTGGAAGTTCCCAAGGCGCTGCCTGACTCCAGCTTTCTGATGTAAAGTCTGCCTCTTTAAATGCTACATCTAATATATGCTCTGTTGTCGTGATTTTCTCACCTGCATCTTTCGACTGAGTTGTATGCGTATGGTACTCTCCACTCATCCATTTGCCTTCTTCATTATTTTTTGCCAGAAGCGGCATTGTATTTTGCATAAGCATTATAGTTGCAAGTGATAGTGCTACAACAAATTTCTTATTTTTATTCATGTTCATCTCTCCAAGTATCTTTCTAGTTTTTTATGACTTTAAGTATCATAAAAAATGTATGTTAAATACTTATATGAATTAGGTTAAACATAGGTTAAATCTTTCAAACTTTCATTAACTTTTCTAAATTTATTTTTATTAACTTAATATTTTATATTTTTATTTTGTATGTTATACTAAAAAAGACTTTATATTTTTTTAAATTCTAGGGGGATTTAATACTATGTCATTTCATTTTTCATCAGAAGGCAGACCTTTATGTGCTATTTTGAGTACAACTTCTGCCCAAGAAGCTGCAGAAATTTTACAAGACTATCTATCACGTATTACAGGTACCTTTTTTGACATTTATACAGGTGAAGGTCGTATACCTTCCCACTTATCTATCATACGCTTTATTCAAACAGATGCCTATTCACACACTGGTTTTGCCTATGCCATTACTGAAGATGGTCTATGCTTTAGCGGTGCTTCTAGTGAAACTTTCGTTTATGCCGTTTATGATTTTCTTGAACGCATTATAGGCTGTCGCTACTATACATCTACTGCAGAATACATTCCACAAAACACTAATTTATCTGCCGATTTCGAGCCTTATAGTTTCATTCCACTTATTGATTACAGGGAAATTTACTATAAAGACTTTGAAGATAGAGTTTTTGCTAGAAAACATAAAGCTGCTCAGAGTAAAGTCCATGAAGGCTGGGGCTTCTGGTGCCACTCTTTCCAATTTTTACTTCCTTCCAAAGACTACTTTGAAGAGCATCCTGAATACTTTGCCCTTCTTAATGGTAAACGTCACCCTGCTGGTGAGCCATGCTTAAGCAATCCAGAAGTAAGACGTATTATGCTAGAGAACTTACGTAAATTTATAGATGAAAAGCCTGAATGCCGATACTGGTCCATCAGTCAAAATGATGATAATAACTATTGCCAGTGTGAAGCTTGCAAAGCTATAGATGACTACGATGAAAGTCCTATGGGTTCTGTCCTTAATTTTGTAAACTATATTGCAGATGAAGTCCCTGATAAAGTGATTTCTACACTTTCTTATTGGTATACAAGAAAACCACCTAAACATACAAGACCTCATAGCAACGTACATATTATGACTTGTAATATTGAAGCTGGTCGCGGCCTTCCTATTGAGGCAGATCCTGCTTGTAAAGAAAGCAAGGAAGAACTAGAATTTTGGGCAAATATTTCTGATCATGTTTCTCTATGGGACTATAATATTCAGTTTAGAAACTTAGTTAGTCCTTTCCCAAATCTTAGAACACTTGCACCGAATATGCAGTTCTTCGCTAAAAATAAAGTTAAACTTCTCTTTAGCCAATGTAACCGAGAAATAGGCGGTGAGTTCTCTGAACTTCGCGGCTACCTTTTGGCTAAGTTAGCTTGGGATCCTTACTGTAATGTAGAGGCTCATATGGAAGACTTCTGCAAAGGTTATTATAAAGAAGCTTCTCCTTATATTTTAGAATATATTAAGTGCCTCCATGATGCTCAGGACAAATTTAGTAAGCGCCTAGACATCTTCGGTGGTCCACAAGATGCTAAGAAAACTTTCCTTACCCAAAAACTTGTACAGCACTATGACAAACTCTTTGCTATGGCTAAAGAAGCCGTAAGCTATGACAAAGAACTCCTACTTCGCACCGAGACAGCCTACCTTCCTGTACTCTATGCAGCCATTGTGCTTCAATATGGTTCTCGCAACAAACGTCTTGAACGCATTAATCAATTTGCTCGTATCGCCCGTGCTACTGGTCTTAAGATGGTAGAAGAATGGAAAATTACCGTTGACCAATTTGTAACAGATGCTTTAGCAGAATTATAAAGAAGAAAGCGTATAGTATGCCTTTTAAATCCTGGCACACTATACGCTCTTTTATTAATCTTTTTTATTAGCCAATGCCACCATATGCAACACCTAATACAATGACTGCTACTGTAATGCCTACAAATACATATTTACTAAAGGGAATAAAGACCTTACCAAGTGGTCTTTTAGCACCTTGATTAATAGACTCTAATACTTCTTTTCCATCTAATAAATAGAAGAAAGTTACAGCTACAATCAGTGCTGCTACAGGCGAAATCACAATGGTTACAAAGTCTGCAAATTGATTAAAGGCTCCAATGTTAGTTGCTAATGGTACTGCTGCTACAAAGGCAATGCCTCCAATAATACTACATGCCATAACACGTGAACATTTTGTCCATGCCATTAAAGCTTCCATACTTCCTTCTAGCATATTTACTGAAGATGAAATAGCTGCAAAAATAATACTTAAGAAGAATAGAGTACTTAAAATACCTCCATAAGACATAGATTGAAATACCTTTGGTAAAGTAATAAATAAAAGTGAAGGTCCTGCTGCCGGGTCAAGTCCAAAGGCAAATACAGCCGGCATAATCATGAAAGATGCAAGTAAAGCTGCAATAGTATCAAACAAAGCTGTACTTATGGCGGCACTTGGTATATCAAACTTCTCACTAATGTAGCTCCCATATACAACCATACCGCATCCATTAAGGGATACAGTAAAGAACGCCTGTCCAAGTGCCATAACCCATGTTTCCACTTTAAATAAGTATTCCCAGTTTGGTGTGAGTAAGTACTCTACCCCTGCTAGTGCGCCTGGTAATGTAAGACCTCTAATAGTTAAAACAATAAAGAGTATAAATAACAGCGGCATAATCCATTTATTTAATTTTTCAATACCTTTTGTTACACCTAAAGAAACAATAACTACTGTTATAAATAGTGCTAAGAAGAAATATGGCACTGTACTTGTTGTGCCTACAAAATTATCAAAGTATGTCGTTACATCTATCGTCATAATTTGACCTGTTACACTTAAGAAAAAGTATTTTAAAATCCATGCAATGACAACGCAGTAAAACATAAGTACACCCATGAGGCCTATAGGAGGAATAAGACCTACTATTTTACCACCTTTTAATCCGTGTTTTTTAAAAGTCTCCTGTATACCTGTAAAAGACCCCCCCTTAAATAATCGTCCAAACGCAAACTCATTAATAAGCCCTGTTGAACCTAGTATAAAAACAAAAATAAAGTATGGAATAAGAAATACAGGCCCACCATACGCCCCCAAACGGTATGAAAACATCCAAATATTTCCCAGCCCTAAAGCTGCTCCTACACAAGAAATAACAAAACCAAATCTGTTTGAGAAATTTTCTCTCTCCTTCATATTAAACCTCCCTGTTTAAAGTATGTTATATTATTTTGATAGGCAAAAAGTGGATATGACCACATTTCTGATTCAAGAAAAGTAAAACTTTCCTAGACTATAAAAAAAGAAGGCCACATAGTCTTTACTATGCAACCTTCTTGTCTTTAAAATAACGAAAAGGCCACATAAGATTTTCTATGTGACCTTCTTTTTTATATGTCAAAGGAAGCCATCATAGATACAAAAGCTGTAACAGTTTGTACCTATGATAAAAGCCTTTCAAATCATAAATACAAACTTATCTATAATAGCCATAATAAAACTTATTCATTTCGAAAGTTTTGTAATTAATAGTTAAGTTCATTTTTATTCTCCTATAAATAATATTTACATAAGTTTAATCTATTCTAACTATATTGTCAAATGTTTTTTTATTTATTTTTTAATCTATCAAAAAGGCTACATAGTTTCCTATGTAGCCTTCTAAAAAAGGAATAGTTAATATGTGCTCGTTATTACTCTACTGTTACTTCAATTGTTTGAGTTGCTTCATTACCTGCATAGTCCGTTACTGTAAGTGCAACATTATATGTACCAGGTGTTGTTGTATCAAGTTCTGATAAATCTGCTACAACTTTTGCTTTAAGATCTAGACCATCTTTATCTGTTGCTGCTTCAACAAAATCATTGCCCCAATTTACTTTTGATGTATCTTCATCTTTTGCAAGAGTTCTGTATCCTTCTTTAATAGTTAAAGTTGGAGCTTGTGTATTCTTATCATCATAAATAACAATATTAATTTTCACTTTACCTTCATTATCACTTGAATCTTTAATTGTTCCAACTACACCAGCTGTATAAGCGCCTACTGTATTAAAGTCTGCTGCTGTTGTATCAAATACGATTTGTTCTTTATCAAGTTCACCATCTATATTGTCAGCTACAGTATAGTTTTCATTCCACTTAATACTATTTGGATCTGTTCCCACTGGGAAGCTATATGTTTTACCCGCTTCAATTTCAGTGAAAGCTGGTGCAATGTTATCTTTAACTTCTGTTGTATTTAAAAGTGCCTCTACACTACTGATCTTATCTGTAATAATGTTTTTCTTAGCTTCAATAGCTACATCATAACTTGGTGAACCACCAATGCCATAAATAGCATCTCCAGCAATACCCATGAAATCCCAATACACGCCTGTCATATTAGAGAATTCATTAACAAATGATTTTTCAATACTTTCGAAGTAGATTTCTTCCATGTCAGTACCAATTTCTGGATGGAAAAGGTCAATTGATAAGAATACTTTTTGCTCTTCACCCTTTAATTCTTTAGTAATTTCACCTTTCTCTTTCATATACATTTCATAAGTTTGAATAGCAAGAGGAATTTTTTCTTCATCCACACCTCTTAAGATTGCCCAAGTTTCTCCACCTGTACGTACTTGGCGGTAGTTAGGATCATCAAATTCCATATGATCTGGTCTTGGGAATGGAATGAAACCGATTGATTGTCCACGTTCTGCTGCTTTAGCTGCTGCTTCACTTGAACGCCAGTCTTCAATATTTGTAAATACTGATTCCCCTTTATTAAATGGTTCTCCTTGTGCATTATATGGCCTATTACTTGTACCTTCTTTTAATTCGCAAACTAAAAGTTTTTTATCAATAAGTTTTTGAACATAGGCTACGGCATCTTTTGTTGCTTGAGACTCTATTCCAAGGCCATCATCACCGTAAATGCTGCCACCTGCAGAATGCATAGCTTGAATAAGGGTTTCTGTATAGTCTGTTCTATAGGCATCAATACGTTTTTCTGGTCTTTCTGGAGCTTGGCTATTTGCATAGTGTGCTTCGATTTTTGCTAAGTAATCTTCAAATGTACTCCATGTCCATTTACCAGCTTTGTAAAGATCTGTTGGATAAACAGTTTTCCCATTTTCTTTTAACGCATCTACTTCTTCTATGTAATTGATATTATAGAAAAGTGGTGATAATGGTGTACAATGATCACCTGCTACAGCAAGGAAGTAGTGTTTTCCATAAATAGGCGCTGGTGCATCCTCTTGGAAATACTCTAAATATTCATCAAGTGGTTGAAGAATATTTTGACCTAAAATAATTCCTTGTGAGTTTGCATAAAGGTTAACAACGTCTGCTACAGGATCTCCAGCCATTACGCTTTGAAGTAATACTTCTGTTGTTTCTCCTGGGAACTGTACCCACTCGATTTTTACATTTAATTTATCTTCAACTCTTTGCATTGCCTCGAGTGCAATTTCACGATCTTCATCATTCATTGCATAATTCCCTGTAACAGGGTCTTTATAATCTGGATTCATACTATTACCAGCATGTGAACCAATACGAATGACTACAGGATCTCCCTTTTTATTATCTGCTTCTTGTTTTGTATCAGTTTGTTCCTTACTTGTAGGTGATCCACTTGGACTACATCCTGTTACAGTTACACCCACTGCTAAACCTAATACCATAAGTTGTTTTAATTTTTTTACCATGTATCTTCCCCCTTGTACTCATAGTGTGTTTTAAATTAAGTAACTTTCTATAAATAATATACCATAAATT
>NZ_JBKVCH010000026.1:0-6697 GCF_046966505.1 Zhenhengia sp.
TAATTATCTCATTAATAAGGAAGTATGGAAATATACTCAGTTATTAACCGCTTACAATCAAACAACTTGTATAGAGATGATGGTCATAGAATTATTTTCAACACCATTTATCATAAATCCTGCTAAATCATAAGCGTAAATATCTCCGATGGTTCTTATATGATTTTGCTTAATATAAGAAAAAAATTTCTCATAAGTCGCGCTTAAATCCCAATTACCTTTGTGGATGCTATACAGATATTTTCCGGCAGGCTTTTGTTGATAGTAGGGGTTTTTGTAGGTTTTATTAACTCGAGTATACAGATGGGTTATGCGTTTACTATCAAATGACATAATGGCACCTAACTGATAATCGGTTTGTACGTTATAAGTATCACAAATCTCTTTGTATTTACGAAGTACAGAAATCAAAATTCTATCTTCATCGTCTTGATCTTCTTGTGAAATAGAAAATTCATTATGTGGTACAGCAAGCAGATGTTCTTTATCAAAAAAGTCAATTTGTGGTGTTGAATCTGTTGGATTGTGATATAAGCCCATGCTCATATTAAGAAGAGCGTTTTTTACCACAAACTGCATCTGTTCAATTTTTCTTTTTTCTTTTATTAAAGCTTCTTGCTGGTCTGACAACGTTTTGAGAATCGATGGGATATTTTGATGGCTCATACATTCTTTAATTTTGGCTAGTGAAGTGCCAGTTTTTTTGAAAATTGCAATAGCATAATAATCATAGAATTGCTCTGCATCATAGTATTGATAGCCGTTTTCAGCTTCGTATCTAGGCGTTAAAAGTCCAATGTCTTTATAGTGTCTTAATGTTTCTTTTGAAGTGTTGCACAGCTTTGCAAATTCACCAGATGAAATAGCATTTTTATGCATAGATATCCCCCTTATTAAGGTATAAAATTTACCGTTGACTGTGTGGTTACAACATGGATTATTATAGGTTAAGCAAGGCGAAAAAACAACATAAAAAATAAAAGAATCAAAGGAGAATACTATGAAGAAATATTTTAGAATTGGACTTGCAATAGTTGTTGTAGGCATTATTACCATAGGAATAGCCTATGGAGATACCATACTTTTAATTTATCGCTCAATCAATGCCTTTAAGGAGGAGCATTTAGCACATAGTTTTCAAACCATGTATGAAATACAGCCTTCAACAAAAATATCAAAAGGTGAAAAAGTATCAAAGTTTGAATATAATCTCGTTCCACTGATCGATACATTTAACTTCCGGGGAGAAGATTTAAGCACTGAAGCGTTTCTTCAAGAAACTAAAACATCTGGATTACTTGTCGTTGCTAATAATAAAATAGCGTATGAAAAATACTACTTAGGTTCAGACGAGAACACTCGTTTTTCTTCAAACTCTGTATGTAAATCTTTTGTGTCAGCTTTAGTGGGTGTTGCAATAGATGAAGGTTATATAGAAAGTGTAAATGATTCTGTCGCTAAATATATTAAAGAATTTAGAAATACGGAGATGGAAAAAATAACAATAAAAGATTGTTTGCAAATGTCATCAGGGATTGATTTTGATGAGGTCACTGATATGAGTAAGATTTCTATGACCAATATGTTTGGTATATCTAAAATGAAATCGATTGTTAAATTTGGACTTGCACATGAGCCGGGTACATATAGAGCCTATTCAAGCATCAATACAGATATCTTAGGAGAGATTGTTTCCAATGCAACAGGTTATAGCTTAAGTGACTATATGCAAGAAAAAATATGGTCCCAGATCGGTGTAGAGAAGGATGCTTATTGGACACTTAGTAATAATAAGGAACTTGCAAATGGTGGACTTCATATTTCCTTGAGAGATTATGCGCGATTTGGCAAGTTATATATGAATAATGGACTTTTTGAGGGGAAACAGATAATACCGGAAAGTTGGGTTAAAGATTCTATAGCAACAAATGCGCCTCACTTAAAAGCCCCTCATGATGGTAAACCATACAGTGAGCTGGGGTATGGATATCAATGGTGGATACCAGAAGGTGACCAGAATGAGTTTATGGCAATTGGTGTTTTTGGTCAATGGATATACATCAATCCTAACAAAAATGTAATCATTGTAAAAACTAGTGCGCACTCTGGATTTGAAGAAGATGATAATGAGAAGAAAACGCTTGAGCTTTTCAGAGCCATAACAAACAATGTATCCAATCAAGAGTCTCTATGGAGCTTGAGGGTCAATAAAGAATGATGAGATGCATTGTTAAATACAGGATAAGGCCAAGTAGGTTGATAGGATACCAACGAAATGAAGGGGGATTTTATGAAAGAATTTATTTATAGAAGATTAAAAAAATCTGATTATAATGAAGTACAAAATTTAATCAGCGATGCTTTTGGTCTGCATGATTATGTAGAAGATGAAAAAATGCTGGAAAAAGTAAAAAAAATGTATTTATGTTCCTGCCTTTCAGAACAGAAGTTTAGTAGGGTTGCCGTCCATAAAGGGAAAATAGTAGGAATCATTATGGGGGCAAGTAAGAATGATACGTTTAAAGGAACTAATCTATTAAATGCTCTCAAATTAATGTATTACACTCTTTTACTTTGTTTTGTAAAGAATCATAAAAGCATGGGGCACAATGAAGTTCACAAAGCGTATAGGGAACTCATTAAAGGGATGCAAAAGGATTTTGACGGTGTTTTAACTTTATTTGCTGTAAAAGAGGATGTACGAGGGAGGGGTCTAGGAAAAGCGTTGTTATCAAAACTAAGTACATATTATTCAGAGCATAATACGAATAGAATATACTTATATACCGATCATACCTGTAATTATGGTTTTTATGAGCATATGGGATTTCAGCGTCTTAAAGAAAAACGGGTTAACGTTCTACGTGAAAATAAAGAAAGTAAACTGGATGTTTATTTGTATGGCTTTAACATAAACAATGAATAGGGAGAAGATTATGGTTGATAAAAATAAAATAGTCATTAGAAAAGCAATAGAATCAGATAATATAAAACAAATCGCAAAGCTTATCTATTCCTCTGACCGGAACATTTATGGAGCCATGTTTGGTGATGAAAATTGTGCCTTTCAGATTTTACAGAAACTTATATGGACGCATACAATAAATATTAGTATTAAAAATTTAATTGTGGCACAATACGAAAAAGACATAGTAGGGATGCTTTGCTTTATTGAGGATGAGTATTTGGATGATAGAGAGGCTTATAAACAAGCTTTTTCAAAATTAGGAATCGATCTGCCAAAGTATTTTGATGAAGTTTTTGATGTTTACTGGCAAAAGATTATCAAAGAAGATTTTGCTCATTCCTATTATATATCGAATGTAGCTGTAGATAAAAATTATCAAAATTTAGGAATTGGAAAAATGCTTCTTAACTCTTTTAAAGAAGCCCATACAGATAAGCCTATAAGTCTTGATGTTGTAAAGGATAATGCTGCGGCCATTCACGCATACCTTAAAAGTGGTTTTGAGCCCATTGAAAAAGATAGCAGAAGCTCAGATTTGCCTGCACCACTAAGAATGGTGTTTAATAAAAGAGACATGGTTTAAACACTATATGGACTACTAGGTGACAGGAGAATCCTTGATGATAATAACCTAAAAAATAAAAAACAACAAAAGCTAGCACAAAGCCATCCCCCCTTAAAATGATGACTATGTGCTAGCTTCTTTTGGTGGCAAAACATAGGTACCATAAGGCATGACGAGTGGAATGAAAGGGTATAAGGCATCTCTTAAGCTAAGTGATAGGGGCTAAGTGGGCAGACCTGGCAGCTTGAGGTGAAAGAGATGCTACTGCATGTATCACGTAGAGCATAGAGGGTTAGCACATAGAACCTATGAACGAGCGGCTGGTAAGCCTTATGAAGTTTCATGCCAAACAGGCAAATTCTTGTGGACTTATGTAGAGATGATGCCCTTTGCAAGAGCACTGCCACATTACCCATTGCAAAGTTGGTGTAAGTCAAATGGCTAAAGGTTAGAAGGGGGAACTAATCTTTTTTCAGATGGCTTACAAGGTATAGGGGGAGAAACTTGCCTAGGATGTGTTTCAGCCCTTACACTTATATATATACGGACGAGAAGTGGAAATGCGTCGCAAAATCATAAAAAATTAAGAAAGCCCATAACGCGATTCAATGTAAGCTTGTTCCCGAGCTTCTAATTCTTTGATATTAAAATCATGGGTGTACATACGCATAAAGTTAGAGGTGGGTTTAGGAGGTGCTGTATAAGGTGATGGTCATACAGAAGCAGACGTATAGGAAGTGGCCTTGGGGGAGAAGGGAGCATACCTACCATCTAAGATGCTAAAAAACTTATCGAGACGGATAATCCAACCAAAGGCTGCTTTCCAAGTCCTTTTACCAGCGCGCCCACAGAGAAAGTCGGAAGCCTCGACTAAGGTAAAGGCTTTCTCAATTAGAGCAAGTGCATCTTCACTTTTTTGAGTAAGCTTGTGATAGAGCTGATCTAATTTAAGTTTACAGGCGTTATTTAGGCGAGTGATGGGGCTTAGACTCGGGCAGCATTTGTGAAAGAGGTCTATAATTTTATCATAAGGCGTAAGGGGGCAAGGAAAGAGGTTAGTTAATGAGTGAGCATGAGAAGATGTATGGACAGGCGTCGAGTCATGGTTTTGAGCATAAGCGGAATCAGTAAAAGCGCATGTTAAGTCTAGATTAGAATAAGTATTATGAGTAATTTTTGAAGAACTGGAGTCTTTGAAATATGGAAGTGCACTATCTTGATTTTCTAGAAGTTTATTGACGAGAGTATGGTTACGCTTATAGTAGGTGAGATTTCTAGAGCGGTCATAGTAGGAGAGGTAGAGTTTACCTTCAAAGGGGTCGCTACTTGCCTTATAAGCAGTTTTAGATTTATAAGCTATACCAATCTTACTAAAAGCTGTACGAAACTCAGCCTTTGTAAAACCTAATTCCTCTGTCCAGCTATCACCTGTATGATAGTGTTCATCTTCACATGGTCCTAGAAACTTATAAAAAGGTTTATTTCCTTTCTTGTTAAACCAATACTCAAGTTGGCATATAAGTAAGCTTGCTGTAACGCTTCCTGTAATAGTATTCAGTTCTGGACAGTATCTAAGATTTTTCATTTGTATTCCTCCCTAAATGATAGTTCTTTATTTACCTAACACTCTTTATATACGGATGAGTATCTAAAATGCGTCATCTTTTTTTGAAAATAGATCAAGAGGAGAAAGATTAGGATACAAATTTTAGATGCTGTAGTATTTGGTATTGTAGCGATCTATCCCTCAATACGATTAGGAATCTACTATTAACAAGCAAGAAAGAAAAATTTTAATTAAACATTTTATATGGGTCTATATTTTTCTTATATATTTATACTTAGCTTTAAACAAAGCAGGGATAGGGAGTATATGGGATATAGGAAAATATGACACCATTGTTAGATTAGAAGAAATCAATCTCATTCCTTTCCAAGCAGGTGGTTTTATGACACATATCTTAAATATTATCATGTTTATGCCGTTAGGATTTTTATTGCCTCTTATTTGGAAAAGCTTCAGAAATGGTGTAGGGGTGTTGGTTACAGGAGTGGGATTTTCACTGGCTATTGAAATAGCTCAGTTATTTAATAGAAGGCTAACGGATGTAGATGATTTAATAATGAATACAATGGGTACCCTTATAGGGTTTATTATATGGAAAGTTTTTACAAAAATTTTTAAGAGAAAAGAAGCTACTCATTTTTCATTACAGGTAAATGAGGGCGTAGTATATATAACGCTTTCGGTGTTGGGGACATTCTGCTTGCATATATAGCACGAACGATGACGTGTTACAAATCATGATAGGGTGTAGAAATAAAATAAATAGAATATGAAGTTGTAGAAATCGTATAGGGTTTTGCATTATAATTGGTGTAAGACGAAGATCAAGAAAGGAAAAAATATGAGAACACTAAAAACGTTAGAAGGCATTTCAGACGGTAAACTATATGATATAGAAGACTATGTAAAAGCAGATACATGTGGATGTAATGGGTGTTATACTTGCTGTCATCGAGTAGGAGATTTGGTGGAATTGACACCATTTGATGCTTATGAAATAGTAAATCATCTTAAAATATCCTTTGATGAGCTATTAGGCAATAAACTGGCACTTCAAAAAAACAATAAAATGATGTTACCTTATCTCAAGATGGAGGGAGAAACGGAGCATTGTAGCTTTTTAAATGAATTAGGGAGATGTAGTATACATGGACATCGCCCAAATATTTGTAGACTGTTTCCACTTGGTAGAGTTTATGAAAATGATGATTTTAAATATTTCTTACAAGTAGGAACATGTGTTATGCCAGACTTAAAAGAAGTAAAAGTGAGGGAATGGATTGGCATTGTCAATTATGATGAAAATAAGACTTTTATTTTGGCATGGTACAAATTATTAAAAGCCCTTAGGTTTAGAATGAAGTTTGTATATGATGAAGCAGAATTAGAAGAAATGAATAAGTATATACTAGACACCTTTTATCGTATAGAAGTAAAAGAGGGAGAAGACTTTTATACTGCATTTTTCAAGGTCTTGCCTGAGGCAAAACAGCGACTTGGTATAATCTAAAATATAAAAAAAAGCACTTAAAGGAATTATTCGATGATGCTACCTTTTTAGTAGACACGGTAAAAAAGACCGTGTCTATTTTTATGA
>NZ_JBKVCH010000027.1:0-3044 GCF_046966505.1 Zhenhengia sp.
GTTATTCTTTTGTTTAGTTTTCCTGCGTTGAAATAGATTTTATCACCTACTTTCTTAATACTCAATAATAAGGTTATCTGATAAAGTATTTCCTCTAGCTTAATCATTGAATGTGGAGTAGATTAATCTTGCTTTTTATATAACTCATCTAATTCACTCACTAATTTTTGACTGAACATACAAGTGATAGCATAAACCTTTTCATATCCCAATGCTTTGTATTCTTCTGGTTCATAAAATCCATATTCCGGGTTAAGGGAAGATATTTGATTCTTTTTAGTATGTATTTGAATAACCAGTGGGATTTCCTTTTCATATTCAACTATAATTTTATCTGTCAAAAAAGATGTAGCTGTACCCATACCTTTAAAATCAAACTTTATATCTGCTCTATAGCTATTTGAACCTCTTTCATGCTCACTTTGCACAGCAATTCTCATCCCTTTGCCTATATTATCAAAAGTCAGAGCAATCCTACCATAATTATCTTCAAAAACTCTACTCTCACCACTAATTATCTCCCAATCTCCATTTTCAAGTTCATATGTATTAATTTGCAAAGATTTAACATTATCATCAACTACAAAGTCAACAATATAAGGAAAATCTTTTTGACCCACAAGATCAAGAATTGCTTGCTCCTCCATAGATAACTCTGCTTTTTGGATATACATTTCTTCAATTTTCTTATCAATTACTTTCGAAGAACAAGCTGTAAGCATAAGTATACTCAAAGCAAATAAACAGATACTCAGTTTTGTTATTTTTGACATCTTACTTCTCCCCACCTACAGTATAAATAATCTTTAACTATATAATACCACTTCTTCCTTATAGACACAATCAGTATACAGAATATTCTATATTAAGTTCACACTATGCCTCCCCAACAATCCTTCCAGCATACTATTAATTCTCATATTCGTTCTCTCATTAACATTTAACACTCTATTATCATAAAAATCTGCAACCAACACTAACATAGCAATTACCACATCTTCACTTGCTTCAAGTGCCTCTAATGTTTGCCCAGTATAATTACAGATGTGCGACTTAGCAGACTGAATCATTACTTCAATAAGCCTATCATCCTCATCACTATCTTGCCTTAGATACTCCTTAACTATCGTCAAATCTACTTCTGAAAGTTTCATATTACTATGCTGCTTTTCCTTTACTCTTAGCTACCACACTAGATTTACCTACAACCATCGCTTCCCCTAAAGCCTTCTTAATATCTAGTCTCATATTTGCTTTAATAGCAATTTCATCTCTGATAAATCCATATTCAGTAGACTTCTGTAATGATAATGCTTTTCTTTCACCTACAATTAACACTCGTTTTAGGTCTCCAAAGAAAATAGCTGATCCTGTTTCATTAAGTTCAGCCACATGCTCATTAATAATAGCTGGTCTGCCAAGAATGGTTGTGTGTGGTCCTACTGGCGAGCCATTAAATGATGTTACTAATACTGGTCTGCCATCTTCAAACTTCATATCTGTTAAGGCCTTAGCAGTTTGGTCTGAAATAACCCAAGTTGCTGTGTGACGATAACGAATAGGAAGGGTAAAGTACATTTCAGTAAGTGTTTGTGGTGTAAGTGTTACTGGTAACTTAACTTCTTTTACTCCATCATCCACACTAAAGTCATTAAGCCCATTCACCTTATACTCTGCATTCCCTTTTACAATAAGTTCATCTAAAGTTAAACCATAGGATTCTGCAAGCTGTCGCATTAACTCAGCTTCTACATTATATCCAGTATCCTCAATAGCTTCCTGTGAGAATGTAATAAATGTACCAAACTTGTGGGCTTCTAGCTTGATTGGCTCAAAGGTTGCTACTTGCGTTGTATATTCTGCAAGCTCTTTCATTGGGACAAACTTTCCTAACTTGTTTGCCTGTACTGGAATTTGATGTTTACTATTTCCAAAGCGTTCATGACGTACAGCCCCATATAAAGGTGAGATATAGGCAAGCTTATCTAAGATGTAGTCTGCAAAAGTGGTCTTAGAAATAATCTCAGTTGGTGCATTACCTGAGCCTACTGCAGTATCTGAAAAGGTATGTGTTCCATCTCTTACCTCTCTTGTTCCAATCTCAATCTCCTTATTGGCATCAGCTTGTAACGCTCTGATTTCATCTAAAAGGGAAGGTTGATCTTGCTTATCATTTGTTGCTGGTTCTTTAATTGTAGTCATTAATGCTCTAGCTTCTTTTTGGGTTTGGATTGTGGCATCAATCTGATTTACTTCATCTGTATAACCATTAATTTTATCTAGTTCTTCCTTTGAGAAGGCTCTCTTTTCTGTTTCGGCTACATTCATAATCGCTTCAATTTGTTCGATTAGTTTACTTCTTTTTTCTAACAATTGTTTCATCTAGTTATCCTTTCTAGTTTAATCTTGGGAATAAAAAAAGCACACCTCTTGGATGTACTGTATCTTGATTTATTCACTTATATATCTAAATTTATGTATTTTTATCGTTATTCTTCTATAATGATTACATGATCCTCTACTTCATTTGTTACTTGGGGCGTAAATTTTACTTCCGGAGGCAATGAGAACATATTTCTAGCTAATATATACCCTGACCCTATCATAATTATCAAAGTTGTTAACATTACTGCTATTATTCCAAGAAAAATCGTTTGAAGATTTACGTTTGTCTTTTTCATAACTTCTCCCTTTCTTATCTTAAAAGTTGTCTACTCTATTTTACATATATTCTACTCAAAATATTTTATTACTCTTTTATACTGAAATCTCTTTTTTATCAGTTCCTATAAGTGCTACTTTTTTCTTTAATAACCACATCTTGGTAGCTACTAAACTTCTTTGAGTTTCTTACTTCTTTTTTCTAGTAATTGTTTCATTCAGGTTTCCTTTCAAACTTAAATTTAGGCATAAAAAAGAGCATCTATTTCTAGATGCCCCTCTGCCTTACTTTTCTTCGCTCACTTTACCACTAGCTAACTCTTCTTCCAATCTTATTATATTCTGCCTATGTTTTTCTGCCCCGCCTTCAAATCCCTTAACCT
>NZ_JBKVCH010000027.1:3054-6596 GCF_046966505.1 Zhenhengia sp.
AATCTTATTATATTCTGCCTATGTTTTTCTGCCCCGCCTTCAAATCCCTTAACCTCTAACCAGGATACAATTGCCTTCCACTGATTTAACTCCTCCTGCTTTCTTCCTAATCTTTGATAACAAAATACTTTACTAAACATCCAATGGATATACTTATCAGCTAATTCAATAGCCCTATCCCAGCATTCAAAAGCTTCTTCATAACATTCTAGATGCTCATAGAATTCTCCCATATAGCCCACCATATCAGATTCATTAGGAAATTTATTAACTGCCTCTTTTGCGAACTTTAGCCCTTCTTGGTATTTACCCGTTGAGCTATACACTTGTAACATTAAATCATATACTTGCACATTTTCTGTATCTTCTTCAAATATTTGTTTACACAATGTCATTGCTTCATCATATTGACCTAGTTGTGTCTTTAATGAAACATAGCAGGTTAATGTATTATAATACACTTCACTTTTACTTTCCTTTTCTGCTTCAATAACCCTATCATACATTTCAAAAGCTTTTTTCTTACAATCATTCATATGATAGTGATATAAGTAGCCATACTCACAAAGTTCTTTATTGGTGCATTTTCCACTTTCAATAAGCTTTCTATATTCTTCTTCTGCTCTTAGAAAGTTTTCCATTGTTCTTGATTCACAATATATCCCAAACAATCGATCCGCATAGGATTCATAAGGGTCAATCTTCTCTGTTAACAAGTCATCGACTAATACTCCTAATACTCTTCCCATTTCTGGCAAAAGTGATATATCAGGTAATGCCGCATCATTTTCCCACTTACTTACTGCCTGATGAGATACATTCAATAGCTTTCCCAGCTGCTCTTGTGTAATCTGTTTCGCTTCTCTTAGCTTTTTAATGTTCTTTCCAATTTTCATCGTCTTTCCCTCACTTATTCATTTTTATGGTTTTAATAAATTTTGCATCTTATAAACTTTCCTTCAACGTTGATAATTTGATTATATAAGAAAACCATTAATATTCAATAAACGCATAGATGCATTCTATTCAACTGTGAGTTGCATACTTTCTGATTAGTTGCATATTAGAGTAATAAAAAAGCACACCACTTGGATGTACTATATACGAGTATTCAATTTTGCTACATATTACTGAATAATTCCTAGTTCAGACACAGCCTATGAACATTTAAAATTACTGTGATATATAATTTGTTTTCCTTGTTGTTCTGCATAATTAATTTCATTTCTTACAGATTCACCAATATATCCGTTAATATCTACTACATAAATTGCATCGCTCAAATCTATTTTTTTGTAATGTGCAGACGCAAGTTTTTCTATTATTTTTTGCGTTATCTCTTCATCTTCATCATTGTACACACACTGAATTACATTAAAATTATGATTACATTCTAATTCCCATGAGATTTTCTTCATTTCATTTACAAATTTCATACTTCCACATATTGTTACTGTTTTCATAATGTCCCTCCCTACAAATCTTCTAATCTGTATTATAACATTAATGGTTTAATTTCTGCATTCTTTAATAACCACACCTTTGTAGCTACTAAACTTCTTTGATTTTCTACTTCCATCTCACTCTCCTTCTTATCAGGCTTATCCCTGATGCATCTTTGCTCCATATCTTCACTTCTTACCTGAACAGATGTTGCAATATAAGCTGGCTCAATTGTTAAAAGGGATACTTCCATTAGGTCAATCTCCTCTAAAGTTCTTTTAGCCACACTACCATCTTCTTGCCAACTATCATTCAAAGCCCTAAAACCAAAAGACCAACCTTTTAAATTTCCACACCTAGCCTCTTCTATAACCTCTTGGTCACTAATGACTGCTTTCGCATGAAGCCCAATATTATCTTCTTTAAGTGCTAAAGTTCCCTCCTCTATACTAGCAAGCTTTCGCCTTACATCATGATTGAGTAACATATCCACATTACGAGCCTGTTCTAAAGCTCTTTGAAATACTCTAGGTGCGACCTTTTCAATAAATTTACCTTTCGAACCGTAAAGTTCCTTCGAATACCTATCAATAGCATTAACATAACCACTAATTTCAAGCTTTCCATCATTTCTCACCTCCACTTGCATCTTTTTCACCTCCCTTCACCATCTTGGTTCCATCTGCACCATTTTGCACCACATTGGTGTAATCTTGATTAACTTTGGTGTTTGTATTCGGTGTATAGATTTCTCCTGATTCAATATGCATTAATACATCACCTAGACTCAGCTTAACGAAATTTAATGATTCAATTTCATTCAAATCTTCCTCAAAACGCACCTCGGATGGTGTCATAAACCCATTCTTAAGGGCAATTTCATAAGCCTTGAAGCGTTTCTCAATATCCCCCTTGTTGAGTTGTTTAGTATCAAAAGCAAAGTAATATTTACCTTGTTCTTCTGTCGTAAGAAGTGCCTTATTAATAGCCTTCTCAAATTTGTTTACGATTGGCATAATAGCCAGTTTTACAAAAGCATCCCACACATCTTCAGGAATCGTTGAGTTAAATAGATTGACTGGTACATTAAAGAGCCTACAAATATCAGCATCAATAGCATTTTTAGATTCAATCATCTGCATTTCTGCCCCAGTTTGTTGCAACTCATGATAAGTAATACCTTCATTCAAGACAATACAATCATTATTCTGCTCATAGAGCCTCTTCCATGCCTTCTTCAGCTCTCCAATAGCTTCTGCAGTTAATCGCCTTGTACTTTGTAAAACGCCACGCTTTACGCCTCCATTTCCCATCGTTTGAGTGGTATAGTTCATGTTGTCTAAGGCTTGTTTTAAAATACTATTACACTCAACTACAATGCCTTTTCCTTTTACCCCATCAACTGTGTTCTTGGTACAAATAATAAAGTTATCAGGATTAAAGTTCTGCCCCTGGATATTTATTGTTACTGTCTTAAAGATGATATCAGGCGAGTACAAAAGAGATATATCTGTTGTGGGTATATAATAAAGTGACCATCTATCCTTTGAATACCCTTGTCCACACATATAGACATAGCAAGCACCATCTAATAGGTAATCTCTCACCATAGCCTTCTTTAGCTCATCGCCACTCATGAGGCTATTAGGCGAGTCATTTAATAAATCTATTCTTCTATCTCCTTTTACTTCTTCCACACTACCTTCTAATTCCTTATAAAGCTTTACCTCTAAGCTAGATATAACATTACTTATAAGTTCCACATTCGCATAAACAGAAGGAAGTCCAATAGCCTGTTCTTTTGATATGGTTTTACTCTTAATCTTTTCATGTTCTGTCCCTTCTAGGTGTAAATCTAACTCCTCAGTTATAACCTCAGTTCTTTCCCTTTGAAAGAAGCCTCTTAAAGCCATTTTCATCTCCTTCCAATTAAAAAACCTGAACAACAAAGTCCTCTTGAAGCCTATCTTTTTCAAGGAGATACATGGCATTAATCAGTGAAGCCACCATATCTATTTTCCCTGTCGATTTCTTCTTGTTGACATATCTGTTCAGGTTCGTATCATATAGACACCTTGCATTCGCAAAGTTAATTTCTA
>NZ_JBKVCH010000028.1:0-6564 GCF_046966505.1 Zhenhengia sp.
ACTCTAATTGTACGATTTTTATTTTTGGACACCTTCTAATTAATCGCTTACGTTTATCCTATTGTATTTATTGATGCTGTTCATTTTTCTGTTAAAGATAATCATGTTATTCGTAAGCTAGCGGCGTATGTTATTCTTGGTGTTACAATGGATGGACATAAAGAGGTACTTAGTATTCAAGTAGGCCAAAATGAAAGTAGTAAGTACTGGTTAGGTGTGCTTAATGAACTTAAAAATAGAGGTGTTAACGACATCTTAGTCTTGTGTGCAGATGGTCTTTCAGGCATAAAGGAATCCATTAACGTGGCTTTTCCAAACACAGAATACCAACGTTGCATTGTGCATCAGGTTAGAAATACCTTGAAGTATGTTTCTGAGAAGGATAAGAAAGCTTTTGCAACAGACTTAAAGAAAATCTACCATGCAGTAAGTGAAAAACAAGGTTATGCAGTGATGCAAGAAATAGCTGAGAAATGGCATGAACAATATCCTTATGCCATGAAGAGTTGGGAAACGAATTGGGATGTTATCAGCCCTATCTTTAAGTTTTCAGCGGACGTAAGAAAGGTCATTTATACAACAAATGCTATAGAGAGCCTTAATAGTACCTATAGAAAACTTAATCGCCAAAGAAGCGTATTTCCAAACGATACAGCCTTGCTCAAAGCACTATATTTAGCAACCTTTGAGGCAACTAAGAAATGGTCTATGCCACTGAGAAATTGGGGTAAAGTATATGGTGAACTTAGTATTATGTTCGAAGGTAGGCTACCATTGTAGTAGCCCTTCGAAATAAGCATATCAAGGGTAAAATAAACACCCTCATACGAGGGTGCCCTTGACATGCTTATTTTCTACAGGCTATAGTGTAGCCATGGCAGAAATGGTTAAGTATGCCATTTCTGCCCTCATTCAATTATCATAGAAAGTATTTACAGAGATTTTTTCACAGACCCCTTCTTCTTTGACAAATAGATTTAGTTTAAGACACAAATATATTTACTTTTTCTAAATCCACTAAAGAGTCAATTTCATATAAATCACTTTCTTCTAACTCATGAACCTTGATATTTAACGTATCAAGGTTTTCTGCTATCATGTTATCCCAATACTTATCTTTAAAGGTGTTATTAGCAACAGCTTCTTCTAATTTATCTTGAATAAATTCCCCGTCTTCTTTGTTCCAATATGAAACACCACACATGATATGTGATCCAGGAATACTTCCTACTACAATATCAGTTACTCTATTATTCTCATCAATGTGAAGCATCCATTCATCTTGGAAATCATACTTGATAGGACTGAAGTAAGTTGACTCTGTAACAGCTGTATCGATAATATTATGATGCATATAGATATCACCTTCTAATACATAAGCATCTTGAAGATATTCTCTTACAAGATACATAGTATAGAGGTTATTATACTCATCATACTTATCATTATGTACTAACTTAACATCATATTCATAAGCTAAGTAATCAAATTTCTCTTTAAGGTATCCAGTGACTATAATGATCTCTGTGATGCCTTTTTCTTTTAGATATTGGATTTGTCTTTCAATCATAGGTAACCCATTCACTTCAATAAGTGGTTTTGGTGTAGTATTTGTAAGTGGTCTTAGTCTTGTGCCTTTTCCAGCAGCTAATAGTATTGCTCTCATCGTTTATAATTCCCCTTTATAATGAATTGTTTTGTGGTACTTTACTAAGTAATTCTTTTACATCTCCAGCTGCAAGGATCGATCCAATCATAATAATAACAGCACAGATAATTGATTTGAATGAAAGTGGTTGTCCTAAGAGAATCACACCAAATAGAATAGCCCATGCAGAGTATGTAATATTAAGAGACATAGCTTTTGTAGCACCAAGTGTATGAATGGCTTTGTAGTAACATACATACGATGCAGTTCCGAATAATGCAGTGATAAGAATAACAGCAGATGCCCAAGTAATAGAGATAGTAAGTGTTGTGCTAACACCTTTTAATAATGGAATGAGTATAAAGCCGTATGTAATAGCAGAAGTAAGCTGTCTAAGTTGTAAAGATTGCTCAGGTGAGACTTCTTCTTCACTCATACCATAAGCGCAGATAACAGCTTCAGATGCCCAGCCAATAACACACATAAGGGCAAATATAAATCCAAGGAAGAAGTTTTCAGTATGCCCACCTGGTGCATAACCTAACGTAATAATACCAAAGATACTAAGTCCTAATCCAAAGATGGAGAGGGGCTTCATTTTTTCTTTTAAGAAGATATAAGAAAGTAGAGCGCCCATAGCAGGATAAAGTGAAGAAATAATAGCTGTATAAGATGGGCCAATGTATTTGATTGCGAGTACATAACTAGTCATGCCAACAGGCCCACCAAGTAAAGCAGCAAGTATAATAAAGCGACCACTTCTTGTTCTAGCTTTCTTAAGAGTAGTAACTAGCTGCCCTTTAAAGCACATATACAATGACATCCATACGGAAGAGAAGAAATCGTGTAAGAATGTGCTGATGAAAGGTGATAAAAAAATAGCTTGTTCAGTAGAGATAAAAGGTGTCATGGCTAATGCTACACCTAGGATTGTTGTATCTAAGCCCCATAAGATACCTGAGGCAAGGCCGTTTAACATAATCATTTCCCCTTTACAATTAATTAATTTAAGATTTTATCTAAGTTGGCTCTAGCTCTGTTATAGCGGTTGATACCGTAACAACCAAAGTTATCCCCTTTAGCTTCTTTTACAATGGTCCAGATACTCCAAAGGAAGTCTTGGAAGATTTTATTGATAAGCACACGTTTGATATATTTTTCTTCAGGTTCCCCATTGAAGTAAAGATTAAGGAATCTTGCCTCGTCTTCTTCACTAAAGCCACACTCTATTATATGAGCAGCCAGATCCCACATAGGATCATTCATACCGGCGTATTCCCAGTCGATGAGATACATTTTATCTTCACCGCTTTTAATAAGGTTTTCTGCTACTAAGTCATTGTGACAAGGTGTGAGTTTAACATCTAAAGTTTCTAAGATATCCTGGAGTGCATAAACACGTTCTCTAGTAGTTTCATAGTCTTCATAATGAGTAGCACCGTATTTAATAACTAAGTTGTGATATTTTTCTATCTCATTGTAGACATCAAATCTTGTAGGCATAGGTTTAGTAGAGCTATGGAGCTTTCTAAGTAGAGAAGTCGTTAGTTTCATATTTGCATGACGTTTTGCAGAATCAGGTGAGAGGGTTTCAGCATTATCAATAAAGCGAGAAACTTTGATACCTGTTTCTTCATTAAAATAGATTAGCTCAGCATCTACACCTACTTCATGTGCATAAAATGCATTTTTCATCTCATTATGACGACTAATCATTTCTTCTGTACCATTACCAGGAACTCTTAAAACAAAGTGTTCATTGTTGATAGTAATCTTGTAATTTTTGTTGGTCATTCCACCGATAGGTGCAATGTTTTGAATCTGATCGTCAGATACTTTTAGCACTTCACAAATAATAGGCCTTAAGTTTTGAAGCTTAAGAGAAGTTTCCTTCTTGATAATTTTAGGTAGAAGCTTGTGTATAACATATTCAAGATGTTGAGGCGTATCAATTTCATGCCACAATAAGCTGTCTATCTTGAGATAGTTTAGAGTATATTGTCTAGAGATATCTAACATCATGTACTCATAGTTCATATAAGGATTTTGATTAAAAGCATATGCCTCTAGCATCTTTCTAAAGAAGGCATAAGATAACTTACTTACACCAATCATTTCACCATCTATTTTATTAAGTTGGCAAATATCCTTAGAAATCTTAAAGATACTTTCATCTTTTAACTCTACAAAAGCCTCATCCCCAGAACCACTTTCAGTAGTAATGAGCATACAATCTTTTTTATCAGACTGAATAAGTTCTTTGATACCTAAATCTTCTATTACAATATCACTTTCAATAAGAAGAAAATCTTCATTAATATAAGCACCAGCAGCGGCAAGTGAAGCCATAGTGCCAGTCCACTTATAGTTAGGATTTTCTACACAGGTGATAGAAGGATCTAGCTTGCTTTTAAGATAATCACTCATGTACCCAACTACAACAATGATATTGGAGATACCATAGGCTTTTAACTGATCTATTGTACGATTGATAAGTGATGTGTCATCTATCTTACATAAAGCTAAAGGCAAGTCAAAGAGAGTATTTCTACCAGCAGCTAAGATGACAGCAGTGGTTGCAGTAGCAGCAGTTGAAGGAAGTTCTAGACGGTCATTTTGTTGAACTTTTAATTGTTGCTCAAGATAATCAAGGCCAGTAGATGTGATAAAGTAGCGATGTTCTCTACCCACACATTCCTTTTCTATGTAGTTATTGTATTCTAGTTCCTCCACTAAGGTATTTACCTTGCCTAAGGATATGTCGCATTGTTTGCTAAGTGTACGCTGATTAATACCGGGATGGCGATTAACCTGCTTTAACAATTTAAAATGTGTATGCATAGCATTTCTTGCCCCTTTTATTCTGATATATGTTCAAAAAATGAACATAGGAACATTATACTAAAAATTTGAAAGAAATCAATCAAATAAATTGAAAAGATTAAATTTGGTGCGTATACTAAGTTAAAATAGATTTTTGAAAGAGAGGATAAAGAAATATGAATGATTTGATGAAATATATTAATGAATATGCAGGCATAGTAGATTCAATTTGGGGGACGTATTTAGATGCAACAACAGGGTTTGATAAAGTAAAAGATATGATAATAGAAGGTCAAAGTAAGCACAGATTTGATGAAAGTCATTTAGACACCTTAAATTTTTATTATGGAAAAGGGAAACCTGGAGAACCTGGTGCTAGACAATTACATGCATGTACACAAGGAAGGATAAAACAAAGAAATAGTGAAGGGGGTGATAATTTTAGATTTATAGGTAATATGAGTCTAATATCTATCTATCAATACTGGGAAGATTACTACAGAGGGAAAATTGCACAACAAAAAGGAATAGAAAAGAATAAGCTACTATCTGATATAATGGGAGATATTCGATATATACGTAGATCCATAATACATCATCAAGGGATAGCATTAAGTGATGTTGAAAAGTGTAAATTATTAAAATGGTATAGTGTAAATGACGAAATATATATTAGTCAAGATCAGTTAGAAGAAATAATATCTCATATATTTGATATGTTAGATAAGTTAGCAAATTAAAGTCACTTCTCCCACCCATCCTTCATAGCTATTTAATAGCAAGGCCATACTCCTAGGTAGGGTAGGTGGTCGGGGGGATGAAAGAGCTACAAGTCTAGATATTTGATGTGTTGACCATACTCCTAATATAGGGGAGGGTGGTTAGATATGAATAGAAGTTTTATTAGACTTGAGGTAGTGCTGACTATGAGTGTGATAGGTATTATTGCTTTGGTAGTATTACCAATAATAATGTAAAAATAAGAAGAAGGCCATAACAATGGATAATAATAATCTGTTAGTAATGACATTCTTTTTTTTCTGTGCAATATATTCTTCATCTGAGTCATCAGGAAAGAAGAAGAAAAAGAAACTGCTTGTTTTATCGGAAGTACTAGATTGAGTATTGAACTCTAGTAAACAGAGACCAAATAGATCTGCTTCTTTTTCTAGCTTATTTATTAATTCCTTGTCTACCCAGTTTGCTGTATCAGCTGGTGAACACGCAATACTAATATCTTTGTGTAGAATTGCATGTCCTAATTCATGAGCAGCAACAATTCTTTGCATTTCATTATCTAAATTGGAGTTGATCACTATATGTTGTATACCTTCTCCATTTAAATAGTAACCTAATGTTTTTTTGTAGGGCCTAAGGGAAATATTAATGCCCATATTATAAATAATCTTGAACGGATCATTTGTACCATGTTCTGATACCAAGTAATTTAAGTCCATCCTATGAGCTCCTTTTATTATGTAATTAAATTCTAGTATGTTTCAACCTCATTAAGGTTTCGTATATTTTTGGATCTAAGTTTGTGTGTTGAAGTAATACGTCATCAAAAAACTCTGAGTCCATGAGAAGCTCTGCGGCAAATTTATTTGCTTGATTTGCATAAATCGAGTTCACAGGAAATAGTGTAAAATCCTGTACCATTGCCACGCCTTTCTCATAGGTTAGAACATATTTATTATTGGCATGCAAGAGCGCATGTCCCAGCTCATGGCTGCAAACCACCAGCTGTTCTAATTCGCTTAAGTTTGAATTGATTACAATGAACTTATTGGTATTCACCTTTAAGAAGTAACCTTTTGTTTCCTCGCAGGGCTTATACTTGATAATAATCCCTAACTCCTCTGCAATTCTAAATGGGTCTCGTGTCTCATATCGTTTAATTAAGTTTCTTACACGTAATGCTATATTCATTTAGAAAATTCCCCCTGTAGTTAATTATCATACTTCCATCACATATAATGTGATGCTACAATAAAAAATGGACACACAGAAAGGGGATTTCAGAGTTATAATAAAAATAATGTATATTGCAAGAACAATTTTTACAGTTAGTGCAATCAAAAAGTTGACACTAG
>NZ_JBKVCH010000029.1:0-6057 GCF_046966505.1 Zhenhengia sp.
AAAAGTTTGTCTCTTGACATTTTGTACTGTTAAGTAGTACTGACTTGTCACTTAATGTGACTTTATGAATCGACTGGTTTAATGGTTACTATTTTATTTTCAAAGTTCATTTCTTCTTATTTATCAAGGCCTTAGCCGTGTGTGTCAGTGGTGCTGTACCCTGCTGACTTGTATTATTATGCACCATAACCTTTCATAAGTCAATAGCTTTTTTTATTTTTTATTACTTTTTATTTCATCTTTCATTTTTTACCTTTTATAGACACAATTCTTCTCCTTTTATATAATGAACTTATATCAAGCTTCATATCACTTCCCTATTATTTTCTTGAAAAGTGCCTACAATGTATTTTTCCTTAAAGCTAATAAAAATATACTTAACTGTACCTATCTTTTTACTTATAGTTCTATTTGCTCTCCCTACTTCTGCTTCTACATTACCTGTGCTTCTAGAGCAAAACACAACTCTAGTCCCCTTACGTTTTCTGAGTGAAACTCTTGGTTATACTTTAAACTTTACAGGAAATAAAAATCCTATTACCCTAACTAAATGCATCTGTCCCCTACAGTTTACAGTAATTAGTAATATATTGGCTATATAATGGTACGCCTATTGCCTTCCTCCTCACTTTAAAGAAAATTAATGGTACATATTACTGGGTTCGGGAATAAGCTTACTGCTACCAATGTGGTCCTACTGGACAAATTCTAGGTTTGAGCTCCACTGAACTTAAAAGTTATTTTGCGGGTTCACTTAAAATTCCGAGTATTTCTAATTACATTGCCATATTAGGCCTAACACCCCATAAGAAGCTCCTCTTACTTTCCACTATGCTTTAAGTAGGACTCAAAAACCTTACTGCATTACATTAGGACAAGCACCACAAAAAGAGATGAATATTTTTGGTTTTAATTATACATACTCATTTACCCTCTCCCACCTTACAGAAAAGTTTGGTCCCCTATATCTATACAAGAAGTCTGCCACACTACTACTTCCTATCTTATAAAGATAGGCAATCATTATTTGAATGTTACCTTGAAAGATAGCCCATCACAGAATAAAGAAGTGTCTTTATATTATATTGATTAATATGCTTCTAATTATTTTCATGATTAGTGTATCTTGTCAACTTATTTAATTAATGTTATACTACATTTATCAAAACAAAGTCTTAAAATTGCCAAATTTTAAAGAACCTACTTTCGGGTATGGTTTATGTTGATGAAAAAAGAGCCAACTGACATGTCAGTTGGCTCTTTTTTCATTTCATCCTTTCAAATTGAGTATTTAATGTAAAAGCTTTTTAAATAAATAAGGTGCTCCTGCTATAAGCCATAAAACTAAAAGCGCATACTTAATCATACTTAGTATTAAATCACCTTGTAAAATAAACTTTAAGGCTAAGTAAATAAGTATTGCTCCGCCTAAACCTATTATAATTTTTAAAATCTGCTGTTTTAGTGTTCCTTTTGTTTCAAAATGAATATAGTTTTGTTCTAAATAACAACCTACAACAAATCCCCATAGGGCGCCTACAGATTTAAGTAAATCCTTTTCAATAGGTACAATAAGGAAAATAAACGCTAGTATACCTACACCTAGTACATGCCATCTAGTAAAGCCTGTTTCCTCATCATATAGTTTATCTGCAACCACTATTACAATAAGTCCAATAATAATACCTGCGATAACATCTACAGGCCAATGTACGCCTAAATAAAGTCTTGTAAAAGCAGTTAAAATAATCATAATTATTCCAAGTATATACATAGATCTATTTCTAAAAATCATCATAGCGCTTGCCCAAAAGCCCGTAGCATTTTGCGTATGCCCACTTGGAAAGGAATAACTTGTAGCAGTCTCAACTCTAAGTGGTGTTACAACACCTTTCTCAAATGGTCTTGGTGCCTTTATAAGATTTTTAATAATACCATTTACTACAGTACTGCATAATACAGCCCATCCTATACGGACTGTTTTTTTCTTATCACTACACCAATATAAGATAGATAATACAATGACTAGTGGTAGACTCTCTGCTAGTGCTGTTATAGCTTCCATAATAGAAGTTAAAAATGAATTTCTTATATTTTGTAATGCTTGTAAGATAGCAATTTCCCAGTTCATATCCTGCTCCTATTCTCTAATTCTTTAATATATAACGTATAGTAAGACTTCTAAAAAATTCTAATATGGCACAACTTACATCTAGTATAATGCGAATCCTCTCATATGTTAAATACTTTCTTTTCTCTATTAGTAAGGAAGTCCCAATAACCTTCAATAAGAGATCCTACATACAACAAACTAATAAGTATTTCTATATTAATAAAACTCCTGTCAAAAAACATAATTCCTATACGTATTAATAGATTCAATCCTATTTGTGTTAAAGAAAAACTAAACTTAAGCTTATTACTTACCCCTATATAAGCACAACTAATCTTTTTTAAACTTTTTGTTCCATTTAATCCCCTCTCTTGTATTTGTTGTCAGTTTTTTATTTCGGCTTTAATCCTACAGATTCTACTTATACTACTATTATAAATTATTTAGCGGATTATGAAAGGAACAAAAATATGAATATGCTAGCAAATTTTGATCTTGATTTTGATACCATCCCTTTAGGAAACCTTTGGAATACATTAGCTGGTGAGGCCCCAAACTGCTATCAGTATGAAATGATTATAACCAAATTTCTTAGTCAAAAATAATCTCTTTTCCATTTAAGCATCTTCATATAGGTGCTTATTTTTACTTACTTCTAACAGAATTTTTATTTTATTTGCCCTATACTTGTCATATAATAAAAGAAAAGTCTTTAACGAGGTGATTCCATGTCTACTCCCCATCTACTTGTAGTTTCTCTTGATGCTGTATCTTCTAAAGACCTTACCTTACTCAAAACACTTCCCAACTTCTCAAAGTTCTTATCTCAAGGTGCTTTAATTGAAAGAGTACATAGTATTTCTCCTACACTTACTTATCCTGCACATACTACAATAGTAACAGGTAACTATCCTATCCATCATGGTATTATTAATAATACACTTTTAGAACCTAGCCATTCAAATCCTAACTGGTATTGGTATGCTAAAGCCATTAAAACTCCCACCTTATTTGACCTTGCCCATAAAAAAGGCCTTACCACCTGTTCCATTTTATGGCCTGTGACAGGATGTAGCCAAATTACTTACAATCTCCCTGAAATTTTTCCAACCAAAAAATGGCACCATCAACTTATTATGTCTGGTCTAGCTGGCTCACTAAATTATCAATTAGAAATTCTAAAAAAGTTTGGCCATTTAAGACAAGGTACTAAACAACCCTACTTAGATGATTTTGTCATGTCTGCTACAAAATATACGCTCCTCAAATATAAGCCCGATCTTATATGTGTGCATCTTACAGATGTAGATACACATCGCCATTACACAGGTTATTCTAGTGAATCAAGTATCCAAGCCCTTTATAGACATGACAAGCGACTTGGTGAAATTATTGAGACTTTAAAAGAAGCCCATCTTTATGACTCTACTCATCTTGTACTTCTTGGCGATCATGATCAACTTCCTGTACATAGCTTTATAAGACTTAATCAATACCTGCTAGAGAAAGGTTTTATTAGATGTAACAAGAAAGGTCGTATTCTATCTTACGATGCTATAGCTAAATCTTGTGATGGTAGTAGCTATATTTATCTTAAAGATAAACATAACCTTGAACTTATGAAGCAAATTCAGTCGTTACTTAATGATCTACAATCTCTACCTCCTTATCCTATTGAAAAATGTCTTTCTGGTAAAGAAGCTAGCAGTATGGGTGCAGACGATTTATGTGCTTTTATGTTAGAAGCAAAAGAGGGATATTATTTCATAGATGACCTATCTGGAGAACTTATTGAACCTGTTCATTCAGAAAATGTAGGTATCATGCCACACCATGTTCATTCAGCTCATGGTTATCTTACAAGTAAAGCTGACTATACCACATTCTTTATGGCATCTGGCCCTCTTATCAAACCTAACTTTATATTACCTGAAGGTGAACTTGTTAATCATGCTCCTCTTCTCGCTTATCTTCTAGGACTTGAATTTAAAAATATAGATGGCCATATGGAATGGAAATTATTAAATGAGGTGAATGCATGAAAAGTTTAAGCACACAAGAAAAAAGTTGGATTATGTATGATTGGGCTAACTCCGCCTACTCTATGACAATTACTTCTACTATTCTACCTATCTATTTTAAAATGGTAGCTTCTAATGGGAATATGTCTTCTAGTGACTCTACGGCTCTTTGGGGTTATACTATTTCTCTTTCTACTTTAGTTGTATCCTTACTTGCTCCTGTCCTTGGGACCATTGCAGACTATAAAGGTTTTAAAAAGAAGTTTTTTACAACGTTCTTCTCTATAGGTGTCATCAGTACTATAGCCTTAGCGCTTGCTCCTTCTGATAATCCCTATCTTTTACTTATTCTGTATGGTTTTTGCGTATTAGGCTTTTCAGGCGGCAATATCTTCTATGATGCTTTTCTAGTGGATGTCACTACCAATGATAGAATGGATAAAGTCTCTTCTTATGGCTTTGCTATGGGATATATCGGCAGTACTATTCCTTTTATAGGTTGCATGGCTATTGTACTTCTAACCCAGCAAGGCCTTTTACCTATTAGTCTAACTTTAGCATGTAAATTAACCTTCTTAATTACAGCCATCTGGTGGGGACTATTTACCTTTCCTCTCTTAAAGAATGTTAAACAAAATTATTATATTGAACGAGAACCCCATTCTATTTCTAATGCCTTTAAACGACTAGGTCATACATTTAAAGATATTAGAAACTATAAACCTATTTTTATCTTTCTCATTGCATACTTCTTCTATATTGATGGCGTAGATACGATTATAGGTATGTCTACCTCTTATGGAACTGACTTAGGGATTTCCATGAGTGCACTCCTAATTATTTTACTACTGACTCAATTTGTTGCCTTTCCTTTTACCATCCTATATGGCAAGCTTGCAAAGAAATGGGGTGCAAAAAAACTTCTCTATGTAGGTGTCATTACATATATCTGTATTTGTTGTTATGGATATTTCATAAAAGATGTATTAGATTTTTGGATTTTAGCTATGGCAGTAGGTTCAGCTCAAGGTGGTATTCAAGCTATCTCTAGATCTTATTTTGCTAAATTAGTTCCAAAAGAAAAATCTAATGAATTCTTTGGTTTCTATAATATCTTTGGCAAATTTGCTGCTATTATGGGGCCCTTCTTAGTTGCTGTTGTGACACAACTTACGGGTCGTACTAATAATGGGATTATCAGCCTTATCTTTTTATTTATTATAGGCTTTATTACACTTCTCTTTGTCCCTAATGTAGATTCTACTACTCTTAAGCCAGAACATATTTCTAACTTAGATACTTAAATAGAATATTAAAATGTCTCTTGAAAATAATTTATATAGAAAAAAGCTATAACACATTAGTGTTATAGCTTTTTTAGAATCATAAATAATAAAAGCGCGAGACGGGACTCGAACCCGCGACCCTCTCCTTGGCAAGGAGATGCTCTACCAACTGAGCCACTCGCGCAAAACATGAGCCACCGGAGGCTCGAACTCCGGACCACTTGATTAAAAGTCAAGTGCTCTACCAACTGAGCTAGTGACCCATATTCTGTTATGCTATTTCCTACGACTTAGGAAATAAATCGGGGTGACAGGACTCGAACCTGCGGCCTCCTGAACCCAAATCAGGCGCTCTAGCCAAACTGAGCCACACCCCGTTTAAAGTTGGCAACCACTTACTCTCCCAGGCCGTCTCCAGCCAAGTACCATCAGCCGCTTTAGTCTTAACCTACGTGTTCGGTATGGGAACGGGTGTTTCCCTAAAGCGCATCGTCACCAAAAATATTTGAGTATTTAATTAGTATTCCTAAAAGTATAATACTTATACTCTCAAAAACAAATACTGCAACAAGTTAACCTTGTTTTTAGGTCAAACCCTCGAACCGTTAGTATTGGTCAGCTACACATGTTACCATGC
>NZ_JBKVCH010000030.1:0-5499 GCF_046966505.1 Zhenhengia sp.
AGTACAAAAAAATACTGGTAGCCCACACAAGCCTCATATAACGATTGGCCTGCTACAGCTCCAGTAGCAAAATTAATTAGTTTCATGATGTTCATTATCTTATCGGCTGTTTCATAATCAAAAAAGTAATCCATCTCTTCCTGATGGTCTATCTCATAAATAAACTTTTTACTTATTGCCTTTATGTACCTATTAGTTGGAAATTTTCCATCCAGTACATCCACAGCATACCTATAGGCCTTTGATTCTTTAAATTCCTCTTTCGTTATTTCTTACCACCTCCCAGTATTGTCAGAAGTGGATCTGTTTTCTCAGCTTCAGCACTACAGTTAATATTTGCTATCTTGGCCCTTGCCTGTGGGCTTAGGCTTAACTCATTACACATCCTGAAGAAGTCCTTCATATAGGCAGTTCTAATTTTTATATGCGGGTTTGGATTTCCTTCTAGGTCTACCACACCATCTTGATTAATAGCTACCTCACAGGCTTGGATACGGTCTATAGTTATGGCTGTTTGAGCCAATAAGTAAACGTCAATGTTACCTAATATCCCTGATTCTTTGAGGTAGTCCACAATAGTTCTAAAATGCTTTTTCTGTTGTAGTGTTAGGTAAGCTGGTGCCCTTATTTTATCACTATCACCACGCAATTTAGCTTCATACTCAAGCCTTCTATCAATATCAGTCTTACTCATATGTCCAGTTCTTGTTGTAATACTTTTTGTTGGTCGTGCCATGATGTCACCTTCTTTCTGTATTTTGGGGTATAAAAACCTTAGATTTAGAACTTATACAATTTAATATATCTTCACCATACCAACCTACTCTCTTAATCAAATAAAGTAATACTAAATAATTTAAGTTCTGCTAAAATTTATTTAAGAACTACTTTATGGTGTTTGATGGAATTTAAGGTATAATGAAAATTACAAAAGCGCTTTTGAATACATTATTTCAAGGAGAGAAACAATGAACATTGGTAGTAACATCAAAAAATTTAGAAATAAACGTGATATTACTCAAGAAAAATTAGCGGAGGTACTAAATATATCTATTTCTGGGGTTTCACAATGGGAAAGTAATAAGACTCTGCCTGATATCTCAACAATTATTGTACTTGCAAACTATTTTCAGGTAACTATAGATGAACTTTTAGGTATAGATATTAAGAATTCCAAGGAAATTATCAAAAATTACTGTACAAAAGTTGATAGCTTATTTAGTCTACACCAATATGAAGAAGCTTTGAAATTAATGCGTAAAGCCACTGCTGAGTACCCAGGTAATGATAATTTACAGTATAACCTTGCATGGGCCTTACGAGGAAATATACGTGTAAATTATACCTATTTAGATGAAGCAATTACTATCTATAAAAGAATTCTCGAAAATAGTAAAGATACGCTTCTTCGTATCAGAGTAGAGCGAGACCTTATCTATAGTTATTACACAAAAGGTGACAGAGAAAGCCTAAAAGAAGCTCTAAACTATGCAAGGAATCTTCCAAGTTTTGATACTTGTAAAGAATACAACCTTGGGAGGGCTAACTTACTAGAAGAAAATGAACTTCTACAACATGTTATAAATAATATTGATGTTTTTTCTAGAGCACTTTATGAAACTATGGAAATTCTATCTGATGAAACGTGTATGGGAACTAAAGTATATAGAGATAAATCTGATATGCTTAAACGCATTAATCAAATTAAAGAAGCATTAAACTTTACATTTTAGTATACTAATACTGTTCCATATCATATTCTAATCTATTAAATGATAAGCATTAATTTATTAATTATATCTAAAATCTCTCTTTTTCTCTTGCTATTTAAACTTTTAAAATCAAAAAGAGCCCTTTTGACCAGTATTTCCACACTGTCAATTAGGCTCTATCCTTTAAGTTACTAAAATCTATATATTATGTATCTAGTTATTGTTAATGCACTTTTAGTTGATCTTACCATGGTGTTACCTTGTTTCAGTATTTTAGGACATCAAAAAAGAGCCTATATGTAATACTCATATAAACTCAATATTAAAACCTATTCTATATAGAAGAAATAAATTAACTTCTTATTAAACATCAATAACTATTCTCCTATAGAAATTCTTAATTCTTCTATCATTATATCATCTATAGCTTTATTCCATATATAAAATTCTCCCTTTACATCTTTTTCAAATGTATAATTTAAACTTAACTCTGAACAAGCATCATCATATATTACATCTATTTTATTATCATTGGTATTTATGAACCCTATTTCAATATGGTGCTTATACTCACTACTATTTGTAAAAGAAATATTAATCTTTACAGACTCTTGTGAGTTAATATGATAAATGCCATTATCATAAGGTTTTAATTCAGTTACCGTATTATAAGGAATCGTCGAATCTAAAAACAAGCTAATATTATGATCTTCAGAAGTTGATGTTAGTATGTCACTATTTACTGGTATTTCACCCTCGCCAAAAACTAATTTAGTATTAGATGAAGATCCATTTTTTATTCCTATGCCTACACTGATTAGAATTACTATAAAAACTAGGCCCCCCACAATACTTAGAAAATTATATTTTTTACTTTTCATCATATTCCTCCTCTGTACAGACTCCTTAGTATTCTTATTATGACTTTCAGTAAATTAACTATTTGTTACTTTCAACTTACCCTTGCCCAGTATAAAAAATAATGAATGTAAGTATTATCCCATAATATATTAACAAAGCAATACAAGCGGTATTTAATATTGCAAATCCTACTAAACAACCAACTTTATTTTTATGTATCACTCCATATGTAATACCCGAAGACATATTCGCAGTGAACAGAATGAGCATCCAAAAAAAGATTTCTAAAAGTAATATAGCTGACATTATTTTTAGGGCAGTTAGAAAAAATGCACTCACAGTAATTATGATTAGTAGGATACTTATTAACCAATAGATGTGTCTTTTTATTTGAAATTCCCCCTTATAAAATATCTAATTTGCTACTTATGTTTTTTCTTCCACATAATAAAACTTCCAACAGCTAAAACTACAATAATTCCCATCACAATAATCAAAGGCCAATTTACTGATGTTGCAATAAATATGCTGGTTGGGCCATCTGTACCACCTATAATACCGATTTCGGCTACATCCACACTATCCCCCCTATACCCTGTTATATTCAGAATAGTATAACATAAAATATCATCTATTAAAATACTAAGAATCTAGCCTTTTCTGCCTCATTTTATGGCTTTTTACATCAAAAAAGAGCCCTTTTCAATAGTGTTTTTCACACTGCTAATTAGGCTCTATCCTTTGGCATATCTAGTTTTATTCTATTTTCCACACATCATACCCTCAAAATTTTTCATTTTAGGCATTTTGTGTGCACAGAGGGAGGCGCGTGGCTTTGAGTACAAGTTTGAATTATTTATCAAGTAGTAGGGGGGATTAACTCATATACCACTTACTGGTACTTGTTACCTCCCATTCATCCTCAATCTTTTCAATAATCATTTCACTACATCCAATAGCTCCTAATGATGACCTAAACTTATCAATATTAAGTATTAATTTTTCCCCCACACTATTAGAATCATCTATAGTAATCAATATTCCTTCAGTAAAGCTACCATCTTGAATGAACCCTAAGGATTTTAATTCTTCGTAGTTTGTCTCTAGAATATCAAGTTTATACTTAGATAAATAATTCCTCAGTTCTTGATTAACTCTCTCAGATAAATAATTCATTTTTCTAGTATCTATTGCTAAATACTTAATTTCGTGATTGAGTGCTGGATCTTTTTCATAAATTGTATCAATAGCTAACATATATGCTTCTGCAATATTTTGTTCCATAATGCAGTTATCCTTATGTCCATTTGAATTTATGCATATAATATTATTCTCTTCATGATACTTCACTTCTGAATTTAAAGATTCACAAATAAACCTTAAGGGGACCATTGTAGTTCCATTCTTACTTATTATATCTATAGGCAAGTTTAGGTGTTGATCATTTAGAATAGCCGTGTTACTATTCAACTTTAGCTTTATTATATTTTTCTCTTTTAAAATAGAAATTTGCTTTGTTTGCTGGTCATAATGAACTTTAGCCCCTAATCCTTGTGATACCATCCTTAATGGAACCATCGTAATGCCTTTCTCAATATATGTGATATCATTATCTTGCAACTTTCCTTCATCAATCTTAATTGAAATTACATCTTGTGCATTAACATGGAATGACACTAAGACGCTACACATAATAGTTGTTAGGCAAAAAAACTTATACATTCTTTTCACGTACCGTCCCCCTATTGAATAATTGTTATAGCTATTATAATTCACAAATAATATCCGTTCAATAATTCATACTATTTTTAACAATAATGTAATATACTCATAGCATCTATTACCAATCCACCACACTACTATCTATAATTTTATATGCATCTACTATTATTTACTCTGATGTTGACTAGATAACAATTTATTGTATAATAAATTCAAACAATATACTAAGGAGTTACATATGAAACAATTATTATTTTCTATCTCATTAATAGTATCAGGATCTATAATACTAGGATTATCACAACTGCCTATTTACTACAGCCTCAATAGTACTTCTTCTTGGTCTACACCTCCAGGCTTTTTGTTTACTGCACTCATTAGCTCAGGAACTATTCCTTTTTTACTACTTGGTATAGCACTACTACTAATTGGTCTAATTTATGGGTACAAAAAATCTAAAATAAATTAGTCAAGACTATAGTCTTTTCTCCTCACCAATCTACCTTACTACTATCCCCCACCTGTAAGTTACACACTCGACAAAGCACAGTCACATTATCCAACTAGGCAAATTTCAGCTAATGGGCTAATAGATAAACTGGAATTTAATGATTCTTTAACTTTTTCCTTACAATACATTTTAAGACAATTGTAATTAGTAAAACGATAGCAGTAACCACACCATAGACCACTATGCTTGTATACTATGGAGCAGATTGCATAGCATATAAATCAGGATATTTTCGATACTCCCAGTATACATAGATGGTATGTCCTACAATTACTCCAACAGATGAACCCATTACAACATTCAGTATGTTATTTAACCTTTTGAGCATATTGGTCTCCCTCTCCAAATTCTAATTTACCACTCCACCACACTACTACCCCCCACCTGCAAATTTACAAGTCCTACAAAGCACTACCACATTATCTTCTATTATTTTTAATATATGTATCAAGTGCAACATAGGCCTTTATTAGTACAAACACCATTAATATACCACATGCTAAGTCTGATGCAGCATTAATCGTTGTAAATATATCTATTATCCTAAATAAATTCATTTCATTTCCTCCCTAGTTTATAATTATAAGAACAGTATATACTATTTCATCATTTACCAATCTACCACACTACTATCTTTCCATTTTACAAAGTTATCTAAGCTTCTCACCACAAAATGGGCAATGTGTAATAGAC
>NZ_JBKVCH010000031.1:0-5209 GCF_046966505.1 Zhenhengia sp.
CCCTGTGTGTCAGTGGCGCTGTGCCCTGCTGACTTGATTTATTATGCACCATAACTTTGCATAAGTCAACACTATTTCTCAACTTTTTTTTGCTTTTTATTACTTTTTTATGTTATCCCCATATTAAGTTTATTATCCACTTATTACACACATTTTATCCCCAAAGTTATACACAAATGTGCATAACTTTTCCCTCTTATATCTCATATTTGCTCTCTTCCTCTCATATATTTTATAGGAAGTAAATAGTTAACTCTAAGAGAAAGGAAGTCCTACTATTAACATAAAGGAGTTCCTTATTTTTATTAATAAATCCCCTTTGGAGGTGAATGTAATATGTATGATGTCATCATTATAGGGGCTGGTGTAATCGGCTGCTCTATTGCACGAGAACTTTCTAGATATAAACTTCATACACTCGTTTTAGAAAAAGAGAATGATGTATGCTGTGGGACAAGTAAAGCAAATAGTGCTATTATCCATGCTGGTTTTGATCCTCTACCTCATACTCACAAAGCTAGACTTAATGCAAGAAGTAACCTTTTGTTTAATGAACTAGCTGCCCAGCTAGACATTCCCTTTAAGCGAAATGGAGCCCTTGTCCTTAATCTTAATAAGGAGGATTATTCTAAACTTATAGACCTTAAAGAACGTGGCAAACAAAATGGTGTCCCTGACCTTCAAATTCTTACGCGTTCTGAAGTAATCAGTCTAGAACCTCACCTTGCAGAAAATACCCAAATAGTCAATGCACTCTATGCGCCTACAAGTGGTATTGTCTGCCCTTTCACACTCACACTTGCTCTTGCAGAAAATGCCCATGCTAATGGTGTACAATTTAAATTCAATACCCCTGTTACCTCTATTGTTAAAGAGGAGAATACTTTCATCCTTTCTACACCTTCCGAGTCTTTTAAGGCACGTGCTGTAGTTAATGCTGCTGGTGTATTTAGTGATGCGATCAATAACAGTGTGAGCAAACATACCTTTACTATTACCCCTATTAAAGGTGAATATGACTTATTTGATAAATATGTAGGTAACCTTTTTGGTCGTACCTTATTCCAACTGCCTACTTCTAAAGGGAAGGGGATTCTTGTTACCCCTACCATCGATGGTAATTTGTTAATCGGCCCTACTGCCATGCCATGTACAGATAAAGACAATGTTAATACAACACGTTCTGGCCTAGACCAAGTGCTTGCTGGTGCTTTACGTACTACTACTTCTATCCCTATGGGGTATATAATTACTTCTTTTAGCGGACTTAGAGCTCATAATGATCAAGATGATTTCATCCTTGGTGAAGCACCTGATGTCCCTAACTTCTTTAATGCACTTGGGATTGAATCTCCTGGTCTTAGCTGTGCTCCTCTTATAGGTAAAGAATTAGCTCAAGCTATTTGTGCAAAACTTAAGCCTGCTCCTAATCCAGACTTCACTCCTACCAGGAAAGGTATTGTACATTTTAATAGCCTTCCACTACATAAGCAAAAAGAACTTATTAAAGAAAATCCTCTCTATGGCAAAATTGTATGCCGCTGCGAACAAATTACAGAAGCCGAAATTTTAGAGGCTATTCATAGACCATTAGGTGCCGTAGATTTAAATGGCATTAAAAGGCGTACACGTGCTGGTGCAGGTAGGTGCCAATCCGGCTTTTGCTTTATTAGAAATTCTGAACTTCTTTCTGATATTCCGGATACAACCTATTCTACTCCTACTCTTCCTATAGAAAAAGAATATGACCTTATTATTATCGGAGGAGGGCCCGCTGGATTAAGTGCTGCTCTTGCCGCTCATAAGAAAGGGATAGATCATTTACTTATTATAGAAAGAGAACCTTATCTAGGGGGGATTTTAAATCAGTGCATTCATAGCGGCTTCGGCCTTCATACCTTTAAAGAAGAACTTACAGGTCCTGAATATGCAGAACGCTTTATCCGTAGTGTTCAAAAGGCTCATATTCCTTATCTACTCAGTACAACTGTTACTTCTATTACTCCTAATAAGGAGCTTACAGCATTAAGTCCTTCTTATGGTCTTCTTACGCTTAAAGCAAAAGCTATTATTCTCGCTATGGGATGTAGAGAAAGACCTAGAGGTGCTCTTACTATCCCAGGCTCTAGGTGCAAAGGTATTCTAACTGCTGGCACGGCACAAAAATTGGTCAATATGAAGGGAATTCTCCCTGGTAAGGAAGTCGTTATACTTGGTTCAGGCGATATTGGACTTATTATGGCAAGACGTATGACTTTAGAAGGTGCCCATGTTCAAGCTGTTATAGAAATTATGCCTTTCTCTAGTGGACTTAAACGTAATATTGTTCAGTGCCTAGATGATTATCAAATTCCTCTTAAGCTTAATCATACAGTTATTGAAATTCATGGTCATGATCAAATAGAAGGTGTTACTGTTGCTGAAGTTGATGCTAATAGACAACCTATCCGTTCTACAACAACTTTTATCCCCTGCGATTTACTACTTCTTTCTGTAGGGCTCCTCCCTGAAAATGAACTTTCTCGTCAGGCCAAGGTTAATCTCTCACCTATTACAGGTGGTCCTGTTGTTACAGATACACTTGAAACAAGTACGCCTGGTATCTTTGCCTGTGGTAATGTACTTCATGTTCATGACCTTGTAGACTATGTTTCTGAAGAAAGCTCTCTTGCAGGCGAGAAGGCTGCTGACTATATTCTTGAAGATACTCCAGATGCAAATAACCCTATTTCTATATTCACTGAAGAAGGTATACGTTACTGTATTCCTCAGTTCATTCAACCAGCTCCTATAGAACCTATTACTTTAAGATTTAGAGTGAATAAAGTTTATAAAAATGCTTATAAGTGTCTCTATTTTGATGACACACTAGTTCTGAGAAAGAAAAAACGTATTTTTACTCCTGGTGAAATGGAAAACTTTATCCTTACACCAGATTTATTTACATCTCACCCTAATCTTAAGTCCATCACCCTCAAAATAGAAAGGAGTTAGAAGATGCATAAAGTTGAACTTACTTGTACCTGCTGCCCTTTAGGCTGCCTACTTACAGCTACTTTAGAAAATAATCAGGTCATAACTGTTACAGGTAACTCCTGCAAAATTGGCCGAGAGTATGCAAAAGAAGAATGCATTCATCCAACACGCCTTTTAACTTCTACTATACCTGTTATAAATGGTATTCTCCCTAGGGTAGCTGTTAAGACCGCAAAGCCTATTCCTAAAGAAATGATTATGCCCTGTATGGAGGCTATTAAAAAACTAAAAGTGCGGGCACCTATTAATTTAGGGGATATTATCTGCAAAGACTTAGCTCATACAGGCATTAGCCTTATTGCGACTCAAAGTGTTTCAAAAACACCCTAAATCTTTACATGGTAGTATGCTAGAATAAAGTTATAGATGAATGAGGGGGTATTTTATTTATGTCAAAATACATTATGTCATTAGACCAAGGTACTACAAGCTCCAGATGTATTTTATTTAATAAAAATGGTCTAATCGAAAGTGTAGCTCAAAAAGAATTTACACAAATTTATCCTAAAGCTGGATGGGTAGAACATGATCCTATGGAAATTTGGTTTACCCAAATAAGTGTAGCTACTGAAGCTATGCAAAAAATTAATGCTACTGCCAGTGATATTGCCGCTATAGGTATTACCAATCAGCGTGAAACAACAGTAATATGGGATAAAACAACAGGTAAACCTATTTATAATGCTATTGTATGGCAATGTCGTAGAACCTCTGATATATGTGATGTCTTAAAAGAAGAAGGCTTTGATCAGATTATTAAAGAAAAAACTGGGCTTATTATAGATGCTTATTTTTCAGCAACTAAAATTAAATGGATTTTAGATCATGTGGAAGGCGCTAGGGAAAAAGCATTAAAAGGCCAGCTCCTCTTTGGTACAATAGATACCTGGCTTATCTGGAATCTTACAAAAGGTAAAGTACACGTAACAGATTACTCTAATGCTTCTAGGACAATGCTCTTTAATATTCATACCCTTAAATGGGATGAGGAAATACTCACTAGATTAGATATTCCAACTAGTATGCTCCCTCAAGTTAAACCATCAAGCTGTGTATATGGACATACCAATGCTACTCTGCTGGGCGGAGAAATTCCTATTAGTGGTGCTGCTGGGGATCAGCAAGCTGCCTTGTTTGGTCAGGTTTGCCATACTCCTGGCACAGCTAAAAACACTTATGGCACAGGATGCTTTCTTCTTATGAATACAGGTGAAAAAGCTATCCTCTCTCATAAAGGCCTACTTACTACCATCGCCTGGGGTATAGATAATAAAGTTGAATATGCTTTAGAAGGTAGTGTATTTATTGCAGGTGCTGCTATTCAATGGTTACGTGATGAGCTTCGTATGATAGACCATGCTGCACATACTGAGACTTATGCCAATTCTGTCCCAGATTCCAATGGTGTTTATATCGTTCCTGCCTTTACAGGGCTTGGAGCACCTTATTGGGACCAGTATGCAAGAGGTACTATATTAGGCCTTACACGTGGTGTTAAGAAAGAACATTTTATTAGAGCGACTTTAGAATCATTAGCTTATCAGACTTATGACGTGCTTATGGCTATGCAAGAGGACTCTGGTATCTCACTTAAAGCACTTAAAGTAGATGGCGGTGCATGTGCTAATAACTTCCTTATGCAATTCCAGTCAGATATACTTGGTGCAAAGGTAGATAGACCAGAAGTTATTGAAACTACTGCCCTAGGTGCAGCCTATTTAGCAGGTCTCGCTGTAGGTTATTGGAAAGATCAAGAAGACATTAGCACCAACTGGGCCCTTTCAAAGAGTTTTACTCCAAAAATGGAATCTTCCAAACGTGAATTTCTACTTAAAGGGTGGCATAAAGCTATCAAATGCACTAGAGAATGGGCTAAAGAAGATTAAAAAGGTGAGGTTATTTCTAACTTTGAAATAACCTCACCTTTTTAGTAGTAGTACATGTTGGTATGATATGCTCTTATCATTTTAATAACCATTGTGAAATAACAAAACAAAAAAGCCCCAGCAACTTTTGCAATCAAAAGCTTCTGGGACTTTTATCCATTGCGGAGACAGGACTTGAACCTATGACCTTCGGGTTATGAGCCCGACGAGCTACCAACTGCTCCACTCCGCGATATTAAAAATTTGGCAACCACCTACTCTCCCGGGCCGTCTCCAGCCAAGTACCA
>NZ_JBKVCH010000032.1:0-3993 GCF_046966505.1 Zhenhengia sp.
CTTATTTATCAAGGCCTCAGCCCTGTGTGTCAGTGGCGCTGTGCCCTGCTGACTTGATTTATTATGCACCATAACCTTGCATAAGTCAACACTATTTCTTAACTTTTTTCCTTTATTTTAGGTTTTTCGACTTATCACCATCATATCCCCAGATATATGCAAGTTACCCACAAACTTATGCACACTTACGTCCCTTTCTTCCTTTTATTTGACCTTATTTCTTCTATGTTAAATCTAAGCATTGAGTAGAATACTATAGAGTATCTCTACTCAATACTTTTGCTGTAACCATTTTTTATTAACTATACTGCGTACGTTTTATTATTTCTTTTTGAATTTTTGAATCTAGTAACACAAAGTTATCAGAGAATCCACCTACTCTAACAATAATATCTCTATGTTTTTCTGGCGCTTCCATTGCTTCTTCTAGAATCTCTTTATCTACTACATTAATTTGTAGTTGATTTCCTCCTCCTGCAAAATAAGTCTCTAGTAACGCTTTCACTTTCTGTCTGCCTTCTACTGTTTTAAATATTTTCGGATCTAGCCTAAGATTCACAATACATGTTCCTATACAATCTTTTTGTGGTATAGACATTGTTGCCCCTAGTAAGGAAGTAGGCCCTTCCCTATCCGTTCCTTGCATAGCCCCTGCACTATCTGCTAAAGGCTCACTTCTTTTTCTTCCATCTGGCGTTGCCCCTATCTTTTGACCATTGCTAATCCAGTCTGTCCATGCAATGATAGCAGGCATAAATTGTCCTTGCTTTCTATAACCTACTAGCTTTTTCATTTCATCAAATACAAAGCCCATTAAGTCTTCTGCCAACTTATTTATTTCTTCATTGTAATTTCCAAATTTACAAACCTCATTACATTTTGTATAGATCCCTTTATTATCTTCATAATTTTTTATAAAGCTATCCAAAAAGCTTTCTCTAGATAATACACCAAACTTATCTGCATAAAACTCCTTAATAGCATAAAGTGCATTAATTGTATTGGTACTACCATAGATATTAGTAGAATCAAAGTTATAGCATGCCCCACCACCTAAGACACTTTTACCTTCCTTGATACAGTCTCCTGTTAATAAGCTCTTTATAGGTGTTGGCGTGTGTAAACCTTCTGTATGCTGTCTTAAGTTGATTTGCTCCCCCATATCTTGAATAGTTAAATGAAGATGTTTCTTAAATTGATTATAGAATGTCTCAAAGCTTTCACATCTTATAAATTGAGTATGGAATGTGTCTTCAAAAACATCTAGCATATTATAAGATACCCATGTAGAGTCACACATGGTTTTTCCCTGGATAAGTACTTCTGAGCATCCACCAAATACATAGTTTATGGCATCTTTAAAGGGTACATTATATTGATTTATAAGACCTTGTAAGAAAACTTTTTCATTTGCAATAGCTGGTTGCCCATAACCTTTACCTATATTCTCTAAGTACTCTTCCCATATATCTTGAGGCATATCTTCTCTAACCCTTAAGGTAACATTAGGTGTACGCAGTCCTCTTATAGCTTTAATGGCTATCTTTGTAAGGCTATTATAGCTTGCCTTTCCTTCTCTGTCTGTTCCTCCTATTGTTACATGCACTGCGCTAGGATGCCCTAACCTTTTTTCAATATCCTCAAAAAGTTCCCTAAATAAGCTATAGGCCGTCTCTTCTGATGTTTTGCCTCTCTCTAAATCTTTCTTATAATAAGGATAAAGTAAATGATCTATTCTTCCTGTCTCAAAACAATTACTTAGATAGATTCCCGCTTGTAGCATTACAAAAGCCTCATAAAAATGAACAGGCGGTTCAATTGGGACACGTTCAAGGGCTATAATTAAGCTTTCTAAAGCTTTATCTTCAGGATTTTTGGCGTATTGTTCTTTTAAGTTTACCTTATAACGCTCTACATATTGGATTAAGCCTTCTACAGTATCCTGCATTCCTAATAAAAACTGTCTTTTCTCTTCTGTAATATCCTTTGAAAGTTCTTCTACTATATCATCTTTATATCCTCTTAACCCTTTAGCAAATAGTGTATGAAAGTCTATCGTATGATGCCACCCTCCATGGTCATATCTTATATGCGTAGGAATAGTATACATACGACGTGCATTCTCAAGAACATAATTTACAATATAATGTTCTTGCTCATTTTCTACCTGATTAAAAAGCCTCCTAAACTTTTGCTCATTCACATAACAAACGCCATTCCAATCTACCATACATCCATAGTCATAAAGATCATCATTTTTTCTTCCTGTACTAATTTCATCTTTATAAGTAGCAAATAATCTCTGTCCTTCTGTGTAGGTTGGAACATCTATATTTTCTAAATGAAAACGTATTACTCTTCCTGCACGTCTTTCTATTGTTTCATTTAAACTTTGATAAAATAAAGCTGCTGACTCCATACCATGCTTTTTCAAAAATCTTGCAGTAGGTGAAAGGTGATATGTTTTTTCCATTTCATTAAGCTCCTATCTTTGTAATAGCCTCATTCATAATTTGGATATCTTCTTGAGTCAGAGAAATTTTTGCCGCACAAGCTGTATCTATAATATACCTATTTTTGAACAAGCAGTAATAGCCTTATCTCAAGACTCTACCTATAACCAATTACAAGGTTCTCATATTTTATATCGATTAATTTTAGAAATTATTGCATTAAAATGGCCGGCTATTCATCCAGACTCTCGCCCCCAACTATTAAACCCTGTTATTAACTATATGACGGCACATTTAGACGAAGATTTATCTATCGATTTTTTAGCCTCTCTTATTAATGTTTCACCTTCCTATTTATGCCGCCAGTTTAAAAAAGACTATCAAATCTCACCTATTAAGTACCTTATTAAGCTACGTATGTTTAAAGCTCAAGAACTTATTACAGCCTATCCTCATATGACTATAAAAGAAATTAGCTACCTTTGTGGTTATAAAGATTCCTCCTACTTCTGTGCTGAATTTAAACGCTGCTTCCGTATTACTCCTACACAATATAAAGAAGAATTTTTATCTCAACCTTATTAAATAAAAAACACCTAACTATTAAAAAATAGTTAGGTGTTTTAGTTCTAAAATATTTATGCCTCAATAACTTCTAATATCTTATTCGCAATTAATGTATGCCCTATTGTATTAGGATGAATACGATCCCATCCAAAATACATTGGATGTACACTTTCAAGTACCTTGTCAAAAGCCGCTTGTAAGTCTATAAAAAATAATCCATATTCCTCAGCTAACTTTTTGCATATTAGGCCATAAGCATCCATTTCTTTTCTCATAGCATCCTGTTTACTATTTTCTATAAAATAAGGTGCCATCAAAATAATATTCTTTGTAATAGGTAAAGTTTTTTCTATAATCGTACGTAAGTTATGCTCATAAATACCTTGATCTCCATGACTTTCTACTATATTACTTGAATCAAACATACGCCATACATCATTTATACCAATTAGAATGCTTACCCATTCTGGTTCATAATCAAGTACATCTTCTTTCCATCTTGGTAAAAGGTCTCCTGATTGTTCTCCTGAATTCCCCTTGTTAATTACTCTAATATTATATTCTGGATAAACTGCACCTAACTGACCTCTGACTAAATTTACATAGCCATCTCCCCAACCTGTACCTGTACTAATATCTTCACCTTCGGGCCTTTTTCTCCCACAATCTGTTACTGAATCCCCAATCATAATAAATGTGTTGTTTTTTCCTATTCTCATATTTCTAATCCCCCTTACTTATATGATTATGTATTAAATTATACCATAAAGATTGTCAAATAAATTTATAATACAAAAAAGTCCTAGAAATTTTTCAAAATTTCTAGGACTTTTATCCATTGCGGAAACAGGACTTGAACCTATGACCTTCGGGTTATGAGCCCGACGAGCTACCAACTGCTCCACTCCGCGATATTAAAAATTTGGCAACCACCTACTCTCCCAGGCCGTCTCCAGCCAAGTACCATCGGCCG
>NZ_JBKVCH010000033.1:0-3480 GCF_046966505.1 Zhenhengia sp.
TAAACGTAGGTGTTGTAATATCGAGTATTTCACACACCCTATTAATGGAGTAATGATTGAAATAACGCATTTCTACTAGCAATAATTCCTTTTCATTTAGTACCTTTAAGGCATTCTCCACCTTTCTTACTTGCCTTTCTCGGCGCCTTATGGCTTCTTTAAGACCATGAACCTTCTCCTCTAATCTTTCCTCTCTATTAATCACTTCATCTTCCACACTACTACTAAAGGCATAAGTAGCACTTCCAGCTTTCTCATTAGGGCTTGCTCCTCTGATGCCTATTATCTCTTGTATTTCTTCTAAATCTATTTGTAGGTTGGCTATCTCAGCCTTTAGTCGGGGCACTTCATATAAGATGCTTTCTACCTTTTTATAATCACTTTCTTTCACGCTGTCCCTCCTATGCTGTCAAAATTATTTATGCCTCGTAAGCCTTGTCTATAACTTCTATAATACGCTTCTCAAATAGAAGTCTTGGATAGGCCTTTTCTCTTTCCTGATAAGTTGCACCACAAGAAACATACCTTCCAAGTTCCAATAGGACTGCATTAACCACAGCCTCTTTGTTCAAGTGTATGACTTGCTTGTTGCTGGTTTTATTGCTCTTGCATAGGTACAAAGCATCTTCTACTACTTCCTTATCGTGCTCAGCCTGTGCTAGATCAATCTCCCCTGATTTATATTGGCTATATAACCCCCTCATAGCAACATAATAGCATCTCTCCTGTAGTGTTATCTTCTGTCTTATGGGTCTATTATTCTTTGCCAATCTATCAAGTGTTTTTATGTCCATACCAAATCTCCTCTCCTTCAATGAATCAAGTGATAGAATGTTACCTTTCTACTATTTTATCTACTTGCACACAATAAGTATTAATCCATTCATTGGTCTTCTTATCCTTATAGTTTTGCTCATATATTTCACCCACTACTACTACAAGTCTTCCTAATAAATTATCCACACTATTAAATAACATCACCAAGTCATCGCTATTAAATAAGGTTGCTGTAATCTTTTTAGTCTTACCTTTTACCTGATTAACCACAGTAAACTTTACTACCTGACTATTTCTAAAGATTATCTTCTCTATATATCCTTCAAAGTTAAGTCTATTTATCACGCTAAATCTTCCTCTCCATTAATCTTTTATTTTTAACCACACTTACCCCTCTATTCTCTCCTTGAAGCTATCGGCTACTTTTAGGGCATTTGGGGAAATCAGTATTTTTCTATTTATCCTCTCTATCCATTGAGGCTCATGCCCTCCACTACCTTAGGGCAAATAGGGCATCTTTTCTGAAGTTCTTATATATATTTATTACATCTCTATTATTATTTTTTATATTAATATAGAGTTCTATATTCCCTAAAACCTTATAACGCTTGATAGTCAAAGGATTGCTTGGGGAATTTTCTTTCCCTACTTTGCCCTACCATGCCCTAAAATCCATCCTTATACCTTATCCCTCTATAATGATAGTAGCCATTGTACTTATTGCAAATTACTCCATTCTTTTCTGCTCTATCTACTATATTTTTCTTATCCAATCCATTAATGCCATTGGCAATACAAAAGGAAATATATCTTTCTTCAAACTCAGGTTTTGCGATTTTATCCCTCTTGTCACCTGTTATAATGCAGTACTCATTAATAAATCTAAATAAGCTGTCATTGCTCACTCTATATTGCTTATTAGCTTCTTTACTCCTTTCACTCTCAGTTAATACAAAGCTATTGTTCATAAGCCTTTTTAGTCCTTTCAATGCCCAAAGAATGATACCTTCTATTTCCTTTTCCATCTTTTCAAAAAGTCTATTATCCCTTTTTTCCTTGGGTATTACATTGTTACAAGGTATAATGAGAAACCGTTCAAACATATGACTTCCTTTATCATCCTTAATATAGGGCATTTCATTGCACGTAAAAGTTATACCCCCTTTAAATGCAAAAGAAAACGGATCTTTCCCTTTTAACTCTGCTTCAATAATGCCATCACCGGTTATGGCTTTAAATGTACTTCCATCTTCAATATTCGCAGCCTTTTGGTCATCAATAAGCACGCACTTTTTGCCATATAATGCTCCAGCTCCAAAGCGAGCTGATAAGTCTTGAATAGATTTACTACATATATTATGAATACCTATTATTTGAGCTAACATCTTCAGCAATTTTGATTTACCTGTATTCCCTACAGCCCCACAAAGTGCAACTGACTTCTTACATAGGTTTGCATTATAATTAGAAATATTTAGCCCCATCCATTCCTGTAAACTATATGCTGAATCCGTATCGCCTGATACAAGCGTTGCTACAAATTGCTTCCATATTTTAGGTTCTTCTGCCTTTTCATTGTAGTTATATTGGATTTGATAAGTATGATTGTATTGTGGACTGTGTTTAATGAGTTGCCATGTTTGAGTATCTAAAATACCATTTTTGAAATTAATGAGGTGCTCATAAGTATTTAATTGATCATAACTAATAAAGTTGTTAGTGGACACTAAATCCTTATAGGTATCCTCCCATACTGTAGGTCTACGTATTTCAAGAGGAATGTATTCTTTAATTTTGGCTTTTACTTCACCAGCCGACATATGCTTGTAATACCCTTCTTCATACCAATAAATAAAGAATGTTTCACTCCCTTGTTTTTTAACAATATAATAATGGCTGTTATTCCTGATATACTCAGCCAATAGACTTGTATTAACCACTAATTTCCCATGCTTATTAGGCACTAGGTATGGGGCAGAATAGGGGTTAAACTTTCTGTTTATCTCTTCTGCCTTGCTTTTAAATACTTCCTCTTCCCCCCTTCTTATAGCTTCCTCCAATAGAAGCTTGTAATTTTTATCTCTCTCAGCTTTATCCTGTATATCTAAAAAGATGTACGTTTTATCCTCGTTAAAATCTAACCTTGATAATTCAGGCTTTATCTCCTCTTGTTCCACTATCTCGCCTCCTCTTTATAATGATGTGGATTATAATAATCCCCATTGTATGTTCTCATGCATTTTCTGATAGTTAATTCACCGTACGTGGAACCACTTTGCCTCCTGTCCCATTTAGGCCTCATCAACGCACTGTCTCTAAAGAGTCTATCAATCTGTGTGGTATTACCACCTGTCCAGAAGATAAGATAGTCTACAAGTGCCATATCATCCCTTGAAGCATCTCCACTTCCCCACCCATAGTAATAGAGCGTATTAAATTTGGCCTGTTTACGTGCCTTCTCGAGGACTTCACTGTCTGAAAGGGCTTGAACTTGGCTATAAACTAGTTGTGTGGTAGAAATCCTTTTAGGTTCTTGGGCTTTCAAGTACTTCTCATAGAGAGGCTTAATGCTCTCTGTACAATCCCTAAGTGTGGTATAAGGCTCAATCACCTTCCCTGTTACTGTAAAGAATCGCCCTTTCTCGTAGCACTCAAAGTTGCCTTTTCTGCAAGCTCCCTGTGGCTTAGTGCCTTTACAAATGA
>NZ_JBKVCH010000034.1:0-2433 GCF_046966505.1 Zhenhengia sp.
TCCAACTCTAATTGTACGATTTTTATTTTTGGACACCTTCTAATTAATCGCTTACATTTAAATGGGGGTTAGCAGTTACGTGCAAATAGTATTTTAAAGGCTTGTTGAGCTAATTCTTCAGGACTTTTTCCTTTCTCAAACTCTTTCTCAATACGTATTTCTTCTAAAGCGAGGTTCCAAGCTTTTTGAAAAATCTCTTGAGTGTTTTGCTTGATAAATGCTAAGCACTCAATGTACGCTTCATGGATGTAGTTTTCACCCTCTTCTTGTGCTAAGTTTTCTGTGAAATCCATGTAATATTGTTCGAATGTAACTGTATCAAGAGGAGAAGAGGGGATCTCCGTCTCTAGATTAAGGAGGTAATCTTTTAGCATATCTTTAAGTGGATTTCTCATAATGATAGCATCAATAAGATGATCTTTAAGCGCAGGGTAAGACTCGAAATCATTATTGATAAGGCAAATACTGAATTTCCAAATTTCCATAAAAATTTCTTTTCGAAAGAGTGATAAAATCTCTTGATGGTAAGGTTCTACTTGGCCTAAAAAGATATCTTCTTTGTTCTGAAGTATATCATAAAGTTCTTCACCCATCTGATAGTATCTGTTTATATCTAAAGGGGGCACATCTGGAGGATCCCCTTTTAGTGTAGCTAAGATAAGTTTTTCATACTCAAAACTAAGATGCTTATGACAAATAAGATCCATAAGAATATTTTGGATAGAATCTCCTGCCATAAAGTCCATTTTTTCCATTGAGAAAGCTAATTTGATAAAATGACTAATGGCTTCACCTTGTGTTAATTTGAAACCGCGTTTTTCATTTTCAGCAACTACAAATTTAATGATGGTATCAGCCTCTTGATCAATCAAGAGGCTCTTTTTAATTGTACTCATTATTTATTCTCTCCTTTATCAATATTTGAAATAAAAAAGTTCTCGGGATGCATAAGTCTAGATAGAATTGCAGAAGCATCTTTATAAGTATAAAATCCTAAGATATTCTTTATACGATTAGGATTAGAACTGCCTGATTGGGGAGATGTTACACATCTAACTTCCAACTTGTAACAAGGTGAAGGTAGGGTGGTAAGCTCATCCAGGAGTTGGCGTTCAGAGTTGTAACCTAATTCTTGGGCAAGCATGCCCACACTTGCTTCATAGCTTGAGTCATTCATATTACGAATATAAAACATAATATTCCTCCTTCTAAAAATAAGATGATATTTTTCTCTGTTATCTTTAGTAAGGAAGATCTTTATTTAAATGTATGCACAAATAATATAGTGTATGACAAATTTAAAATCGACTTCTCCTATCTTCATCTAGAAGATGTATATTCTAAATCTAAAAATGATATGTTAGTATTAAAACTATAAATCATCAGACACAATTCAAATTGAAGGGTGACTGGTGTATAATGAATATAAAAATTTAAACAAATGATAAGAGGAAGAAATCAGTAAGATTAAAAAGAGGATAGGTATGGTAATCATTTTTTAGATGCAGTAGGAGGGATTATGCTTCTAAGGCAAAGGGAGAACTTATAAGCTGTGTATGAGGGTATTCATTATGATCAAGAGGAATTGACGCAGCAGATTTCTAGAATATATGCAATGAAAAAAGTATTTAAATTATATTTAAATCTCAAAAAGGTTCTTAGATGCATTACATCTAAGAACCTTTTTGGTGTCTGTATTTATTTATTCTACAGTAACCTCTAACTCTACATCTGTTGTATGACCTAAGTAGTCTGTTGCAGTAAGTGTGACAGGGTAGGTGCCTGCTGTTGAGGTATCTAATTGGCTCAGGTCAGCAGTTACATCATCTAAAGGAAGGCCTGTAGCATCTGTTAATTGGTCAATGAAATTATTCTTCCATTGGATGGTAGAAGCGTCTTGGTCAATCTTAAGAGCTGGATATTCTGCTTTTAGAGTTAAGATAGGAGGTGCCTGATTAGTTGGATCATAAATAACTACCCTATACTTGCCAGTACCTGTGTTATCTGAGCTATCTTTGATACTTACTTTTAAGCCTTCTTCATAGATGCCAGCTATATGGGTATCTACTGCTGTATAGTCTACTTGTGCCTTACTTACATCTAAAGAACCATCTAGATTATCTGTTGCCTCAAAGTTAGAGAGGAAATCTATAGTAGATAAGTCTGTTCCAACAGGGAAGGCATATTTTTCTTCTTCGATTTGTGTAAATTTAGGGCCTACATTATCTTTAACTTGGTCAGAGCTTAGAAGTGTTTTCATGGCTTCAATTTTCTCAGTAATTTTGGATTTCTTAGATTGAATAGCTACATCATAACTTGGTGAACCGCCTATACCGAATAGGGCATCTCCCATAATTTCATAGAAGATAGAATCCATCCCAAGCATATCGGAGATTTCATTAACCTCTGTCTTATTAACGCTATCCCAATAGA
>NZ_JBKVCH010000035.1:0-1666 GCF_046966505.1 Zhenhengia sp.
TTAGAGATGACCTAACAATTATCTACACAGCTCATAGTGAAACAGAACGCACAGAGGATGGCTATATGTGGACAAGGATGAAGACCACAGGAAAGAAACTGAACAAGTTGGTTCCTGAATCTAAGTTCAATGTGGTTCTATTAGCAAAATGCAAGGATGGCAGATACATTTTTGAAACCCACAGCAAGAACTCTACAGCCAAGACGCCTTTTGGAGCCTTTGAAGAGGATGAGATAGAGAACGATATTGTGCCAGTATTGCGTGTCTTAGAGGAGTTTTAGATGTTTAGGTACTCGGATAAGGAAATCAAAGAAATCTTAAAAGAGGCTATTGTGGTAATTGATACGAGGGAACAGAGGTGTAAGCATATTATTGAATACTTTGAAGCACACAAGATTAAGTACGTATGTGAAAAACTGGATTTTGGTGACTACACATTAAAAGTACAGCTTCCACATTGGAATAGAGCTTTCTATTTGCAAGATATATGCACGATTGAAAGAAAAGCTAATCTTAATGAATTAAGTGGTAACTTCACGCAGAGTAGAGAACGTATTGAAAAGGAATTCCTAAGAGCGAGAGGATGTTTGCACCTACTTATAGAAAATGCTAGTTATGAAGATATCTTATTGCATAACTACAATACAAAGTATTTACCTAATTCATTCAATGCTACCCTTAAAGTATTTGAAGCTCGATATGATTTGAAAGTTACTTTTTTAAAAGACAGCACTTATAGTGGTGACTTTATATACAAGACACTCATTTATACATTAAGAGAATTACTAAAAAAAGGAGAAATATAAAAATGAAAAAATGGAATGGATACGAAACAACACAAGTTAGAGGAGAAAAAAGAAAGCTTCCTGTAGGAGGCTATGTTTGTAAGATTATAGATGCAAATGAAGAGGTTTATGGCTGGGGGAATGTGGTAGTGATTCATTTTGATATTGCAGAAGGCCCATATAAGAACTTCTATTTAGAGCAATATGAGAAGCAAAAAGGGGATAAGAAATGGAAGGGAACCTATAGACTAACTTGTCCTAAAGATGATGGAAGTGAAAAGGATGAGCGAATTAAAAAGAACTTCAAGACTTTTATTCACCACATTGAAAAGAGCAATACAGGCTATAAGTGGGACTGGAATGAGCACAACCTGAGGGCCAAACTCTTTGGTGGCATTTTTGGTGAGAAAGAATATGAGATTGAAGGTAATACTGGGTTCTTTACCACACTACGCTATACAACAGATACAGAAAGTGTCAAGACTGCTCTTATTCCAAAGCCAGTACTACTTAAAAAGCAAGCTACACCTGTAGTAGAGACTCAGATAGATTGGGAAGATGATTCTTTACCATTCTAGAAAACAGCTAGAAAGGAGATGAGAGAGTGCGTTATAGTGATGTGCCACAAGAACTTAAAGAAATGAACAGATGGGTATTGTACAGAATGTTCTTAGATGAAAAGACAGGTAAATACACTAAAAAACCCTTTAATGCTAGAACGGGTGGCATGGCCCAAAGTAATAACCCTAGCACATGGAGTGATTATGATACAGCTATGCGTGTCGTAGCGCATTATGATGGCTTAGGTTTTATGTTAGGGGATGGTATCTTTGGTGTGGATATAGATGGAGTAGACCTGAAAGATTCTATAGTCAATGAAG